>JBBWZJ010000284.1:0-16194 GCA_039648985.1 Acidobacteriota bacterium | reverse complement strand
CCTTGCCGCCCATGTCGTACAAGCCGTACCCGTTCGGCGGAAACGCGGTCACCGGCGAGGTGCCCGCGTAGCCATCCGCTCGACTGTCGGCGTCGGGAAAATGTCCTTCGAAAATGTTGGCGGGCGCGCGGCCACCCGGCTTCAATTCGTCGCCCCACGAGTACAGGTTCCGATCCAGGCCGCCGCGCGCAGCGAATTCGAACTCCGCCTCCGTGGGCAGGCGCCTCCCGGCCCACTTCGCATAGGCCACCGCGTCAGGCCACGCGACATGGACGACAGGGTGTTCGTCGCGCTCGTGCAGTGTGGTGGCGGAGCCGGCTGGATGCCGCCAGTTCACGCCGGGGGCATATCGCCACCATCGTGAGTAGTCGTCGAGCGGCACCGGGCCTGACGGCGGCGTGAAGAGGACGGACCCCGGGACGAGCATCTCGTGCGGGACACCCGGGAACTCCCTGGGATCCGGACGGCGTTCCGCGACGGTCACATAGTGCGTCGCACGGACGAATTCCGCGAACGCGCGGTTCGTCACGGGAGTGCGGTCCATCCAGAAGCCCGCGACGGACACGAGATGGACGGGGAGCGCGTCGGGCATCCCGCAGTTCTCGCATCCCATCCAGAACTCACCGCCGGGAACCCACACCATCCCTGACGGTGGTGTCCCGGGCGCCTCTCCCCTGTTGATCAGCGGGTGCTGCGCATTGACCGCGGTCGCGGCGGCGACCTCGTGCTGCCCGCCCGCGGCCGCGGGAGACGACGGTGTCGGGCTGCGCGGAGAGCACGCCACGGCAGCCATCGCGAGGCCGACGATGAGCGCGGGCCATCCCGCCGATACGGGCATCATCGCAGGATGTCGGTCAGGACCTTGCCGTCCACGTCCTTCAGCTCCAATCCGAGAAGCCGTGCGGCAGTCGGCGCGATATCGAGGTTGTCCACCGTCTCCAGCCGGACGCCGCGCCTGATGCCGCGCCCCGACGCGATGAACAGCGACTGGAGGTCAGGATCGGTGGACACGTAGCCATGGGCCCCCAGGCTGCCCTCCGGCGCATCAATCGCGACCTGATCGCCAGCCCCGCCGCCGAACGCATACCCGTCCTTCGCGGTCAGGAAGAGCACGCCCATCTGATCGTTGGTGGCCGGCAGCGGCAGACCAAATTTCCCGAACTCGTCGGGACCGATGGTCCTGTCGATCCCTTCGAGGCCGGCGAGGGCTCGCTTCGTCCGGTTCAGAATCTCGCCGGACGCATCCGGCACCGTCACGTACACGAACGCGCTCCCGCCTTCGGGAACGACGTAGGCCTGCGTTTTCGTGATCTTTCCGTCCACGACGTCGAGGAGCCCCGCCTTGAGCAGCGCCGCATTCGGCAGCACCTGGCGCTTCACGTTCTTGAACCCGTGGTCCGACAGCACGAACAACGTGGTCGTCGGCGCGAGCCCTGTTTCCTGAAGCGTTCGGACGATCGTGCCGACCTCGGTGTCCAGCAGGGCCATCGTGTTCATCGCGGCCTGGGTGCGCGGTCCGTACCGGTGCTGCGTCGAGTCGAGCGTCAGCAGGTGGAAGAGCAGCAGGTTCGGCCGGTGCTGTCGGAGGATGTACGCCGCGGCACGCGTCCAGACGTCGTCTCGAAACAGGATGTTGCGGGTTGCGAAGCCGTCGACATCGGCCTGCGTGACCAGGCCGGATTTGACCATCTCCGCCGCGATCGTCCCGCCTCCGCCTTCGGGTGGACGTTCGCGAAACTCCCACGTGATGGTGGGGGCGTTGTAAATGGCGACCCAGTCGACCTGCGCCGTCGTCATGCCGCGCGCATGCGCCGCGTCGTACAAGGTCTCGTGCCGCACCATCTTCGCCTTGTCGAGCCAGGGCTCGACGCGTGGGACCGCGCCCGGCTCCCGGATGAGCATGCCGTTGAAGAGCACACCATGCTTCGACGGGGGCACCCCTGTGACGATTGAAGTGTGATTGGGCCACGTGACCGTCGGGTTCACCGGTCGCATGCCCTTTGCGGACGCGCCTTCCGCGGCAAGCTTCCTGAGCGTAGGCAGCGGCAGCTGCGGGTCGTCCAGCGCCCACCCGCCGAATCCATCGAGCGTGATGATGATGACGTGGTTCTGCGGCCGCTGTGACGATCGCTGGGCGGCGGCGATCGGTGTCGATCCAGGGACGGATGCTGCGAGCGCAACGAGGCAGAGACTGGCGAGGCAGAGGCGCTTCATGACGTGCGCATCTTACCTCCGACGCCGCGGCAGGAATCAACGAACCGGACCACCACCCGCCCGCAGGGCTCGCGCTGAACCGACGTCAGGGCGCTTCGTAGTACTTCTTGTACATCCCTCGCCTGAAGATCCATCCGCCGAGCGGACCCAGCCATCCCAGCACGTAATACATGTAGCCGAGATCCATGAGCTCGATCAGGTTGCCGTCGAAGTCCCTGCAAAAAAAGAACGAGTGGCCTCGCGGCGAACGCTCCGGCAGGCCCAGACACTCGACGCCCTGTCGCGTGAGGTACGCGTGCCACCTGGGCAGGTTGCTGACATTGAACGAAATGTGCGTGAGTCCAACCTGGTTCCAGGTGACAGCCACGGGCGGCTGCTGCGGCTGGAACTCGAAAATCTCGAGGACCCCGCCACCGGGGACGCGGACCCATCCGATCTTGCACGCGGGCCGGGGATCGTTCACACCGAAGAACGCACGGACGCGCTCGGGCGGCGTGTCGGCGACCCCGACGAGGGGACAGCCGAAGATCTCCCAGTAGAACCTGACGGCCCTGTTGAAGCTGGACACGGTGATGCCGGCGTGACTGAAGGATCGGACTCTCACGTGGCGCGCTCCATGGACCGCAGTTCGGTCTCTTTGATGTGGTCGGCGACCCTGATCGCCTGGGCCGCGATCGTGAGGCCGGGGTTCACCGCGGCGGACGACGGGAAGAACGACGCATCGACGACGAAGAGGTTCTCGATGTCGTGGGTCCGACAATAGGTGTCGAGCACCGACTGGCGGGGATCGGTCCCGAAGCACAAGGTGCCGCACTGGTGGGTGGTGTTCGTGCTCCCGTGCGAATGCGTCATGACGACCCAGAAGCCGAGACGCCGCAGAATCCGCCGTGTCTCGCTGACGAGCATGCGGTGCGGCCTGACGTTGTTCGCGCGGTACCGCAGGCGGATGCGTCCGTCCGCCTCCACTGTGACACGGTTGTCGAGCCGCGGCAGATCTTCGGACATTGCGAGCCAGTCGACGCCGCGCGCGACCCATTGCTCGTACGGCCACAGCGGGATCCACGGATACGCGGTCTGCGCCATGACGCCGTGTGTCCGCCCCTGCGACTGGATCTGCCCGAGCGGGTAAGGGCTGCGAGGACCGCGCAGGTAGAAGTCGTTGATCGCGACGGTCTTCTGGAACACGGTGGAGTTCCGGCGGAACGGATGGAACCCCTGCATCATCGTCGCGAGATGCGCCATGTAGCGCCGGCCAACGAGACCGGACGAGTTCGCGAGACCGTTCGGGTGCTTGTCGGTTTTCGACCGGAGGAGGAGCGCGGCGGAATTCACTGCGCCGCACGCCACGACAACGAGCGGAGCCGCTACGCGGACGGGGGTGCCGTCGCGAACGACCTCGACGCCTTCCACCCGCCGACCTGCGGGATCCGTAAAGAGCCGCTCCGCACGCGCACCGGTCCAGAGCGTGACGTTCGGCCGGGCGAGCGCCGGCCTGACGCAGCAGACATCGGCCTCGCTCTTCGCGTGGAGCCGGCAGGCGAACGAGTTGCAGGTGTTGCAGAGAATGCAGCCATCCGCTTCGCCTGGCCGCAAGAGGCCCAGCGGGAGCGGCGACGGATGAAGGCCCTGCGCGCGGAGCTTCTCGACGATTTCGGCCATGCCGGGCGAGTGGGGCACGGGCCCGTACGGATAAGGGCCCCGCGGCGGCTCCGTCGGGTCGAACCCGTCCTGGCCGCGCACGTGGTACAGCTGCTCGGCCCGATCGTAGTAGGGCGCGAGCGTCTCGTAAGTGATGGGCCAGGCCGGCGAAACGCCGTCGGCATGCTCGATCGCGGCGAAGTCCTCGCGGCGCAGGCGGTAGAGGACGCTGCCCCAGAACTTGGTGTTCCCGCCGACGCCGTAGTGCGTGTACGGGGTCCATTCGCGGCCGCGTTCGTCCAGCCAGCGCTCCTTCGCGCGGTAGCGGAGCTTCTTCCAGACCGCGTCGGGATCCCAGTTCTCCTGCTCCTGAGGCACGAAATCACCGCGCTCGAGGATGAGAATGCGCGCGTCGCTCGAGGACAGCGCCTGCGCGATCGTCCCCCCGCCCGCTCCGGTGCCAATGATGATGATGTCGAAGTGTGCGTTCACGACCCGGGCGTTCCGAGGGTTGAGTAGACCTGGTCCATGAGGCGTTGATCTTCGATCGCGCGCTCGAGGCTCATCTCCGGGGCCCGCCCGCTCCGCACTGCACCGAGCAGATCCTGGTACATCGCCCTGTAGCCGCGGATGTCGCGGAAGCCCGGGAAGAGCAGCCGCGGCGCACCGGCCCCGCGAACGATGACGAACGAGCCGTTCGACTCGAACGTGATCACGCCCTTGCGGCCGAAGAGCTTCGACAGGCGCAGGCCGCGGAAGAGCGAGGGGATTTCCCGCGAGTAGTACAGCGACCCGACCGCGTCATTGTCGTACTGAAAGGCCACCATCATGCTCTTCGCGCGCGTATCGGGTCCCTGACGTGAGGGAGCAGGGCGGTAGCCGTCGATCCGCGTGATCCGCGGGCCCAGGCTGCCGGCCATGTGGAGCCAGTGAATCCCTTCTTCGAAGAACGCGTCCCCGCCGGCCAGCGTCTCGTCATTCCGCCAGTCGCCCGCCGGCTTGAGGCGTTTGGCGATCGTCATGAAGTGGGCAAACACCAGTTCGCCGATGACGCCATCGGCGAGCAGCCGACGAAGCGTGACGGCGAGCGGCTTGTAGTGGTCGTTCTCGCCGACGAGCACGACAGCCCCCGCGCGGTCGCGCGCGGCAATCGCGCGCTCGTAGTCGGCCATGCGAAGGAACCCCGGCTTTTCGACGAGCACGTGCTTGCCCGCGGCCAGCGCCTGCAGGGTCAGGTCGAGGTGGAATCGGGGTGGCACGGCGATGACGACCGCTTCGATCGCGGGGTCCTCAATCGCGGCGACGTAATCGCGATAGGTGCCGACGCCCCGGTACTTGCGGCAATACGCCTGCGCGCGCGCCACGTCGCGGCTGGCGTAGCTCACGGCGATCCGCCGGGCGAGTGACATGAGGTGCCGGCTGTGGACCCGGGTGATGAAGCCGCATCCGAGAAAGGCGACGCGGAGCGGTCCGGGCATAGAGGGCATGTTGAACGGGACGGCGAACCGGACGGCCAGCGCGCATTTCCAATTTCATCATACCGGCTGCGGGGCGTGAAGGGGCGCGTAACCGCTCCCCAGCCGCGGGTGGCCGGCGGGCCGCCGATCCGGTCAACCGCTTGCCCGTACCGCTCGTCAGCGGCTTGCCACCTTCTGCAGCGTCGAGTCCCACGCATAGCCGGCGAGCAGGGCCGTGTAGGGGCTCGAAAACTGCCCGTCGTTGAACGCGAGAACGAGGACCGCCGTCAGGAGCGACACCGCCCCCACGGCCAGGTACGGCCCGGCCGGAAGCGCCGGCACGAGCGGCGGCGGCGCCGGGATCAGCGCCCGAAGAACGGGCAGAACCATGCTGATTGCAATCCCGAGCGCGACGAGCAGGTAGGCGGACCAGAACGGCAACGGTACGGCAGTCATCGTGTTCTCCTTCACGGCTCCTGGGCGCCGGTCGTCGGATCGCCGATTGCAAAAACCCCGCGCACTCTGAATGCGCATCTCGCGGCAAGCTCGTTCCCAGGCGTCGCCAGGCAAATGGGCGCGACGCCGGAGGGTCGACGGTGATCAGGACGACCGCCATCGGGCTCGCCGCCATCGTCTGGGTCGAGGTTCAGCCGAGCGCCCAGACCCCCGCGGCGCCCGTCGCGATCGCGCAGTGCGCGGTCCGCGACCCGACGGTCCTTGCCGATCTCACGTCCGCATACGAGTCAGGGAATGCGGGGAGCTTCGAAGATGCGGCGGCGCGAATCCTGACGTTCGTGCGCCGGTGCCCGACCGCGGAGGGTGCGGATCGCGCGCTGCTGGCGACGATCGACCTGCGCTCGGACTACGTGCTGCTTGCGTGGCCCGGCTCGGACACATTCTCGGAACGGATCCTCTTTTCGGCCGTGGTCCACGCCGGTGACGGCCCACACGGTCGCACGCTCCCGGGCGGTCGAGCCCTGCCTGGGCGGAACGCGTCCACTGGTTCCTCGGCACGGTCATTGCTCCAGACGTCGGGGCCGGCGCGGGACTCTCGCTTTTGATTGTTCGTGGTCTGGCACTCGACGCGGGCGTCGCCGTGCTCGCCGTCAGGACACCAGCCCCCGGCGAAGCGATCGGGCGAGCCCCCGTCAATGCCGCAGACCCATTCCGGATTGCCGGCGCGCGAGGCGTGTTCGCCGGCGTCAGTTACACCTTCAAATAGACGGTGTCGAAAGGACCGACCATGTGCTCGTGTTCGAGGCGCTCGCCGCTCTCCTGCATCATGCCGCCGCACATTCTGCGCGCAATCGCGCAGCGCGGAAACGCCGCCCAGCGGATCGCCGCGACGAATACGCTCGCGCTCGATGCAACGTTTCGCGCTCTCCGCGCCTCCCCACGCGCAATCACCGCTCCACCGAATGCGCACGCGACGGTGCCCGCGACGAAGCGCCGCACGATCTACACCGCCGGCCATCAGGAGGCACTGCCAGGGACGGTCATCGCGACTGAACAGAAGCCGCCCGCCAAAACGGCGGACGCGGCGGCGTACGAGGCGTTCCAGGGGCTCGGGGCGACGTGGGATTTCTACTTCGACGTGTACGGCCGGCTCTCAATCGACGACGAGGGAATGCCCCTCAACGCGACAATCCACTACGGAACCGACTATAACAACGCCTTCTGGAACGGCCAGCAGATGGTCTTCGGGGACGGCGACGGGGAGCTCTTCAATCGATTCACCATTGCGCTCGACGTGATCGGGCACGAGCTCACGCACGGTGTCACCGAGGACGAGGCCGGCCTCGTCTACATGTTCCAGCCCGGCGCCCTGAACGAATCGATCTCCGACGTGTTCGGGTCGCTCATCAAGCAGCGCAAGGCCAGGCAGACCGCCGCCGAGGCAGACTGGCTGATCGGCGAGGGTCTCTTCACCAGCGCGGTGAACGGCAGCGCGCTGCGTTCGATGAAGGCTCCCGGAACCGCGTACGATGACGCGGTGCTCGGCAAGGATCCGCAGCCGGACCACATGGATCACTACGACAACACCTACCTGGATAACGGCGGCGTGCACGTGAATTCGGGGATCCCGAACAAGGCCTTCTACCAGGCCGCGGTGGACATGGGGGGCTTCGCGTGGGAGAAGGCGGGACGCATCTGGTACGAGACGCTTCGGGATTCGGCCCTCAGGAGCAACACCGGCTTCAAGCGCTTCGCGAACCTCACCGTCGCAACCGCGACACGCCTGTATGGACCCGACAGCATCGAACGCACGGTTATCGGGAACGCGTGGGCGACGGTCGGCATCGCGACGACGTCACCGGTCGTCGCCGTTCCGAAGAAGCCAAAAAGCTAGCGCACCGCGCCACACGTTCACACGCCGAGCGCCCGCCTGATCGCCTGCGTGCGGAAGGAGAAGATCCGACGCACCTGGAACGCCACAACAGGGGCGGCAAGCTCGGAGAACGGGTACAGGGGCAACTCGTAAGTGACATCGTCGTCCACCTGCGTACCCATAGGCACCTCCAGGAAGCGATGGCGATGGACCCATGCCTTGTAGGGGCCCGCCAGCTGCTCATCGACAAACCCATGCGGAGGATTCCACTCGGTGATTCGAGTCACCCACTCGAATGGCACGCCGATCAGCCGCAGCCGGTACCGGATGAGCGCCCTGGGGTGCATCGCGATTGGCTGTGGAGTCAGAATGCGAAATCGGAGCTCCGGCGGGGTGATCACCTCGAGATTGGCCGCATCCGAAAAGAACGCGAACACGCGGTCGCGGGGAAGCGCGATCGTATCGGTCGCGCGGAACTCATGAAGACGCACGCCCGATAGGACGCGCGGACGGCGGCGCCGGATCCTGCGGCTCGCGTGCTAGATTGGAGACCAGCCCGGCCGGATGGCACGATCCGGCGGTGAACCACATGCTCCAGGTCACGCTCGAAACGCCCGGTCGATTCGCCCGCGCAGATGCGGTGGAACCCGCGCCGGCAGACGGCGGTGCGCTCGTCCGGGTGCATCGCGTCGGAGTCTGCGGCACAGATCTGCACGCATTCCGCGGGCGGCAGCCGTTCTTCAGTTATCCGCGCGTGCTCGGCCACGAGCTGGGCGTCGAGGTCGTGCATCCGGGCGCCGGCACGCTGCGTGCCGGCGATCGCTGCGCGGTCGAACCGTACTTGAATTGCGGGACCTGCATCGCGTGCCGCCACGGCCGCCCAAACTGCTGCAGCAGCCTCTCGGTCCTCGGCGTCCACCAGGACGGAGGCATGCGAGAGCTGATCGCGGTGCGCCCCGACAAGCTCCACGCGTCGAGCAGCCTCTCGTACGAGCAGCTTGCGCTCGTCGAAACGCTTGCGATCGGCGCCCATGCCGTCGAGCGCGCGGATCTGCAACACGGGGAGTTTGCGCTCGTCATCGGCGCGGGCCCGATCGGGGTCTCCGTCGTCCAGTTCGCGCGCGCTGCCGGGGCGCGCGTTGCCGTCGTGGACACGAGCGCCGCGCGGCTGGAGCTGTGCCGCAGCCTGTGGAACGTGGAGTGCACGATCGACGGCCTGAGCCCGAACGCGGAAACCGAGGTCCGCGATGCGGGTGGAGGCGACCTGCCGTCCGTCGTCTTCGATGCGACGGGCAATGCACAGTCCATGTGCGCCGCGTTCCGCTGGCCGTGCCCAGGGGGCCGGCTGGTGTTCGTGGGACTCGTGCAGGGAGAAATCAGCTTCAACGACCCGGACTTTCACCGACGGGAATTGACGGTGCTCGCCACGAGGAATGCCAAGCCAGCGTCGTTTCGCGCGATCATCGACGCCGTCGAAGGCGGCCGCATCGACACCGCGCCGTGGATCACACACCGCCTGAACCTGGGCGACGTGCCCGCGGCATTCGGCACGATGGCCGAAGCCCCTGGGCTGTTCAAGGGGATGATCACCGTCTAGTGCGGCCGCTCAGGCCTGCGGCCGTCCTAGCGCTTCGCGGGCGTCCTTCACCGTCATCACCTTGTTGTAGAAGGGGCCGTCCGGCTGCTGGCGGCGCCCGCCTTCCGCCAGCGACCCCGTGTCCACGGCGCCGAATCCGATGTCGTCGATGAGATTCATGACGACGCGCTTGGCAGCCTCGTCGTCTCCCGCCACGAAGATCGCGTGCCGGTCGTCTGCCCGCAGGTCGGGCCTGCCACGCTCCGCCAGGTGTTTGAACCAGATCGTATTGAACGCCTTGACCAGTCTGGCGCCCGGGAGCCGCTTCGCCGTCTCTTCCGAAGACGACGAGGGGGCCAGCGCCATGACCTTGCCGTCAGCGCCGTAGGGATTCATCGCGTCGATCACGATCTTGCCGGCCACTGCGTCGGGCGGCGGCAAGGCGTCGGGTGTCCGCCACGGGACGGCGAGCAGCACCACCTCGCCCCAGCGGGCCGCGTCGGCGACCGTCATCGCACGCGCCCGGGGGCCGAGCTCCGCCACGAGCGGCGCGAGCGAAGCCGGGCCTCTGGAATTGCTCACGACGACCTCGTGATCGGCCTGGGCAAACAGGCGGGCGGCGGTCGCCCCGATCATTCCCGCCCCGATGACGGCGATTTTCATGACACCCACTCCCAACTGGCAATCGCAACGGCGCGCGTGACGCGGGCCGCACGGCTATCGATTGACAGATTATCAGGCCCCGCCCTCCCCATCCGGGTGATCCGCCGACGGCGGGCGAACGTCAGAATTGCGTCATGGCAAACATCACACTGGCAGCGCTTTCGGATGAACTTGGAACTCTGGCGGAGACGGGCGCCGCCTCCGTCCTGCAGGTGCTCGGCGCGAGACGTCCCGCAAGCGGGATCGCACACGGCCCCGACACAATCGTGACGACGGCGCGGGCAATCGGACGCGAGGACGGATTGCGCGTCCGTACGCCCGATGGCACGATCATCGACGCGAATCTGGCCGGCTGGGATCCGGCGAGCGGGATCGCTCTTCTGCGGACTGTGGCGCCGGTGACGGCGAATGCGCCGTCCGTGGCGGCGGCCGAGCCGCGCACGGGCGAGATCATCATGGCGATCGCCCGGTCGTGGAGCAACGCGGTGACGGCGAGCGCCGGCACGGTCGCGGTGGTCGGCGGGCCCTTGCGGACGGGACGGCGCCGTCAGCTGGCGCGCGTCATTCGCGTGACGGCTCCCATGCACGAGGGATTTGCGGGCGGGGGCGTGTTCGATGCGCGGGGGCACCTGACCGGCGTCGCGACGGCGACAGCGATCCGCGGCTTCGCCGTTGTGATCCCGGCTTCGATCGCGTGGGCGTCGGCCGCGCAACTGCTCGCGGCTGGCACGCCCCGGCGCGGATTCATCGGCATCGCCGTGCAGCCGGTCCAGTTGCCCGCGTCACACCGCCCTGACGGGCGGGATCGGGCCCTGCTCGTCGTGGCGATCACCGACGGCAGCCCCGCAGACGCCGCGGGAATCATGGTCGGGGACCTGCTTCTCGAGTTCGATGGCCGGCCGACGGAAACGGCTGACGATCTCCTCGATTTGCTCAGCGGATCGCGCGTGGGTCAGGCGCTGACGGCACGCACGTTGAGAGGCGGCGCGGTGCGCGACGTGCAGGTCGCGGTCGCCGAGCGGGCCTGAGCGGCGTGCGGGACGCCGCCGCCACACGCGGCGTCCTTACACCCAGATGCAGGTCATCCTGGTCGGCCCGTACGCACGGCGTCAACGGCTCCGGGCCGAATTGCCGACGGGCATCGAGGTCATCGGCGACGCGCCCACGCTGAGCGAGGCGCGTTCGCTCGGGGTCAGGGCGGACGCGTTCCTTGTCGCCGATGGCGCGCCGGAGGACGCGCTCGTCGAGCCGCTGACGACCCGTGAGCTGCAGGTCCTGCAACTCGTCGCGGACGGACTGCCGAACAAGGCTGTCGCGCTGCGGCTTGGGGTCAGCGACGAGACGGTCAAGTTCCATCTGGCGGCCGTGCTGGGCAAGCTCGGAGCCTCGAACCGGACGGACGCCGTCCGTCGGGCGCTCCGGCGGGGCGTGATCGCGCTCTAAACCTCCAACGTGCGACGCGGTCAACGTGCGACGTGCGACGTGCAACGTGCGACGTGCAACCGTCAGCACCAGCGGCGGACGGTTCGAGCGTAGGTGTCGTAGTCGGCGCCAAATCGGCGCCGGAGGTACCGTTCCTCCGGTGCGATGACGGCAAGCTGGATGATCGCGAGCGCGGGCAGAAGCAGAATCATCACCCACCATGTATGCAGCAGGACGCCGAGCGAGACGGTCAGGACGGCCAGACCGGCGTACATGGGATTGCGCGTGAATCGATACGGTCCGCGTATGACCAGGGTGTCCGCCGGGCGGTTCGGGATGATCGAGGTACGCCGTTGCCAGAACAGCCCGACGCTGCCGAACATGAGCATCAGCGCGAGCCCCGCCACGAGCTCCGCGCCGACGCGCCAGGCGAGCCCCGCGTGGACGGGAAGAGGCCAGCGCCGGTCGAGCAGGTATCCGCCCACCACCGCCGCTGCGTAGACGAAGGGAGGTGGAAACGCGACGCCCGGGCTGTCGGCTCGTGTGATCATCAATACCCTACAGCGAAGAGTGTTCCCGTGAGTGCGTCGGTGCCGGCGCGATGATTCGTTCGATGCGCCGATCCGGGATCAACCACATGGCGGCGACGCAGACGTACGTGCCGAGCGCGAGCCACCGATCGACGAATGCAAGAGGGATCGCCGCGGCGTAGAGCACGAGCGACGTCCAGCCTTTCAGGTCGCTCCCGAGCGCCCGCGCCAGCGTGGAGTCCGGACCGTGTAACCAGACGAGCGTCCGCGCCAGCACGGTGAACGCCACGCCGCTCATCAACATCACGACCCCGTATGCGGCGACCGGAACGGGGGCGAAGTGGTTCTCGCCCATCCAGGCGGTGACGAACGGGACGAGCGAGAGCCAGAACAGCAGATGGACGTTCGCCCAGAGAATACTTCCGTTCACCCGCTCCGATGCGTGGAGCATGTGATGATGGTTGTTCCAGTAGATCGCGATGAAGACGAAGCTGAGGACGTAGCTTCCAAAGATCGGGAGCAGCGCCAGGAGGGCGCCAACACCGTCGGACCCTGGCTCTCCGCGCGGCACCTTCAGCTCCAGCACCATGATCGTGATGATGATCGCGAGCACGCCGTCGCTGAACGCCTCCAGGCGCCCTTTACCCATCGTCCCTCCGTGCAGGAGTGTCAGTCTACGTGACGGCCGCGGCTCATCGTGAGCCGGTGACCGCGATCATGTCGAAGGTGCGGGTCTTGCCGGTCCGGCCGGTACCGCGCACCATGAGCTTACGCCGGTTCCAGATCGTGCGGACCGCCACACCCACGTTGGCGGGGTTAACATTGGCGCGCTGCGCCGCGCGGAGGCGACGCGAGAGAGCCACCATCAACCGACGAGACTTCCTGGCGCGAAGCCGCATTACCGCTGCCATATCGGTGTCGTCACTCGACCCGCGCCGCCGTGAATACGGCTGGAGACAGGGGGCGCTCGAATCCGGCGAGCGGGTCGCGCGGGAAGTGAACGCGGCCGGGTGGGGGCTGCGCTCCGAGGCACGTGGTTTCACACGTCGACACGAAGAGGACCCGAGCACATGCCCAGACTGATAGAGGCGCCATCGATCATCGTGGCCGCCGGCAACAAGCCGAAGCGGATCGAGGAGTACACCGGCCGCGTCAATTCCGGTGATGCCGCGGTGAGCATCGCCCGGATGACGTCACCGGGTGGCTGGCAGGAGCCCGGCCAACGTCCGGAGTTCGAGGAGGTCACGGTCGTGCTCCGCGGAATGGTTCGCGTCGAGAGCGCGGGCGGCACGCTGGAGGTGCGCGCGGGGCAGGCAGTCGTAACCCGACCAGGGGAGTGGGTGCGGTACAGCACGCCGGACGAGGACGGCGCCGAGTACATTGCAGTGTGCGTTCCGGCCTTCTCGCCCGCCACCGTGCACCGCGACGAATAGGACCGATCGCCCCACGTCGGCCATCGGCGAGCGGTAGTACATTTTGGGAATGCTGGAGCTCGCCCGCGCCGGGCGCCCGGCTCGAAACCCCATGACCGCACAGCAGGATCGCACCAGGCGTCGGTTCGTCCTCGATGAGGGGGTCGCCATCCTCGCGCGAACGCCCGCGACCCTCGACGCGCTTCTCCGCGGACTTCCCGACGGCTGGATCGCGGCCGACGAGGGCGGCGGGACGTGGAGCCCGTTCGATGTCGTCGGGCACCTGATTCACGGGGAGCGCACGGACTGGATGCCACGCGTGCGGGTCATTCTCGAGCATGGAGAGGCCCAGGCATTCGAGAGCTTCGACCGGTTCGCGCAGGTCACGGCGAACGCGGGACGAACGCCCGCCAGCCTGCTGGAGGAGTTCGCGGCTGCGCGCGAGGAGAGCCTCGGGGAGCTCGCCGCCCTGCATCTGACCGATGCGGATCTGAACCGCCGCGGCGTCCATCCCGCCCTGGGCGTCGTCACTCTGCGTCAGCTCCTGTCCACGTGGGTGGCGCACGATCTGGATCATCTCGTCCAGATCTCGCGAACGCTCGCGCGACAGTACTCGGACGAGGTCGGCCCCTGGCAGGCCTACCTGCGCGTGATCAGCGGAAGACAGGGATGATCGCGGCCGCGGCGACCGTCACGCGGGATGGCCCTGCGCCGCGGAATCCATCCCCCTGTCGGCGGCCCTGACGATCGGGTCCCGCCCGCCGCTTTCGAGCGCCAGCAGAAGGGCCTTTGCCTCGAGCCCGCCCGCGAAACCGGTGAGTTTGCCCGTCGCGCCGATGACGCGGTGGCAGGGCGCCACGATGGCGACCGGATTCCTCCCGTTTGCCGCGCCCACCGCGCGCACTGCGCCGCGCTGTCCGATCTGCGCCGCGATCTGCGCGTACGATCGCGTCTCGCCGAAAGGAATCGTCAGCAGGGCCGTCCACACCTTCCGTTGGAACGGGGTCCCCTCGAGATCCAGCGTCACGGTGAACTGCGTGCGTTCTCCCCCGAAGTACTCCTCCAGCTGTCGCGCTACGTCCATCAGCAGAGGGTGACGGCTGTCCTCTGCTACCACGTCGAGCCGCACGCGGCCCGGGCGGTCTGTTGCCCAGAGGATCCCCGCCAGACCCGCGTCCGTCGCGACGAGCGTGAGGGGTCCGACCGGCGATTCCACAACTTTGTACACATATCGCTTCTGCATTTGACGGTTGCGCTTGGCCATCGCTCGCTCCTGTTGTACGCCGCCTCACACGGACCCGACGTCCTCGACGGCCTCTCGACGATAGCTCGCGTGGGCGGCCCGTGCTCGCCGTTTTCGGACGACGGAACCCGCGTCGACATGATGTCCGAATATGGCTAGACGCGGCTGGGGGTGTGCCATATTGTCGGTCCATGGATCACGACACCCACAGGCTGTACAAAGCGCTCACCTCCCGCGATTCGCGCTTCGACGGTCTCTTCTTCGTGGGCGTCACGTCGACAGACATCTACTGCCGGCCGATTTGTCCGGTGCGGACGCCCAGGGAGGCGAATTGCCGCTTCTTCGACACGCCCCAGCAGGCGGAGCGCGCGGGCTACCGGCCGTGCCTGCGGTGCCGTCCGGAGCTCGCGCCCGGAAGTGCGCCGGTTGACGACGGCCAGCGGATCGCCCGGGCGATCGTGCAACGGCTCGAGGAAGGGCACCTCGACGAGAAGGCCGGGCTGGAGGACATCGCCGCCGAGTTCGAGCTCAGCTCGCGCCAGATTCGGCGCATTGTGCACACGCAGCTCGGTGTGCCGCCAATCCAGCTGCTGTCGACCCGCCGACTGCTGCTCGCGAAGCAACTCCTGACCGAGACGACGCTGCCCGTCACCGAGGTCGCGTTCGCGAGCGGCTTCTCGAGCCTGCGCCGGTTCAACGACGCGTTCAACACGCGGTATGGAATGCCGCCGACGCGGCTCCGGAAGAAAGCCTCGGACGGCGCCGCGGGACTCGCCGACACGGGGACGTCGACGCTGCAACTCGCGTATCGCCCGCCGTACGACTGGACGGGCACTCTCGCCTTCCTGGCGGCCCGCACGCTCGCAGGCGTGGAGCACGCGACGGACGATTCCTATGCGCGGACGGTCCAACTGGGGAAAGCCAGCGGCTGGATCCGGGTGACGCATTCCCGGCACACACGCGCGTTGGTCGTCGAGTTCACGCACACGCTGATGCCGGTCCTCCCGGCGCTGCTCGGCCGCGTGCGGGCCCTCTTCGACCTCAACGCACGTCCCGACCTCATCTCGCGGCACTTGCGCAAGGACCCCCGGCTGTCAGCCGCCGTCAGGGCAAACCCGGGCCTGCGCGTACCGGGCGCATTCCATGGGTTCGAAACCGGCCTGCGCGCGATCCTGGGCCAGCAGGTCACGATCAAAGCGGCGAGGACGATCGCGTGCCGGGTCGTCGAGCGATTCGGTGAGCCGATCGTCACCCCGTTTCCCGAACTGCATCGGCTGACGCCCGCCCCCGCGCGTGTCGCCGCGGCGCACGTTGACGACATCGCCGCGCTCGGCGTCATCGCGGCACGCGCCCGGACCCTCATCGTCCTGGCGGCCGCCGAGCAATCCGGGATCCTCGGCCTCGACGGAGGGACGCGTCACACTCCGGAGGAGTCGATCCGGCGCCTCGTCGCGATCCCGGGCATTGGCCCGTGGACGGCTCACTACATCGCCATGCGGGCGCTCGGCTGGCCGGACGCCTTCCCGAAGGAGGACATCGCGGTGCGGAAGGGCCTTGGCGGCGTGACCGCCGCGGAGGCGGAGGCGCTCTCGCAGGCGTGGCGGCCCTGGCGCAGTTATGCCGTCATGCACGTGTGGGGGAGGTGACGCACCGGTTCGGGGTTCCGGGTTCGGGGTTCGGGGTTCAGGGTTCGGGGTTCGGGGTTCGGGG
>JBBWZJ010000273.1:0-6682 GCA_039648985.1 Acidobacteriota bacterium | reverse complement strand
CGTTGACCGCCGCCGGAGGTGCCGCCGGCGGCCGCCCGCCGTCATTCATCCAGAGCGTCACTTCACGCGTGGATGGCGTGATGGTCGTGACCGACACGTAAGAAGTGGCGCGCGTCCACCGGACGGTGCGCCCCTCCGCCTGCTCCTTCGCATGGAACCGGAGCACGTGCAAGTCGTCGCGGACTCCGACGTCCAGGTCGAACCGATCGGCCGCCGGTTGTGGCGGCGTGAACGCGTACACGCCGTAGTCGAACTCTTTGGCACGGGCGAAGCGCGGATACGCATCGACTGGGGCGTCGTACTCCGGCACCTGGAATCGCTCGCTGGCGATCGACTCGACGCCATAACGGTGCGACAAGAGGTCCGTCCCGCCGCTCCCGATGAACAGGATGCGCGAGTAGCGGGTCCGCGCCCAGTCCAGGAAGGCGGCGAACGTCGCCTTGTCCGGCCGCGGCGAGTTGAGGACGAGCACCTGCCGCGCGTAGATGTACGCGAGCGGAAGCGCCAGCACGTGCACGTCGCCGCCCGCATCCCTCGACTCGGCGACGAGCAGGTCGTCGTCATGGATCGACGCCGCCAGCTGCTCCAGTCTGGGAAGAAGGCCCGCGTATTCGACGTGCTTGAGCAGCGGCCTGCTGGCGCGTCCGTAATCAACGGCGAGCAGGCCAATGAAGACGATGCCGATGAGGGTTCGCGGGGCGCGGGCGAGGCCGCGGGGGCTCCGGCCGCTGAGCGCGGCGGCCGACGCGAACAGCAGCGCGCCCGGAAGAATGACGGGCAGGAATCGCCGCGTCATCCAGAAGTGATCGGTGACGATGCGGACCTTGTAGAAGAAGAAGCAGGAGAAGACCGCGACCGTGACGAAGAGCGCCGGGTCGCGCCAGAATGCGCGCCGCGCCACGAGGCCGAATCCGAGAAGCGCGGCGAGGAGCGCCGGGAGCGTCAGGTAGAAATCGGTGAACGTCCGCAGCGCGTAGGCGTCATGCGCGGCCAGCTTGCCGGCCGGATGGCGGAGGAAGAGTGCATAGAGCGCCAGGACGGCGAGGGTTCCGGTCAGCAGGCGGGGCGTCCAACGGACGACACCAGCGCACAGCTTCGGGTATCTCGCAGCGGCCCAGACGCCGGCTGTCGCAACGACCGCGACTCCGCCGAGGGTCGCGTAACCCCAGAAGGGCAGGTTGCTGAGATACACGATCGGGAGATCCGCGTAGGCCCGCATCGGCCCGAGCAGGTAGAGCACGGAAGCCGCCGCGATCGGGGCGAAGATCGCCAGGAACCACACACTCGGACGCTTGTTGTCGAACCGCGAGAGCGCGAACGCCCCGAAGACCGCCGCGACGCCGAGCACGGCATCGAAGCGCAGGAACAGCAGCAATCCAAGCAGCAGAGCGGCCACTGGCGCAAAGAACCGATCCCTGTCGACGTGCGCCCGCGCGTTGGCCAGCAGGGCCGCGAACAGGAACGCCTGCATGACGACCTCGGCATTGGGATAACGCGCGAACCACGTCTGGATCACGTGAAGCCCGAGCAACGCCGCCGCGCCGGCGGCGGCTGTGCGCCCGGCCAGACGGGCTCCGGTGAAGTACACCGCGAGCAGGCCGAGGATCGCCCACACGCCGACGACTCGTCGGGCGCCGGTCAGCCCGTCGACGCCGTAGCCGATCGCGATCGACGCGGGAAACAGATGCGGGAACTGGCCGACAACGGCGCCCGTGTCGGGCGACTTGATGAAGAAGCCCATGAACCGGGTGCCGTAGTAGTCCGGCCGCTGGTGCGAGGGGAAGAAGAGATCGCGTGCGAAGGGGGGCACCGAGGCGACGACCGGATCGCGCGCGACAAGCGTGCCACGCTGCGCGATCTGGATACCTTCGTTCACGTACGTGCCGGGGTCCTTGCCGCCAATGACGTACTCGGAGGTCGGAAAGAACCGCCACAGTCCGAGCAGGACGAGCGCGAGCGGCACGAGAGCGGTGGCGCCGGCGTGCCGCGTGCCGGGCGCGAACTTCAGGCGCCCGCGCGCAACGCCTGCCGCAGCCGCCGCGATTCCTGCGTCCGCGAACAGCAGGCGCTCGAAACTGTACCGATGCAGCGCCGCGAGCGCGAGCACGAGGGACAACGAAATCGCGAGACTGAGCACGATCGCCCAGAACAGGCGTTCCTCGGGATCCAGTGCGCCGCGCCGATCCCTGTCGAGCCATTCACCCCGATAGATCACCGCGCCGGGCAGCCACGCCACCGTCGCGAGCATGAGACTCTGGCGGAGCAGCATCATGAGAGCGCGCCAGTGACGCCGCGCTGCCGGAGCCCGGTGCTCACGCGCTATGTCGCCGCGAGCACGGACGTGACGCGGGCAACGGCCTCCGGGGGCAAAGACGGGTACAGCGGCAGGGAGAAGATTTCGTCGCAGACGCGCTCGGCCGTCGGGCATCGGGCGGGGAGCGTCGATGCGAGCGCCGGCTGCCGCGAGATCGCCACGGGGTAGTGGATCAACGTCTCGATGCCGGCGGTCCGCAGAGCCGCCTGCACCACATCCCGCGTCCGGCTGCGAACGGGGAAAAGGTGATAGACGTGGCCGGGATCGCACTCCGGCGGAACGTGCAGCGCCACGCCCGCGAGCTGTCGGCGGTATTCCTGCGCGAGGGCGCGGCGACGAGCGGTCCAGCCGGCGAGCAATGGCAGACGGGCGCGAAGCACCGCCGCCTGAATCTCGTCCAGCCGCGAGTTCACGCCGAACTCGCCGTGGTGATAGCGATCGATCTGGCCGCCATTTCGCAGCCGCCGTGCCTTGCCGGCGAGGCTCGCGTCGTTCGTGGTGAGCGCCCCGCCATCCCCCAGTGCGCCGAGGTTCTTGGTCGGATAAAAGCTGTATGCGGCCGCGACGCCAAAGGTGCCGACCGGCTGCCCGCCGCAGGTAGCGAGATGGGCCTGGCAGCAGTCTTCGACGATCGCCAGGTTGTGGCGCGCGGCGACACCGCAGAGCGCCGGCATGTCCGCAGGCTGCCCATACAGGTGGACCGGCAGGATCGCCGCCGTCCGTGTCGTCACCGCCGCCGCCACGGCGTCAGGATCGAGCGTCAGGCGTTCGGGATCGATGTCGGCGAACACCGGTCTCGCGCCTGCCATCATGATCGCGAGCGCGGAGAAGGCCGCCGAGAGCGGCGAAGTGATCACTTCGTCGCCGGGGCCGATCCCGAGTGCGCGCAGTGCAATGGCAATGGCGTCGGTCCCGGTGCCGACGCCGACGGCTTCGGTCGCACGGGACGCGGCGGCGAACTCCGCCTCGAAGGCCGTCAGTTCGGGACCGAGCACGAACCAGCCGCGCGTGATGACGCGATCGACGGCCGCCAGCACGACGGCGGCATCTTCGCCCGGTGTGAGCTGGAGGAACGGGATCAACACGAGAGCTCGTGGCCGGCTTCTGATGGCGGCTTCACACGCGATCCCGCGGCGGCGGAGCGGCTGCGGCAACGGGCCGCGCCATCGCGCGCAGATGTTCGCCGCGCACCACGAGCACGTACCACAGCTTCGCGACGTCCACTGCCGTCTTGAAGAGGCGGCGGAAGTTGAAGAACTGCGACCGGCCGTGGGCGCGGTGGTAGTGGTGCACGGGGACTTCTGCGATCGCGAACCCGGCGTCCTGGATCTTCTTCATCATTTCGAGGCAGATGACGCCGCTGCTTTTTTCGAGGTGCACCGTGTCGAAGATCGACCGCCGCAACAGCCGGAAGTCACAATCAACGTCCCTGACCTTCAGGCCGAACAGCATCTTGACGGTGTGATGATAGATGCGGCCAATCACGATCCGGTGAAGAGGGTCGGACCGGCTGATCTTGTAGCCGTTGACGAGGTCCACCTTGTCGTGGAACGCCGCCCACAACACGGCCATTTCCTTCGGATCGTATTGCGCGTCGCCGTCGGTGTAGAACACGAGGTCGCGGGTGGCCGCCTCGAAGCCGCTGCGCAGGGCGCCGCCGTAGCCGCGGTTCTGCTGGTGATGGATCACGCGCACTTCGGGATAGGTACGGGCGAGCTCGTCCGCGATCTGCGCCGTGCCATCGGCACTTCCGTCGTTGATCACGATGATTTCGAAATCCGGCGTCAGCTCGCGCGCGGCCTGGAGCGCCGTGATGACGAGGCTCGCAATCGTGCCGCTGTCGTTGTACGCGGGAAAGAACACACTGAGCCCGGGCCTCGGTGCCGCCACATGCTGCATGGGTTAGCCGTAAATGTTAGCTGCGCGTGGATTTGAAGGCAAGCGCGCGCCCATAGGCGTTCTCGAATGCTTCAGCCGTCCGTTCCCAGCTGAATCGCTCTGTAACGAGGGCGCGTGCCGCCGAACCCAGCCGCTGACCGAGGGCGGGTTCCGCGACCAGACGCGCAAGTGCCGTGGCCAGAGCGTCGGAATCCCGCTCAGGGACGATGAGTCCCGTGACGCCGTCCACCACCACTGTCAGGATTCCTCCCGCGGGTGTGGCCACCACCGGAGATCCGGACGCGAGCGCCTCGAGAAGCACATTCGGCAGGCCGTCCACGTTACCGCTGTCGTCACGCACCGACGGGACGCACACGATGTCTGCCGCCGCGAGAAGCTCGCCGACCCGCATCTGCGTCACGTTCCCGAGAAAACGCACCCGCTCGCCGACACCCGCCGCATGCGCACGTTCCCGCAGTTCCGCTTCGAGCGATCCCGCTCCCGCGAGCGCGAGAATCACCCGGGGCAGCCGCGCCACAGCGTCGATCAGATACTCGAACCCTTTCTTTCGCACGAGCCGTCCGGCAGCGAGCACGAGCGGAACCCTCTCGCCAACCGCGAGCTCGAGTCGTCGAGCCGCCCGCACCGCGGCGTCGGGTCTGAAGCGGTCCACATCCACCCCGTAGGGCACCGTGGCGATCCGGTCCGGAGCAGCGCCAAGGGTGATCGCCCGGCGGCCGAGGTCATCACTGCACGCCGTCACGTACCCTGCCCGCCCAAAGGCCTGGCGCGCCGCAATGCGCGCGGGCGGCACGGTTGCCGCGACGTGAACATCGGACCCATGCAGGCTGATGACGAGCGGCAGCGACGGCGCGGCGGCAGCGGCCACCACTCCGCCGGGCACCACCCAGTGGCCGTGCATCACCGTCGCGCCATACCGATGTGCCACCGACCGCGCGGCATGCCAGCCCGCTGCCAGCGCAAGTGGCGCCGCGAGGTACGCCGCGGCGCGCAGACTGACGTCGGCGCGCATGGCGGCAGCGTATCCGAAGACGTTCAACGCTGGCACGGGTGCGTAACGATAGAAGTGCAGGTGGACGCCCCGCTCCTCGGCGGCGCGCGCGACGAGCGGGTGCCACGGCGCGACGACATGGACCTCGTGGCCCCGTGCCGCGACGGCGCGGGCGATCGGTTCCATGAACGTGCCTACGCTGTCACCCGGAAAACGCGGGTAGGACGTCGTCACCATCACGACGACCTGTCGCATCGGTCAGCGGCGCCCGGCTCGCAGCTTCAGCCGCCAGGGCATGACGATGGACTCGAGGATTACCCCCGACGACAGTTTCGACTGCCCCTGCCGGCGCTCGACGAAAATGATCGGGACTTCGGCGAACCGGCAGCCCTGCCGGGCGGCGTCGAACAGCATCTCGACGAGAAACGCGTATCCGTCGGACACCATCTGATTGAGCGGGAGCCGGGCGAGCGCTTCGCGGCGCCAGCAGCGGAAGCCGCTGGTGCAATCGGTCGCAGACAGGCGCGTGACCGCACGGATGTACCGGTTCGCAAACGTACTCAGGAAGATGCGATGGAGCGGCCAGTTCACGACGCTGACGCCGTTCAGATACCGTGAGCCGATGACGACGTCGGCGGCGGCCGCGGCGGCCGTGAGCGCGGGCAGATACTGCGGATCGTGCGAGAGGTCGGCGTCCATCTGGCAAATCAGATCGACACCCTCCATGCCGATGGCCTTGCTCAAGCCGTCGATGTAGGAACGGCCGAGACCGCGCCGGCCTGTCCGGTGCATGACGTCGATTCGGCCCGGGTGCTCCGCCGAGAGTGCATCGGCGATCGCCCCGGTCCCGTCCGGCGACCCGTCATCCACGACGAGCATCCGGAAGCCCGGATGCGCGAGCACGCCGCGCACGAGGACGGGGAGATTCTCCCGCTCGTTGTAGGTCGGCACGACTACGAGGACGTTCATCAGCGGTTCCAACGGTCAGCGCAGGCGGCAGCCGCGCACACGATCAGCGCCGGGTCGATCACGGGAATCCGGAACCGCTCCTGCGGGAAGAACACGAGACCGGCCAGCACCGACGAGGCCGCCAGGACGAACAGCGCCTCGGGGCGCCCAGCGCGGCGCAGCACCCGCCAGCCCCACACGGCGAACGGCAGCAGCAGCAGGTACGAAGCTACTGACGCCACGAGGTACGACGTCGAGTGTAGCGTATACGACGGACCCGCAGGCACGACTGTATAGAACGCTTTTCTCGCGAGGAGACCCACCCACCAGAGCGGATGCGCCGCGATGTAGTCGAGCGCGTCCCTGTAGTAGAGGGGCTCCAGCTGCTCCGACGTCAACCCGGGACGTGCCTCGCGGAACGCGATCTCGGCACGCTTGATCTCCGGGTTCGCGGCAAGATCCCCTTCCCCTCTTGCGAGCGGATGGTTGCCCGTCCAGAACGTGACGCCCCCTTCGGACGCCACGAGCAC
>JBBWZJ010000269.1:0-27437 GCA_039648985.1 Acidobacteriota bacterium | reverse complement strand
ACCCGAAGAATGGCGTTCTTGAGCAGCGCGTAGTCGTCGAGCTGCATCGTGATGTTCCGCGACTGCATTTCCCACCGCGGCGTGGGCTGTACGCACGTGGTGAAGTTGCCGCGCACGAGGCGGTATTTTTTCGGTCCGATCTTGTGTATTTCGTCGGCCCGGAACATGAGATCGGGTTCCTGCGTGCCGAACAGGCCCGGGTCGGCCTTGTCCCGCAGGACGGCGGTCCCGGTCGCGTTGTAGAACGTGCCCGTGCGCGTCTTCGTGTTGAACTCCATCCGCTCGGCGTTGATCCGGTTGCCGCCCGAGATGTACAGAACGTTGCCCGTGGCGATCACGCGCCCTTCGGTCTGGAAGCCTTCCATGTGATCGGCAAACAGCTGCATCTCGTCGCAGTCGATCTGGACAGGCGCATCCGTGGTGCCATCCTGGAAGAAGTGGTTCTCGTTCTCCTCGCTCACGCGCCTGGAGCTCATGTTCTGCTGCTGGTACACATGACAACCTGCGAGGCTCTGTGCCTGCGCCGCGGCAGGCGCGCCGACCCACTCGAAGCCGATGCAGAGGCAGAGAAGGATGCTGAAACGAAGCATGGATCCGTGGCGAGGCGTCCGGGAGTCAGCGAAGAATATCACGCAGCGGGCCGATCAGAAAGATGGACCCGGCGACCACGATGCGCGTGCCGCGCCGGCGCGCGTCCTCGAGCGCCGCGACCGGATCCGGGGCCGCATCGACAGGAATGCGCCCGGCGGCTACCTCTGTGGCAACGGCCGCGAGCGCGTCGGCCGCGAGCGCCCGGGGACCTGGGGCGGTGGTGCAGACGAGGCGCGCCCACACATCGGGCGGACGAAGGAGCGCCGCGAGCATGCCGCGGACGTCCTTGTCGCCCATGACGCCGAATATCAGCGTGGCTCCGCGCCAGCCTTCGTCGGCCAGGTAGGCCGCCAGCGCCGTGGCGCCCGCCGGGTTGTGAGCGGCGTCCAGAAGCACCTCGGTCCCGCCAACCACGAAGTGCTCGAGTCGCCCCGGCCACTCGACCTCGGTCAGTGCGGCACGCAGCGCGCGGTCCGGCACCAGGATGCCGAGCCGCGACACCTCGTCCGCCAGGGCTACCGCGACGCGTGCGTTCTCACGCTGATGGGCTCCTCGGAGCCGGAGCCTCACACCAGTCAGTTCGCGGGTTCGAGTGCGCACGTCTACCGATCCATCCGGCCGCAGCGTGATCTGCACGCGCTCGTCCGCGCTGATGAGCGGCGCTCCACGCTCCGCGCAGACCTCCGCGATGACGCGTGCCGCGGCCTCAGGCAGGCGCCCGCACACGACCGGCACGCCCGGCTTGATGATCCCCGCCTTCTCGCGGGCGATGGACTCGAGTGACGTGCCGAGCTGCGCCTGGTGGTCGAAATCGATCGACGTGATCGCGGTGGCCACTGGCGTTACGACGTTCGTCGCGTCGAGACGGCCGCCGAGACCGACTTCGAGGACGGCGATCTCCACACCGGCGTCGCGGAACAGGTCGAAGGCCGCGGCTGTCGTGCATTCGAAAAATGTCGGTGGCGCGTCGAGCCTGCCCTCGAGACGCAGCCGGTTCACCGCGTCGCGCACGCGCCCCGCTGCCGCACGGAGGGCGTCCGTCGTCACTTCGCGTCCGTCGATCACGAACCGCTCTTCCAGCCGGACGAGGTGTGGGGAGGTGTAGCGGGCGGCGCGGTGACCGCCGGCCCGGAGTGCGGCGTCGAGAAGCGCCGTGACCGAGCCTTTGCCGTTGGTGCCCGCGACGAGCACCGAAAGAAACGACTGCTCGGGACGACCGAGTGCCTGGCAGAGGAGGGCGATGTTCTCGAGGCCGAACTTCATCCCCAGCCGTTCGAGGCTGAAGAGAAACTCGATCGGATCGTCGATCGCCACGATCGCGCTAGGCCGGCGCTTCGGGCGCCGCGACCGTCTCGGCGACCGCGGCTCCGGACCGCGGTAACCCCGCTCCGCCGAAGCGCAGCACGCGGATGACGGCGTCCTTCAGCTCGCGCCGATCGATCACGAGATCCAGCATCCCGTGCTCCACGAGGAATTCGCTGCGCTGGAAGCCGTCCGGGAGCTTCTGCCGGATCGTCTGCTCGATCACGCGCGGACCGGCGAACCCGATGAGCGCCTTGGGCTCGGCGATGTTCACGTCGCCGAGCATCGCGAAGCTCGCCGTCACCCCGCCGGTCGTCGGGTCCGTGAGGATCGAGATGTACGGCAGGCGCGCGCGATCGAGGCGCGCCAGCGCCCCGCTGATCTTCGCCATCTGCATGAGGGAGAGGGCCCCCTCCATCATGCGCGCGCCGCCCGAGCACGACACGATGACCGCGGGCAGCCGCTGCGCGATCGCCCGCTCGATCCCGCGCGTGATTTTCTCGCCGACGACAACGCCCATACTGCCGCCGATGAAGCCGTACTCCATGGCCGACACGACAGCGGTAATCCCGCCGATCTGTCCGGTGGCCGTGATGATCGCGTCCTTCAGTCCCGTTCCCGCGATGCTCGTCTCGAGGCGCGTCCGGTAGGCTTTGGTGTCCGTGAAGCTCAAGGGATCGGTCGACGTGAGCCCGCTGTCGTGCTCCTCCCACTCGCGGTCGAAGAGCATCCTGAGGCGCTCGGCCGCGTTCAGCCGGAAGTGATGGCCGCACTTCGGACAGACGCTGAGGCTCGCCGCGAGGTCCTTGTTATAGATGATCTGTCCGCAGGACGGGCACTTGACCCAGAGCCCTTCGGGCACCCGGCTCTTGTCCGGCGGCGGCTCGATTGGCTTCCGGACCTTCTGGAACCACGACATTACTGGAGCATATACCAGCGTCCCGCAAGGACGCGGACCCGGCCGCCCAGACAGGTGAGGGGATACGACGGCCCGGCGGGCACCGGCCGCTCAGGTCCTGGGCACGTAATAGCGGGTCCCTTTACCCATGCTGCGAATCTGCCGCTCGAGGTCGGCCAGCGCCTCCTCACCCCACGAGAGGTCGAACTGCGAGGTCTCGACGACGAGCAGGGGTGTCGCGCTGTAGTGGAAGAAAAAGTGGTTGTAGGCCTCGTTCAGCTCGCGCACGTACTCGTCACCGAGGGGCGGAACTTCGGGGTTGGCGCGCTCGCGATCCCGGAGGCGGCGACGGAGCACGTCGGTCGGCGTCTGCAGATAGATGACGAGGTCGGGGGGCGCCATGTCGGCGACGAGAAGATCGTAGAGCCGCTGGTAGATGAACAGCTCGTTGTCGTCGAGGTTCAGGTACGCGTAGATCTTGTCCCTGTCGAACAGGTAGTCGCAGATCGTGAGCTGGCTGAAGAGATCGTTCTGCCGAAGCGCGGTCTGCTGACGGTGGCGCGACAGCGTGTAGAACAGCTGCGCCTGGAAGGCGGCACCTGGTCGTTCGGCGTAGAAGTCCGAGAGGAATGGATTGTCCGTCTCGTCGAGCACGACCGTCGCGTCGAGGCGCGACCCGAGGCGGTCGGCGAGCAGCGAGGTGCCGAGGCCCGTCGGCCCTTCGATAGCTATGTACCGGAAATCCAGGATTGAACCCACATGTCTTCATCCTCGGCGCGGAGCCGCGCGCGAGCGAAGTATAGTCAAACGCCTCGCGCGATTGCGATAGCATTGTCCGGCCCGTTCCGGCGGCCCGGCCGCTCTCGAACGCCTCGACGCCGCACACCGTCAGCGCCGTGGAACGATCCTCCGGAGCCTCACGGAATCATATGAGCCAGATACCGCCTCCGTTCTTCCGCCGCGCGCGCCGCGCGTCGCGCCTGTGGATCCTGGCCGCTCTGTCGGCGTCTGCCTGCGCCAGCGCTCCCGTCGCCGTCAAGGGACCGACGACCACGTTCGAACAGAAGATCGCCTGGATGCTCCAGCTCGAGGATCAGCGGCTGCTGCGGATCGAAAGCCCTCCGCCGCCTCCTGTCGTCGCGCCGCGCCGCGGACGCGCGGTCCCCGTCGCGCCTCCGGCGATCACCCCCGATCTCGCCACGCTCGTCGCAGACGCCGAGCCGCGCGTGCGCCGTCGTGCCGCTATGGCGATCGGGCGGGTTGGACTGCCTGAAGGGGTCAAGCCCCTCACCACCGCGCTCGTCGACGGCGATCCCGAGGTCCGCGAGATGGCGGCGTTTGCGCTCGGCCTCATCGCCGACGCGTCCGCGGCCCCTCCACTGACCGCCGCACTCGCCGACGCGTCGCCGATCGTCCGGGGGCGGGCGGCCGAGGCCCTCGGCCTCATCGGCTCCGCTCGAGGCGGGGAACCCGCAGGGGCCGCGGCGGCGCCGGCGATCGGGCGGATGGCGGCCGAGTACGCGCGCTCCGCGGCCGTCGGGGCGGTGCAGGCCGACGACGAGTCGTGGCCGGCGGCGCCGGAGGTCGAGGCGTTTCGTCTCGGGATCTATGCGCTCGTCAGGCTGCACGCCTACGAACCGCTCGCGGCGGCGGTCATCGACAGCGGCGCCCCGGTGACCACGTGGTGGCCGGTCGCCTACGCGCTCGGCCGGATCGAGGACGCCCGGACGGAGCCGGCGCTGCTGAAGCTGCTTGCCGCTCCCGGCAAGTACTCGCCCGCGTTCGCTGCGCGCGGCCTCGGCGTCCTCAAGGACCGGGCCGCCGTTGCTCCGCTCGCGGCGCTGATGCAGAACGCCCGGACGTCAGCCGAGGTCAGGGTGTCGGCAATCAGGGCGCTGGGCGCGATTGGCGATCCTGCCGCGGGTGCACCCCTGGCGACTCTGGCATCCGAGGCGGGTGTCGATCCGAACGTGCGGCTCGAGCTCGTTGCCGCGCTTGGCGTGTTGAAGGCCGCAGAAGGGCTGCCCGTCATCCAGGACCTCCTGTCGGATCCGTGGCCGGCGCTGCGGACCGCGGCGCTGCGGGCAGCCGCGTCGATCGACCCTGAGAACTTCGTCCTCGTGCTCGCGAGCATGGATCCGGATCCGCAATGGAACGTCCGGGCAGCGCTGGCGGCCGTGCTGGCGACGCTGCCGCCGGATGTCGCGCTCGAACGGGTGCGCTCGATGCTGGGCGATGAGGACAAGCGGGTACTCCCCGCGGTGCTTGCCGCGCTCGCGCACTTCAAGGCGCCGGACGCGGCGGCGGTCGCGATGGCGCAGCTGAAGGAACCGGACTTCGCGGTCCGCTCGGCCGCGGCGCAAATCGTCGGGGAGTTGAAGCCCGCGGGCGGCGCCGACGCGCTGCGCGCGGCTTACGCGCTGGCGCTCGGCGATGCGGCCATCGACGCCAGGGCCTCGATCCTCTCGGCGCTCGTGCAGTACGGCGCGGCCGAGGCGATGCCGACGGTCAAGGAAGCGCTCGGGGACAAGGACTGGGCCTTGCGGCTGCATGCCGCGGCGGCGCTGGCCACGCTCGATCCGTCCGCCGAGACCCGTCGGGCGATCCGTCCGGCGCCGGGCGCGCCGCCGGCGCGCTACGACGACCCGCAACTCATCGCGCCGGCGTTCTCGCCGCATGTCTTCCTGGAAACGGCGAAAGGGACGGTCGAGTTCGAGCTCGCGGTTCTGGATGCGCCGCAGACCGCGAGCAACTTCATCGCGCTTACGGCGCGCGGGTTCTTCAACGGCCTCCAGGTCCACCGCGTCGTGCCGAACTTCGTCGTGCAGGACGGTGACCCGCGGGGCGACGGCGAAGGGGGACCCGGGTACACCATTCGCGACGAACTGAACGAACGGCCGTTTCTCCGGGGCACCGTCGGCAAGGCGCTCTCGGGTAAGGACACCGGCGGGAGCCAGTTCATCATCACGCACACGCCGCAGCCGCACCTCGATGCAAAGTACACCGTGTTCGGCCGGGTCGTGAACGGGATGGACGTGGTCGACCGGATCCAGGTGGGTGACGTGATCCAGCGCGTGCGCGTGTGGGATGGTAAAACGATGCGGTGAACGGGACGGGCCCGGCACGTACAGCAAAAAAGGGGGCGCCGGGCGCCCCCTTTTTTTACGGGCGAGGCGGGACTACCGCTTCTTGCCGGCCTTCTTCTTCCCGCCCTTGGCTGCTTTCTTTGCCATCGCGCTCATCCCCCCCTTCACTGTGGGATTCAGAATGCGAGGAGCTTCCACCGCTCGCAGGACCGCTGCCGCCTGGCACGTCGGCCCTGTCACTCGCGGCGCCCGTCGCTCTCTGCAGAAAAACCCGCGCGCGGCGCGGGAGGTCGTGACTAAAAAAGTGGGGGTGTCAACTCTCGACACCCCCCAGTCGTTAGGCGGAAGCGACTAGCGCTTCTTCCCGCCCGCCTTCTTCTTTCCGCCCTTTGCAGTCTTCTTAGCCATGATTCCTCCTTGGAATTCGGCAGCTCAGCTTTGTTACCGACCTTCAACCGTTACAACAGGTGGGCTGAGCGATCCACCCTCATACAAGATGTAGATTATGGATGAGAAAAACTAAGTGTCAAGCACAAAGTGCTGCCGTTTGTCAAAAAAGCGCACAAAAGTTCTGGCGGCGCGACCGCGCGGCGCCCGCCGAAGCGTGGAGCGCGCGGTGTGCGGAGCGATCGCGATCGCCGGATCGCGCCGATCGATCGTCCGCGGCCGATCCGATCGCGGAAGCGTGATCGTTCTTACAGAAAACGGAGGCGGGCGAGTCGTGTCACTGCGCGTGGAGACGCGTGAGCGCGCGCGTCGCGGCGGCGCGCGTGTCGGCCGCGGCGCCGAAGAGGACCGCTGCGGTGCGGTAGTACTCGACGGCATCGTCCGTCTGACCGAGCCGTTCGTACACCCGCGCGGCTTCGAGGTACGCGTTACCGAGAATGGGCGCCGGACACGTGCGCGCGGTCCGAATCGTCTGCTCGAGGTGCGCGAGCGCGGCCGCATCGTCCTTCCGCGCCTGGAGCACGCGGCCGAGGCGATAGTGGGCAACGGGGTCCGTGCCGTTGAGCACGAGCGAGCGTTCCAGCGCATCGGCCGCGGCGGGCAGGTCGTTACTCTCGAGGCGGCGCCAGCCATGCAGCGACAGGCGATACGCCTCGGCGCGGGCAGGATTCGGCGCGTGACGCAGGTGCTCGGAGGCCTGCGCGCGGATGTCCTGCGGGTCGTCGGGCGGGATCGCCGCGACCGCCGCGCGATAGGCCGTGACGGCTGCGGTGCGGGTCCCCATGCGATCGTACGCCTCGCCGAGCCTGAGGTGAGCCAGCGGCAGCGCTCCATACGGCACCGACGGCCGCAGTGCGATGACGCGCTGCAGCATCTCGATGGCGTCGTCGGTCTGCTGCAGCATCTCCAGTCCACGCGCGAGGCCCAGGCGCGCCCTGACCTCGCTCAGCAGCGGTGCGTTCACACGCTGCTCGCGCGCGGCGGCGAGGAGCGCCGTCCAGGTTCCCAGGCTGGCGGTGACGTCGTGCTCGTACTCGTCCTGGATTTCCGCGGTCCGCGAGACGAAGAGGGGATTCGCCGGGTAGCGCTCGTGGAGGCCCTGCAGGAGCCCGAGCGCGCGGGAGGTCTTCCCTTCGTACCAGAGATAGATCACGTGCAGCTGGTAGTCCGCCTCGCCCTGCAGCAACCGGCCGCGGTTGCGGGCGCGGAGCATCTGATCGAGCCCTTCCTTCCGATCGCCCCCGGGCAGCAGGAGCAAAAAGCGCAGGAACTTCGCGGCGGCCGGCGCCACATCCGCGTAGTACTTGTACATGCCGATGCCGAAGTACGCGTCGTCGAGATTGGGATCGAGCGCCACGGCTCGCTCGAGCGCGAGCTTGATGTTCTTGCCGTCGCGGGCCGCCGCCAGCTTCTCGTTTCTGAGCACCCGCCACTGCACCCGCGCGGCGAAGGCTCCCCCGAGGTAGAACCAGGGTTCGGCGTCGTCCGGCGATCGGACCGTCCAGCTCTCCGTCGAACGGATGGCCCGGTCGACAGCGGTTGAGAACTCAGCGTCGAGCTCCCGGCTGTCGGGGTCGAGCAGGATTCGCCACCACAGCGCCGTCGCGCTGAGCACTTCGCACGCTTCGGGGGGAGCCGGCCCGCACGCGCGGCGCAGCTCGGCGTCCACCTGATCGAAGCGCGCCTCGAGGATGAAGTCGTAGGCCCGGGCGAGGCCGTCCACGCCGCGGATGTCGCGCGGCGCCGCGGCGAGGGTGCCGAGCGCGAGCGCCGCAACGAGGCATCCTCGCCAGGCGGGCGACCTCATGTAACGCTGGTGCGGAGCTGCTGCTTCTCGGCATGGCGCTCGAGGGCGAGCGCGATCAGGCGATCGAGCAGCACCGGGTAGGACACCCGGGTCGCCGCCCAGAGCTTGGCGTACATGCTGATCGTGGTGAAGCCCGGGATGGTGTTCACCTCGTTGACGAAGATCGCCCCGGTGACGCCGGAGATGAGGAAGTCCACCCGTGCCATTCCGGCGCAGTCGATCGCGCGGAACGCCCCGATGGACAGGCGCTGAATCTCGGCTGCCACTGCTGGCGGCAGGTCCGCCGGAATGATGACTTTCGACCCGTCGTCCAGGTACTTGGCCTCGTAGTCGTAGAACTCACGCGACGGAATGACCTCGCCGGGCACCGACGCCTCCGGGGCGTCGTTGCCGAGGACCGCGCACTCGATTTCACGCGCCTGGGGCACTGCCGCTTCGACGACGATCTTCCTGTCGAACTCACCTGCAAGGTCCATCGCTTCGACGAGCTGCTCGCGCGTCCGCGCTTTCGAGATGCCGACGCTCGACCCGAGATTGGCGGGTTTCACGAACATGGGATACCCGAGTGCTCCCTCGATGTCGGCTGCCGTCGTCTCGCGAGCCCCCTGCCAGTCGTGCCGGAGTACGACGCGATATGGGCAGACGGGCAGGCCCGCCGCCGCGAAGACCACCTTCATCAATCCCTTGTCCATGCCGACCGCGGATGCCAGCACTCCGGCCCCCACGTAGGGCACGTTCGCCAGCTCGAGGAGGCCCTGGATCGTGCCGTCTTCCCCATATGGCCCGTGCAGCACCGGGAAGATGGCGTCGAGGTTCAGCCCCGTGACGACCGCGTGCCCTTCGTCGCTGCGATCTGCACTGCGGCGGTCGATCGAGAGGATCGTTTCGGCGCTGGGCCGCGCGACGAGGTGCACTTCGCGTCCGCTGCGAACCGGACGCGCGGCGTCGAGGCGGGCGTGTTCGATGACCTCCGCGGCGGAGACGGCCGTCGGGGGCTTGTCCGCGAGCGCCCACCGTCCGTCCTTGTCGATGCGGATCGGCACCGGCTCGTACCGCTGCCGATCGAGATTCGCAAACACCGCCGCGGCCGATGCCAGCGACACTTCGTGTTCGCCCGACCGGCCGCCGTACAGGACGCCTACGCGCAGTCGTTTCACACCGGAAGAATATAGGAGATGCGATTCGGGCGGAAGCTGGGAGACGATGGACTTGCTATGCTTGAGAGCTCGTGACGCAGGCCTTCGGCTTCAAGATCCTCGCCCGCGACGGCGCGGCGCGGCGCGGCGAGCTGACCACGGCGCACGGTGTCGTGCAGACGCCGGCGTTCATGCCCGTCGGCACGCGCGCAGCGGTCAAAGCCGTCACGCAGCGCGACCTCGTGGATCTCGGCGCGGAGATCATTCTCGGCAACACTTACCACCTGTACTTGAAGCCGGGCGACGGACTTGTCGCGCGCTGCGGCGGGCTCCACCGGTTCATGTCGTGGGATCGCCCGATCCTCACCGACAGCGGCGGGTACCAAGTGTTCAGTCTCTCGGCAATCCGGAAGATCCGCGAGGAAGGAGCGGAGTTCCGGTCGCACATCGATGGTTCGTTGCACATGCTGACGCCGGAGAAGGCTGCCGACATCCAGCTGCAGCTCGGGTCGGACATCGCCATGGTCCTGGACGAGTGCGTCGCATCCTCCGCGCCGTCCGGTTCAGGGCCGCAGTCCGCATCGACTCGAGCAGCCGCGTCATCCGTCCACGAGCCGGTGCGGAGGGCGATGGAACGGTCCGTCCGGTGGGCGCGGCGCGGACGGGAACGGCAGCTGCAGCTGCGCCACGATCCGCAGTCCGCTCCGGAGGTCCTGATCACCAACGCTGCGCAGGCGCAGTTCGGGATCGTTCAGGGAGGTACATCGCAAGCCTTACGGACCGAAAGCGCGCAGCAGACGGTCGAGATCGGCTTCGAGGCGTACGCAATCGGCGGGCTGAGCGTCGGCGAACCGGTCGACGTGATGTATGACGTCGTGTCGCATACGGCGCCCCTCCTGCCCGAGGATCGGCCGCGCTATCTCATGGGCACGGGAATGCCGGACGACCTCATCGAGTGTGTCGCCAGGGGGGTCGACATGTTCGACTGCGTGCTGCCGACAAGGAACGGCCGGAACGGTCAACTGCTCACGCGGCACGGCGTCATCGTGATCAAGAACGCGCGCTTCGCCGAGGACCTGTCCCCTCCGGACCCGGACTGCGGATGCTACACGTGCCGGAATTTTTCGCGCGCCTACCTGCGCCACCTTTTCATGACCGGCGAGATGACCGCGGCGACCCTCAACTCGTTGCATAATCTATACTTTTACCTTGACACGATGCGGCGAATTAGGGAGGCTATAGTGTTCGGCTCGTTTGAAAAACTCCGCCAGGAGTTCCATCAGACCTTCTCCCGCCGAGCTCAAAATTGAGATGGTGCGCGTGTTTGATTCTTTGTTAGTGTCGATGTCGAGCCTCGGGGACTCGAGCCAGATCACGTCGATCCTCCCGTTCGCGCTCATCCTCGCGATTTTCTACTTCCTCATCCTCATGCCGATGCAGCGCCGGCAGAAAAAGGTGCAGGAGTTCCAGGACTCGCTCAAGGCCGGCGATAAGATCGTCACGACAAGCGGGATTTACGGGCTCATCACCAAGGTCAACGACAAGTCAGTGCAGGTGCAAATCGCGGACAGGGTCCGCATCGAGGTGGCCCGCGCGTCGGTCGGGGGCTACCAGGGCGAGGAGCCCGTTGTCCAGGACTCCGGCAACTCATAAATCATGAACAAGAATCTCCGCTGGAAGCTCATCACCAGCCTGACGGTCTTCATTCTCTTCTTCGCCGTCGGCGTCTACCCGATTGTCGTGCAGCGGTTCCCCAGGCTGCCCGCGCCGTCCTGGCTGATGGCGCACCAGCTTCGGCTTGGCCTGGACTTAAAGGGGGGCGTACACCTCGTCCTTCGCGTTCAGACGGACGACGCGCTGCGCCTTCAGACGACGACGATGAGCGAGCAGCTGCGTGAGGCGGTGCGGACCGCCGGCGTGCCGGTGAGCTCGATCAAGCTGACAGGGCCCGCCAAGTTCAGCGTCGAGGGCGTGACGCCGGACCGCGATGCGGACTTCCGCCGGATCGCCGACGAACAGGTGGCGCAGAGCTATGACCGGAACGCCGGCGCGGGCGGCACGTACGAGTTCACGATGAAGCCGAACATCGAGCGCGACATGCGCGCCGAAACCGTCGTCCAGGCGCAGCAGACGATCGAGCGACGAGTGAACGAGCTCGGCGTGACCGAACCGAACATCTCGACCTATGGATCGGCGCAGGACCAGCTCCTCGTCCAGATGCCGGGCGTGACAGAGGTCGCCCACGCGAAAGAGATCATCCAGTCCACCGCGCGTCTCGAGCTCAAGATCGTGGAGGCAGGCCCCGCGGCGAACAAGGAAGCGCTGCTCCAGAGCTATAGCGGCAAGGTGCCGGAGGATATGGAGGTCGTGTCCGGATCGGGCGCGGTCGGCGATACGGGATCCGAATTCTACCTGGTTCGCAAGGTCCCGGCGGTCACCGGGATGGACCTCCGGAACGCCAAGCCCTCGATCGACGAGAACAACCGTCCCGCGGTGAGCTTCACGCTCACCAACGAAGGCTCGCGCAAATTCGGCAAGGTCAGCGGCGAGAACATCGGCAAGTACCTGGCGATCATCCTGGACAACCGTGTCGTCTCGGCCCCGCGCCTCGAGGGAAAGATCACGACCGACGGACGGATCAGCGGCGGGAACTTCAACGCGGAGTCGGTGGCCGACCTCTCGCTCAAGCTCCGGTCGGGCGCGCTGCCGGCGAGTCTCACGTACCTGGAAGAGCGCGTCATCGGCCCCTCGCTCGGCGCCGACTCGATCCGGTCGGGCGTGCTCGCATCGCTCATCGGCCTCGGCCTGATCGTGATTTTCATGCTGGTCTACTACAAGGCGTCCGGCGTCAACGCGGTCATCGCGTTGATCTTCAACCTCGTCATCCTGCTCGGTCTGATGGCGTACTTCGGGGCGACGATGACGCTCCCCGGGATCGCCGGATTCGTGCTCACGATGGGCATCGGCGTCGACTCGAACGTGCTGATCTTCGAGCGCATCAAGGAGGAGCTGGCGGCCCAGCGCGGCATCCGCGCCGCGATCAACGCCGGGTTCGGCCGGGTGTTCCTGACACTGCTCGACACGCACATCGCGTCGCTCATCGCGGCCGCGTTCCTCTTCCAGTTCGGCACCGGCCCGATCCGGGGCTTCGCGCTCACGCTCGTCATCGGGCTCATCTCCAACCTGTTCACTTCTACTTTCGTGTCCAAGACGCTGTTCGAGGCCGAGCTCGCGCAGCGCCGGACGCCTTCGCTGAGCATCTGAGAACCGATCATGCAGATTTTCAAGACCCCGAACGTCGACTGGCTCCGCTGGCGGTGGCACGCGATCGCGCTGTCATGGCTCGTCATCCTGGGCGGCGTCGGCGTGATGATGACCAAGGGCCTTCCGCTCGGCGTCGAGTTCTCCGGCGGGACGATCGTCATCCTCCAGTTCGATCAGCAGCCGCCCGATTCCTCGACGATCCGCGGCGCGCTCGAACGCGATCTGCCGGGTGAAGGGCAGAACGCCGTCATCCAGCGGTACGGGGACGACGCGCTGCGGCAGCTGTTGATCCGCGTGCCGAGCGTCGGCGCGGAGGCCGGGGCCGGTCTGAGCCAGACGGCGGACCGGGTGGTTGCGGCGGTGAAGAAAGCGGGCGTCGGCAACTTCAAGGTGAACGGCACCGAAATCGTCGGCCCCGCCGTGGGCGCCGAGCTCAAACAGAAGGGCATCCTGGCGACCGCCCTGTCGCTCGCGGGCATCCTCCTCTACATCGCCTTCCGGTTCCAGTTCAGCTTCGCCGTGGGCACGGTCGTCGCGACGATCCACGACCTGCTCGTCACGCTCGCGTTCCTGGCATTCTTCCGGTACGACCTCTCGCTGAATGTGATCGCCGCGATCCTGACGGTCACGGGGTACTCGACCAACGACACGATCGTCATCTTCGACCGGGTCCGCGAGAACATGCGCGGCATGCGGCGCGGCAGCACGCTCTACGAGATCGTCAACCTCTCGGTCAACCAGACCATGAGCCGCACCGTGATTACGGCCGGCACGGCGCTCCTGAGCGCGCTGGCGCTGTTCTTCTTCGGCGGCGACGTGCTGCACGGGTTCGCGTTCACCATGATCGTCGGCATCGTGACCGGCACGTACTCGAGCGTCTTCATCGCCTCGGCGATTGCGATCATCTGGCAGGGCCGCCGGGCATCGGGAGGGGCGCTCGCGAAGGCGCCTGTCGAAACCGCGGCCGCGCGGGCGCGCAAGCCCACCCGCCGCCGGGCGTCCTGAACGACTGGCGCCGTCTCCTTGATCACGCTGTTCATCGCCGTAGTCCTCGGGATCATCCAGGGCCTCACCGAGTTTCTGCCGGTTTCGAGCTCCGCCCACCTGATTCTCGCCCGGGCCTTCTTCGGCTGGGACGCCGATGTCTTTGGCCTGCCGTTCGACGTGGCGCTCCATGTGGGGACGCTCGTCGCGCTCCTGGCTTTTTTCCGGGAGGACGTCCTCGAGATGATTCGCGCGGCTCCCGGCGCGCTGACCGCCCGCTCCGGTCCGGGGAAGCTCGCGCGCCTCATCGTGATCGGCACCGTCCCGGTCGTCCTCGTGGGCGTGCTGTTCGCCAACTGGCTCGAAGACCACCTGCGGACGCCTGCCGTCATCGCGGTCACCCTCACGATTGGCGGCCTTGCCATGCTCCTGGCCGAGCGTGTCGGGTCCCAGCGCCGCGACGAAGGGTCGCTGACGGCGGTGGATGCCGTGGTCATGGGTCTCGGCGAGTCCACGGCGCTCGTGCCCGGCATGTCGCGGTCCGGGTCCACGATCGCCACGGGCATGCTGCTTGGAATGACACGCGAGTCCGCCGCGAGGTTCTCGTTCCTGCTCGGGATTCCGGCGATTGCCGCGGCTGCCGCGAAGGAAGGCGTTCACGTGCTGCGGACCGGCCTCTCGCGCCAGGATCAGCTCCTGTTTGCGATCGGCATGCTCACGTCGGCGCTCGTCGGCTATCTCACGATCAAGTATTTCCTGCGCTTTCTCGCCGCGCATCGGCTCGATGTGTTCGCCTACTATCGGCTGGCGCTCGCGGCGGTCACGATCGTCTGGCTCGTGCGATCATGACGGGCGATCCGGTGCTGGCGCGCCCGCGGCACCGCCCGGCATAGCAGGACCAATCCAGTGCAGTGGCTGCGACGCAGCTTCATCGCCGGATTCTTCGTGACGGTGCCGCTCGTCATCAGCGTCGCCGCGTTCGTCTGGATTTTCCGGCTGATTGACGGTTTCGTCGGCCCGTTCTACGCCGCCTGGCTCAATCGGAACGTGCCGGGACTCGGCATCGTCACGACGGCGCTCGTCGTTCTGCTCGTCGGGGCGCTCGCCACCAATGTCATCGGGAAGCGGCTGCTCCAGAAGACCGAAGGCTACCTGCTCCTCGTCCCCGTCTTCCGCACCATCTACGCGCCTGTTAAGCAGCTAATAGTCGCCTTCTCGCCGGACAACGAATACGGGTTCAAGCGCGTGGTGCTCGTCGAAGAGCCGGGCGGAGGCTTCGTTCTGGGGTTTCTGACCCGGGAGTTCACGGTTGACCGGGGCCACGGCCCCGAACCGCTGGTGGCCGTGTACGTGCCAACCAATCATCTCTACCTTGGCGATGTCATCGTGTGCGCACGCGAGAAAGCTTCGTATCCGGACATCACCGTGGAGCAGGCGATTCGGATCTTTCTGACCGGCGGGGTCGCATTGTCGAGCCGGATCAAGGTGCGCCGGGGGGACGACCGCGTCGGAGACTTCCGAGTCTGAGCGCGCCTGTCGTCGCGTACCGCGGCGTGATTGACTTTTCCCTCTGATTTTCTGTGGTACGATTCGAAGCTTTTTGAGCGCCCGATCCCGGGCGCCGGGGGCTGAGGACATAAATGGTCGATAGGTTTTGTGAGCGCGACGGCCGAACCGGGCTGCTGATCCTCTTCCTGTTGTTCTCGTTTCTCGCCGGCCCGCGCATCGCCGGGGCCGCCGTGCAGGCCCCCGAACCCGCGGCAGCCGCGCAGGCGACGCACGCCGGCGGCGAAGCCAATCTCGTCCTCCCGGATCTCGGGCAGGTGCAGTTCCAGGGCATCAACGGGCGGACGCTGCTCATGGGCGGGCTCGGCGTCTGCGTGCTCGGTCTGGCGTTCGGCCTCGTGATCTTCACGCAGCTCCGCAATCTGCCGGTCCACCGGTCGATGCTCGAGATCTCGGAACTGATTTACGAGACCTGCAAGACATATCTGATCACTCAGGGCAAGTTCATCCTGCTGCTCGAGGTCTTCATCGGCGTGATCATGGTGTTCTACTTCGGGGCGCTCCAGCACTTCGCGCCGGTCAAGGTCGCCATCATCCTGCTGTTCAGCCTTGTAGGCATCGCAGGCAGCTACGGGGTCGCGTGGTTCGGCATCCGCGTGAACACCTTCGCCAACTCCCGCGCCGCGTTCGCCGGGCTTGCGGGCAAGCCGTATCCGATTTACGCGATTCCGCTCAGCGCGGGGATGAGCATCGGGATGCTCCTCATCAGCGTCGAGCTTTTCATCATGCTCTGCATCCTCCTTTTCATCCCGGGGGATTACGCGGGCGCCTGCTTCATCGGCTTCGCCATCGGCGAATCGCTCGGCGCCGCGGCACTCCGGATCGCGGGGGGGATTTTCACGAAGATCGCCGACATCGGCGCGGACCTGATGAAGATCGTCTTCAACATCAAGGAAGACGACGCGCGCAACCCGGGCGTGATCGCGGATTGTACCGGCGACAACGCGGGCGATTCGGTCGGTCCGAGCGCGGACGGATTCGAGACCTACGGCGTCACGGGCGTGGCGCTCATTTCGTTCATCCTCGTCGCGGTGACCGAGCCCGCCATCCAGGTCCAGCTGCTCGTCTGGATTTTCGTCATGCGCGTGACCGGCGTGATCGCCAGCGGGGTCTCGTACCTGCTGAACGCCGCGTGGGCCAAGGGCCGCTACGCCGCCGCCGCGACGATGAACTTCGAGACGCCGTTGACGACACTGGTGTGGCTGACCTCAGTGGTGTCGGTGTCGCTCACCTACACCGTCTCGTACTTCCTCATCCCGAATCTCGGGGGCAACCCGACGCTCTGGTGGAAGCTCTCGACGGTCATCACGTGCGGCACGCTCGCGGGAGCCATCATCCCGGAGCTGGTCAAAGTCTTCACGTCCACGGAATCGGCGCACGTGCGCGAGGTCGTGACGTCGTCACGCGAAGGCGGAGCATCGCTCAACGTGCTCTCGGGCCTTGTCGCGGGGAACTTCAGCGCCTACTGGCTTGGCATGGTGATCGTCGCGCTGATGTCGATCGCCTACGGGGTCAGCACGCAGGGGCTCGGGAACCTCATGATCGCGCCGGCGGTGTTCGCGTTTGGCCTCGTCGCCTTCGGGTTCCTCGGAATGGGCCCGGTCACGATTGCGGTGGACTCCTACGGCCCCGTCACCGACAACGCCCAGTCGGTATTCGAGCTGTCGACGATTGAGGCCATCCCGAACATCAAGGCCGAGCTCAAGCGCGATTACGGGTTCGACGTCAACTTCGAGCGCGCGAAGCACCTGCTCGAGGAGAACGACGGGGCCGGCAACACGTTCAAGGCGACGGCGAAGCCCGTCCTCATCGGGACGGCGGTCGTTGGCTCGACCACCATGATCTTCTCGATCATCGTGGTCCTGACCCATCGGCTCCAGCCTGAGCTGCTGCAGTACCTCTCGATTCTGCACCCCCCGTTTCTCCTGGGCCTGATTACCGGCGGCGCGATGATCTTCTGGTTCACCGGCGCGTCGATGCAGGCGGTCACGACCGGAGCGTACCGCGCCGTCGAGTTCATCAAGGCGAACATCAAGCTCGACGGCGTCGTGGAGAAGGCGTCGGTCGCCGACAGCAAGAAGGTGGTCGAGATCTGCACCCAGTACGCGCAGAAGGGGATGTTCAACATCTTCCTGGCGGTGTTCTTCGCGACGCTCGGGTTCGCCTTCCTCGAGCCCTACTTCTTCATCGGGTATCTCGTGTCGATTGCGCTCTTCGGGTTGTATCAGGCGATCTTCATGGCGAACGCGGGCGGCGCGTGGGACAACGCGAAGAAAATTGTGGAAGTGGAGTTGAAGGAAAAGGGTACTCCCCTTCACGCCGCCACGGTCGTCGGCGACACAGTCGGCGACCCGTTCAAGGACACATCGTCGGTTGCGATGAATCCGGTCATAAAATTCACCACATTGTTCGGGCTGCTGGCTGTAGAACTGGGCGTGCAGCTTGCACAGCAGTACGGGGCGTTGATGAGTCACGTGCTCGCTGGAGTGTTCATTGCCGGGTCGGCGTTCTTCGTCTGGCGGTCGTTCTACGGCATGCGTATCCAGGCGCCCGCGCATCGGTCCTGACGTCGTGCCTGCTCCGGCCCGGTGCCGTGCTGGCCATTTTGTGAACTGCGGTGTCTAACAGGCGGATTGCTTCGTTGACACTGGTTTTTGGCTCTGACTATAATTCGCGGTCCTGCGCCGCCCGAGGACAGAGCCAGGAGGACTGAGCCGTGCCGCGTGACTTGTTCGGCGATGTCGTTAACCCGTCGGTCAAGCTGGGGTCGCAGAAGTGGTACACCGTACCGCTCTCGATTCTGGCCCACGTCGCCCTGTTCGCCGCCGTCATCATCATTCCGCTGATGGCGACCGACGTCCTGCCGACGCCGCAGACCATGGCGGCCTTTGTGGGGGCACCGCCGCCGCCCCCGCCGCCGCCGCCGCCCCCGCCACCACCGGCGGCTGCGGCCCCGCCGAAGACGACGCCGACCCCGGTGTCGAACCCGAATGCCGCGCCCGTCGAGGCGCCGAAGAACATCGTTCCGGAAGCGCCGAGCCCCGCGATTGGCGTCGGGGTGCCCGGGGGCGTCGAAGGGGGCGTGCCGGGTGGCACCCTCGGAGGCGTAGTCGGCGGGCTGCCCACGGCCCCTCCCCCGCCGCCTCCGCCCACGGCGCCGGTTCGCGTCGGCGGGAACATCAAGACGCCGACGAAAACGAAGAACGTCCCGCCAGTGTACCCGCCGATCGCCCAGTCAGCGCGGGTGTCGGGCGTGGTGATCATCGAGGCGACGATCGGGGCCGACGGCCGGGTGAAGGATGCAAAAGTGCTCCGATCCATCCCGCTGCTGGACCAGGCCGCGCTCGACGCCGTGAAGCAGTGGCAGTTCACGCCGACGCTGCTGAACGGCGTGCCGGTGCCGGTCATCATGACCGTCACGGTGAATTTCACTCTGCAATAAATCGACTTTTGTAACCGTGATTCAATTCTGGATGATCCAGAGCACCGGAGGAGTGGCGAAATGGATTTGATGCACATGTGGGCGCAGATGGGGATCGTGGCCAAGGCCATCGGCGTGATCCTCGTCTTCATGTCGATGATCTCGTTCGGCGTCGCGATCGAGCGCATTTATACGTTCACGCAGGCGCGCAAGCAGTCGAAGCTCTACGCACCGCAGGTGGCGAAGCACCTCAAGGACGGGCGGCTGAAGGATGCGATCGCGATTTCCTCGTCGAAGTCGTATCGCTACAGCCATCTCGCGAAGGTCGTTCTCGCAGGGCTCCAGGAGTATCAGTTCCAGCAGGAGAGCGGGGCCAACCTGAGCCGTGAAGACCTCGTCGATACGGTGCGCCGCGCCATCCAGCGCGCCTCCGCGCTGACGGCGAACGACCTGAAGAAGGGGGTCGCCGCCCTCGCGACCATCGGCGCGACGGCGCCGTTCGTCGGACTGCTGGGCACGGTCGTCGGCATCATCACGGCCTTCCAGGGCATCGCGGCGACCGGGTCGGGCGGTCTGGGCGCGGTCTCGGCCGGTATTTCCGAAGCGCTCGTCGAAACGGCGCTCGGGCTCGTAGTCGCAATCCCCGCCGTGTGGTTCTATAATTACCTGACCGGCCGGATCGAGTATTTCAACGTCGAAATGGACAACTCCTCTTCAGAGTTGCTCGACTACTTCATCAAGAAGACCGCATAGCGTCCGCGGCCCGGGTCTGACGGCCCGGGCCGCGGCCGTCATCGGCGCTCTCGCAGGCGCCAACAGATACAGCGCAGAACGACAGAAGGACCAGGAGCACAACCCATGGCCATGGATCTTGGCAGCAAAGGCAGTCTCAAGGCCGACATCAACGTGACGCCGCTCGTCGACGTGATGCTGGTGCTGCTCATCATCATGATGCTGATCGCCCCGATGCTGCAGAAGGGCGTCAACGTCAAGCTGCCCGAGGCAGGTAACACGGTCGACAAGCCGGACACCCAGACCCAGACGGTCGTCGCGATCGACTCGGCCAACCAGTTCTGGGTCAACGGACTCCAGGTCGACAAGGGCAGCTTCGCCGACAAGGTGAAGAGCGTCCTCGAAGACAAGAGCGAGAAGGTGGTCCTCATCAAGGGGGATCAGGACGCGCTCTACAGCGCCGTCATGCAGGCGATGGACGATCTCCGGAAGGCCGGGATCGAGGACATCGGGCTGATCACGGAAAAGAAGGAAGCGAAACCCGCGGTGGGAGGCAAGTAACATGGCGCACGCGCACAATCATTTCGGCGCCGAAAAGGTCGTCCGCGGCGAGACGCCGCACGCCAGCGCGGACATGAACGTCACGCCGCTCATCGACGTCCTCCTCGTGCTGCTCATCATCTTCATGGCGGCCCTGCCGCTCACGCAGAAAGGGGTGGACATCAACCTGCCCCTCGAAACGAAGGCTCCGACCGAAGCCGTCGAGAACACGCAGGTCATGCTCGAGTACACGGCCGATCGCCAGATCTCGATCAACCACCAGCCCGTCACGCTGCCGGAGCTCGAAGCCCGGCTCCGCGACATCTTCGAAACCCGCAAGGAAAAGACGATGTTCATTGCGGGCGACGGCACGCTCCGCTACGGCGACATCGTCGCGGTTATCGACGCCGCGAAGGGCGCCGGGATCCAGAAGGTCGGCATCGTCACCGAAGAAATGCGGCGCGGCGGCGGCGGGTCGAAGACCGGCGGCAACTGAACGGCTCCGGCAAGGTTGTTCCTTGCCACACGCTTGCAGCGCACAGGGGCGGACCCGCAAGGTTCGCCCTTGTTGTGTGTACGGCCCTCGTAGCGGGTAGAAAGCGGAGCTAAAGCTCCGTTCTACGTAGGTCGTGCGGCGTACGTGGCGCCGTGTACGTAGCGCGGAGCTTCAGCTCCGCGTCAGAAGCTCCCCGTCAGAAGACTCCGTGTCGCGAGCTCCGCCCCAGAAATACAAAGGCCGGCCGCATCGCTGCAGGCCGGCCCTGATAGGTGCGCCGTGGAGTGGGCTATGACGCGCCGGTCTTTTTGCGCAGTTCGATCGCCTGCTTCTGGAGCGTGTTCGCCTCGTCCAGCAGCTGCAGCTGCTTGGCGCGATCCTTCTCGACGAGGGCTTCCTGGCGGAGCAGGAGGTTCTTGTAGATGAGGGCATCAACGTAGCTCGGGTTCAGCTGGAGCGCTTTGTTGACGTTCTCGAGCCCGGCTGTGATGTACTCCTTCTTCTGCGCGTCCGAGAGCCGGTGGTCCTTGGACGTCTTCTCCCAGTAATACGTCGCGACGAGCTGATACCCTTGCGGATTGTTGGGTGCGAGAGCCGCCGCCTTGTTGAGCGCCTCGATCGTCTTCGGGAAGTCCCCCTGCCGGTTGTAGAAGGCGGAAATCGTCGTGTACACCGAGGGGTCGTCCGGCTTCGCGTCACGCGCCTTGTTGAGCGCCTGCTCGGCCTCGTCGTACCGGCCGCCCTCCTCGTAGATCTTCGAGAGGGCGAAGTAATTGGTCGGCTCGTTCGGCTCGATTTCGATCATCTTCTGGACGATGGGTTCGGCCTTGGAGGGGTCGTTCAGCTTGTCGGTGCCGTACGCGGAGACGAGGTACTCGAGGGCCAGCTTCTTCATCTGCGGACTCTTGTCGTTGTCCGCGGCCTTCTGGTAGTAGGTGATCGCCTTCTGGATGTATGCGTCGTTCTCCGGCTCGCCCTTGTGACTGACCTTGTACAAGTTGTCGTAGCTGTTGCCGAGGTAGAAGTAGATTTCGGACTTGTTCGGGTCGCTCTGGAGCGCCTGCTCGTACTTGGCCGCGGCGGCTTTCCAGTCCTGGGCGCGGTACCTGTCGTTCCCTTCCTTGTAGGCCTTCTGGGCCTTCAGGGCGCTGAACGAGTATTTGCCGCATCCGCCGGCCGCCAGGCTCATCGCGAGCACCAGCGCCGTGGCGGCGGCCGAAGTGGTTCGATTTGTCGTCATGCTCTCCTCAACCGGCCTCGCGCCGGGTGCGGCGCGAATGTGGGTATTAAAATGGATCCGGCGCGTCCGTGTCCTGAATTCGGCGGTGCCGGCACGAACGGGAGGATTGCCCGCGCCCGAACCGGGTCAGTATAGTGAACCGAAAAACTCCCCGTCAACAAGGACCCCAGAGGCCGCTCCGTCGTCTCCGTTAGACACCACCTATCATGATTCGGTTCGAGGACCTCGTCGACAAGGTCCGGGCGGGCAACCCGGACGCGGACATCGATCTGCTCCGGCGGGCGTATGTCTTTTCCGCCTTCGAGCACAAGGGGCAGGTCCGCCATTCCGGCGAGCCCTACCTGGTTCATCCGCTCGAAGTCGCCGATCAGCTCGCCGAAATGAAGCTGGATGTCGTCGCGATCGCAGCCGGCCTGCTGCACGACATCGTCGAGGACACGCACACGTCCATCGAGCGGATCACCGAGCTTTTCGGCCCCGACGTCGCGCACGTCGTCGAAGGGGTGACCAAGCTCGGCGCGATCTCGTTCTCGTCGAGCGAGGAGCGCCAGGCGGAGAACTTCCGCAAGATGCTGCTCGCCATGGTGGACGACATCCGCGTGATTCTCGTCAAGCTCGCCGACCGCCTGCACAACATGCGCACGCTCCACCACCTGCCCGAAGAGCGGCGCGTGAAGATCGCCCAGGAGACGCGGGACATCTACGCTCCGATCGCGAACCGCCTCGGGATGAGCAAGATCAAGAACGAGCTCGAGGAGCTGGCGTTCAAGTACCTCGAGACGACCGCGTACGAGGCGCTTCGGATTCGCGTCGAGCGCCGCCGGCGCGCGACGGAGGGGATGATCGAGGACCTCAAGAAGACCGTGTCCGCGAAGCTGGCGGAGGCACAGGTCCCCGTCATCGCCATCGACGGACGGATCAAGCGCCTCTTCAGCATCCATCAGAAGCTGAAGCGGCAGAAGATCGACCTCGATCAGGTCTACGACATGGTGGCGCTGCGGATCGTGACGGACTCGGTGAAGGACTGCTACGGCGCGCTCGGCATCATCCACCAGACGTGGTCTCCGGTGCCCGGGCGGATCAAGGACTTCATCGCGATGCCGAGGCCGAATGGCTACCAGTCGCTCCACACATCGGTCATCAGCGAACGCGGCGTGCCGTTCGAAGTGCAGATCCGCACGGCGGAAATGCACCGGACCGCGGAGGAGGGGATCGCCGCGCACTGGAAGTACAAGGAAGGACGCGTCGGAGCGGGGCGCGACGAGCAGTATTTCGTCTGGCTGCGGCAGCTGCTCGAGTGGCAGCAGGAGGTGCGGGATCCGCAGGAGTTCCTGCAGAACCTCAAGATCGAGCTCTATCCCGAAGAGGTCTACATCTTCACACCCAAGGGGGAAGTGAAATCGCTGCCGCGCGACGCCACGCCGGTGGACTTCGCCTATTCGATTCACACCGATGTCGGGCACCGGTGCGTGGGCGCGAGGGTGAACGGCAAAATGGTGCCGCTCCGCGCGCGGCTCCGCAACGGCGACATCGTCGAAATCATCGCGACACCCGGCCACAAGCCGAGCCGCGACTGGCTGAACTTCGTCGTCACGTCGCGGGCGCGCAACAAGATCAAACACTTCATCCACTCCGAAGAGAAGGAGCGGAGCCTCGAGCTGGGACGGAAGCTGTTCGACAAGGAAGCCAAGCGCTTCGGATTGAGCCTGAAGACGCTCACCGAGCCGGAGACCATGGCGCGCGTGCTCGCCGAATACGGCATGAGCAAGGCCGACGAGCTGTATGCGGCGCTCGGCTACGGGAAGATCTCGGCGAAAACCGTCCTCGCGCACTTCGTTCCGCAGGAGGAGCTGAAGGAGGCGCCCGAGAGCGGCATCGCCTCGGTCGTCCGGCGGGTGCTCGGCGCCGGCGAAGACAAGATCACGGTGCACGGCATCGATGACCTGATGGTGTTCCGGGCGCGGTGCTGCAATCCGATTCGCGGCGAGAAGATCGTCGGCTACATCACCCGTGGGAAGGGGGTCTCGGTCCATTCCGCGGCGTGCCCGAACGTGATCAACCTGCTCTACGATCCCGAGCGGCGGATCTCGGTCGAGTGGGACAAGGCCGAGGACGCGAAGCCGTACACCGTGCGGCTGACCATCCAGGTCGAGGACCGGCGCGGAATCCTCGCTGACGTCAGCGCGAAGATTGCGGGGATCAACACGAACATCCGGAACGTCGAAGCGACCGTCGACGACCAGATGGGCCGCATCGACATGACCGTCGAGATCAGCGACGTCAAGCACCTCCAGAAGGTGATCAAGTCGCTGCGGAGCATCGCCGGGGTCGTGGATGTGGAGCGGGCGAGCCGCTGAGGGAAGCGACTATGCGCCGCGGGCGAACGAGGCGATGACGTCGATTTCGACGCGCGCGTCTTTCGGCAGCCGCGATACCTGCACCGTCGCCCGCGCCGGAGCCGGCGCGGTGAAGCAGCCGGCATACACCTCGTTCATCGCGGCGAAGTCGTTCATGTCGGTGAGGAAGACCGTCGTGCGGACGACGTGATCGAAGGAGGCGCCGGCGGCGTCGAGGATGGCGCCGATGTTCCGGAGTACGCGGCTGGTCTGCGCCGCTATGTCGCCGTCCACGAGGCTGCCCGTCGCCGGATCGATCGGCACCTGGCCGGAGACGAAGAGCAGGTCGCCGGCGCGGATCGCCTGCGAATAGGGCCGATTGCCTTCGGCGCGGACTCGCTCGAGACCGCCTGCCGCACTAGGCGACCTTGACGGCCTTGCCGGAGCCCGCCTTGACGATCTTGTTCGAGCGGATGCACCGGGTGCAGACCCGGAGCCGCTGGATGCCTCCGTTCACAATGGCGCGGACACGCTGGAGGTTCGGTTCGAACCGGCGTGCCGTCACATTGTGCGCGTGACTCACATTGCGCCCGACAACCGGGCCTTTTCCGCAGATTTCGCAGCGTTTCGCCATCAACAGAACCTGACGCCTGAAGCGTATATGGGGTCTAAACCGTTGGTCGGGTAGTACATCCGCGGCCGGCGCGGCGGCACAAACGGAGAATTATACCGCACTTTCCACCCCTGGCACCCCTTGCACCCTGGCACCCCTGCACCCTGACACTCCTGGCACCCTTGGCACCCTTTGCTTGCCAGCTCTGGTATTATGAAAGCCCTCCCCAATTCGCCGCGGGTTCCCCAGGCCCCGGACCGGAATACGAGTTGCAGTTCACGGATCAGGCGCCCGGGCGCGGGCGCCGGCTGATCGCGCGTGGCACGTCCACGCCGACGAGGAGGGCTGATGGAGAGTCCGCTTCTACACGAGCAGTCGCCGGCTGCGTACTTCAAGGAGTTGCTCGACTCCGCGCTGGCGCGGCAGCACGTCACTGCCGGCGACCTCACCTCGTACTACCTCGTCAACCTGTTGTGCCAGTTCGTCCGCGCGGATGCGTGCGACGGGTTGGGTCGCCACGCCGAGCCGCTGGCGCTGCGGCTGGCGCGGGCGCTGGAGCAGGGCGGGTCAGCGCAGCGAGCGCAGTTGCGCAGTCTCGGCGACATGTCGCTCTTCGTCTCGGGCTACTTTGCCGAGAGCTTTCCGCGCCGCACCGTCGATGTCGACTACTACGTCTCGATGGGGGAGTATGCGTACGGTTCGCTCAGTCGGCGTGATCGCGACGCCTTCGCCGAAGTCTTCGGCGAGCTCTCGCGCAAGTTCGTCGGGTTCATGGACGTGCTCTCAGACGTGAGCGAGCAAACCGGTGCGCCGTCGAGCGGCGACGCGCTTCGCATTTACGAGAAGTGGCTCCGGACCGGCAGCGCGCGCGAGGGCCAGAAACTCCTGGACCGCGGCATCGTCCCCAACGGGTCCATCGGGAAGCGCTTCATCCAATAGCCCACCCCATCTGGAGGACGACCGCGCTCGCGCGCGGACGTCCTCCACATGCTCCGCTGTCCTCCCCGCGCAACACTGATCAGGCACCGCCTTTGCCGGGGTCTCGTCACACACATGCCACACTTTTCGAAGAACCGACAGACGGGGGTCGGACGTCTAAAGCTACAATCGCCAGCGGCCGAGCCGGGCAGTGCGGCCGCTGTCTCAGACGTAAGTGGCTGAATCGTCACGACATAGAATCGCTACGGCCGGGCGATCAGGTGTAGCCGGCGCGTGTGGCGAAACAACTCGGGCAGCGTGTCAGATTTGCTCGTGGCGTGTCCCGGTGGCCAGAGTTTGCTTGCGTTTTTTGCCGGAATTCGTATAAACTGACCGGCTAAGATTACTGGCAAACGTATTGCATGACGGCCCGGCAACGAGACGGGCTAGGCGGAGAGGGAAAGGAGCGGACTCATATGGAAGTTCATAAAGCGGCGGGCGGGCAGATGAACCGGGATCGGTACGCGGAGCTCACGAGCATTCTCGAAGAGCGCCGGCGCGAAATAATGGATCAGGTGCAGGGCAAGATCCGGGACGTCCGGACCGAGAGCCCGAACAACCCGGCGACCGGTGTGCTGGACGCGGCCGAGAGCTCCGAGGCCGACATCCAGGACGAAATCGAATTTGCCCTCATCCAGATGAAGGCGGAGACGCTGAACAAGATCGAAGAAGCGCTCCATCGTCTCGAAGAGGGGACGTTCGGGTACTGCTTCGAGTGCGGCGAGGAGATTTCGGAGCGCCGGCTTCGTGCGCTTCCCTTCGCAGTGCGCTGCAAGGACTGCGAAGAAGCGCGCGAGACTGCGCAGCAGCGTGAACGCCTGATGACGCAGCGCCGCGGCAACGCCTCCCTGTTCGTCGACATGCAGGGCTAAACCTGTCTGGTCCCGGCGCGCCCGACGGCGTGCCGGGACTGCCCGCGCCTGCCGGGCGCAGGGCCCGGGCGTCGGTCCGTGCACCCGGCGCCCCACCTTCATCAATTCCGCGTATCATCTCCGGCACGGCGTGCCGTCCGCGTCGCGGATGGCACGCGCGTCCCATTGCGCACCAGGAGGGTCGCCCGTGAGCGATCAGTCCGAGAAGACCGATCAATTCGACGAAGACGTGCTGGTGTCGGGAGACCGGCCGCTGACCATCCCGTCGGAGCTGCCCGTACTGCCGCTCCGCGATACCGTGCTGTTCCCCAACTCCTTCATGCCGCTCGCCGTCGCGCGCGAGGCCTCGGTGCGGCTCATCGACGAAGCGACGACAGCCGGCCGGATGATTGCCGTCTTCACCCAGCGCGAAGCGTCGGTCGAGGAGCCGCTGCAGGAGGACTTGTACCCAGTCGGCACGGCGACGCACATTCATAAGATGTTCAAGCTGCCGGACGGCAGCCTGCGGCTGATCGTGCAGGGCCTCGCCCGGGTGCGCCTCGACCGGATCCTGCAGACCCGCCCGTATCTGAAAGGGGCGGTGACGACAGCCGACGAGAGCCTTCGCGACGAGGACCTTCTCGAGATCGACGCCCTGCAGCGCAACATCAAGAGCAATTTCCAGCAGGTGGTCTCGCTGTCGCCGCTGCTCTCGGATGACCTCCAGGCGCTCGCCGCCAATATAACGGAGCCGGGCAAACTGGCGGATTTCATCGCCTCCAGCCTGACGACCATCGGCACGCCCGTGAAGCAGGAGGTCCTCGACACGCTCGACATCCGCGCCCGGATGGACTCCCTCAACCGCATCCTGATCAAGGAGCTGGAGGTGCTGGAGCTCGGCTCGAAGATCCAGTCGCAGGTCCAGTCCGAGGTGGGGAAGAACCAGCGTGAATACTTCCTCCGCGAACAGCTGAAGGCTATCCAGAAGGAGCTCGGCGAGGGAGACGAGCAGGCGAAGGAGATCGACGAGCTCCGCACGAAAATCGACGCCGCCGGCATGCCGGAGGGGGTCAAGAAAGAGGCCTTCCGCGAGCTCGATCGCCTCTCGAAGATGCCGGTCGCCGCCGCCGAATATACCGTGTCGCGCAC
>JBBWZJ010000261.1:0-5759 GCA_039648985.1 Acidobacteriota bacterium | reverse complement strand
GCGCGACGATCCGATGGCGAAGCGATCGCCCGCGATGACGAAATTCTCCCCGGCGTGCACGCGCTGCCGGAAGTCGGGCATCAGGTGACGGAACGATCCCGCCTTCCATTTTTCGTCGAGTGTCTCGAGGCTTTCGGAGACGCAGTCGGCGGCCGGCGTAATCTGATCCGTGTCGATCGCCTCCCGCTTCCGGGCGAACTTCGTGCCGGGCAAGCTCATCGGATCCCAGAAGATCAGGGCACGGCCGGTGATGAGGGTGTCCGGCTGCCGCGCCGCCACAGCGTCCGGGGCATTCGGCAGCGAGTCCACGGTGACGCCGGGCTTCAGCCGCGCGGGTTCGATCGCGTGCATGGCATCCCATGCTAGCACCCGGCGCCGCAGTGGAGAGCGCCCGTGCGCGCAGCGCGTCACCGGTCCGCGCCGTCTACGCGCCGGTAGCCGCTGCAGGCGGTCACCGGCAGGCGCGGATACCGCGGGAACCGGCTGTCCGTCTGTGAGAGCTGGCACAGGTAGAACCGCGACTGCCCCGCTCCCGGAACAATCCGGACATTGGCGCACCGGGCACAGAGACCAGCCGCCTCGTCCATCGCTTGCCCGGAGGCGCGAGGATCGTTCATCATGGCGATATGTTCAATTCGGAAGCGCTGACTCGCGGAGTCCGCGTCGTCGTCCAATCGGAGTACGCCGCCGAGCGATCCGAGCCGGCGAAGAACCAGTGGTTCTTTCTGTACACGGTCACGATTACGAACGAAGGCGCCGAGCCCGTGCAGCTGCTTACGCGGCACTGGCTCATCAAGGACGGCACGGGGCGTGTGGACGAAGTGCGCGGACCGGGGGTGGTCGGCAAGCAGCCGACGCTCAAGCCCGGCGAATCGTTCGAGTACACGTCGGGCTGTCCGCTCGGCACGCCGTTCGGGGTCATGGAAGGCACGTACCAGATGATTACCCAGTCGGGCGAACGCTTCGACGCGGCGATCGCGCCCTTCACGCTCAGCGAGCCCTACACCGTTCATTAGGCGAGACGACGTCCCGTCGCCCTGCCGGTCAAAACTCCACATCTACCGCCACCGCCGCTTCGAGCAGCTTGAGATAGCGGCGGCGCGGAATCTCAGTCGCCCCGAACCGTTCGAGGTGCGGCGTCACCCATTGCACGTCGAGCAGGCGGTGGCCGCGCGTCCGCAGCCGCTCGACAAGGGCGGTCAGCGCGACCTTCGACGCGTCGGTGACGTGGTGGAACATCGATTCGCCAAAGAAGGCGCCGCCGAGCGCGACGCCGTACAACCCGCCGGCGAGCTGCGTGCCTTGCCAGGCCTCGACCGAGTGCGCGAGCCCGGCGCGATGGAGGGCGATGTAGCTTTCCATGATCTCGGCGTCGATCCAGGTGCCCCCGTCCTCGTCGTGCCGGTCGGCGTCGGCGCAGGCGCGGATCACCTGCTCGAAATCGCTGTCGATCTCCACGCGAAAGCGGCCGCTCCGGAGCACCCGCGTGAGCCGCGACGGGACATGGAAGCGGTCGAGCGGGATGACGCCGCGCGGGTCCGGCGAATACCAGCGGATCTCGCCCGGCGCGACGGCCATCGGGAACCACCCGCTGGCGTACGCCGACACGAGCAGATGTGACGGAATCATTGCGGCGCTGGCTAGCGCAGGACGAGGACGGCGCACTCGCCGCGGTCCAGGAGCGCCCGCGCGACGTCCGCGTCGGCGCCGTTCGACGCCGGCGATTGCACGATGGCCAGGTCGATGGCGTGTTCTTTCGTGTACAGCACGATTTCGTCGGCGGCGGGCCCCGTGCGCAGCACGATCTCGACGCCAAGACGCTCCTGGTCGTCGGCCGGAATCAGGCGGGCCAGCCGTTCGCGCGCCTCGTCTTCCATGGCCTGGTGCAGTTCGGGCATCCGCTCCGCGCTCATCTCGGCCGTCCACCCGGCCGACAGCGGATCCTCCATCGTGAAGACGACGTGCAGCCGCGCGCCGAACGACTCGGCGAGCTGGCGCGCCATCGACACCGCACGATCGAACGTCTCGGCGCTGCCGCCGTGCAACAGAATCTCTCTCATGCTTCCGCCCGTGGCCATGCGACCCTCCTCGGACGATTGTGTCACGACGGCCCCGGTCGCGGTGACGGGTCGCGCGCGTGTTACACTTCGACGTTCCCCCCGTCCACTCGCGACGATACCAGAGCGCCTGTCGAGCGCTGGCCCGCAAATGGCATCACCCTGGACGCCTGCATCGATCGTCGCGGCACGGAACTATTCCCGATCCATGTTCGGACGCGATCTGATCGCGGGGGTCACCGTCGGCCTGGTGGCGCTTCCGCTGGCCATGGCGTTCGCGATCGCGTCCGGCCTCAGCCCACAGTCCGGCATCTACTGTGCGATCGTCACCGGATTCATCATCTCGGCTCTCGGCGGATCCCGGTTCCAGATCGGCGGCCCCACGGGCGCGTTCGTCGTCGTGGTCGCCGGGATCATCGCGGAGTACGGCGTGAGCGGGCTGTTCATGTGCACGATGATGGCGGGCGTCCTGCTCGTGATCCTCGGCGCCACCGGGATGGGGGTGGCGGTCAAGTACCTGCCCCGCCCCGTCGTGGTGGGATTCACGAACGGAATCGCCGTTCTCATCGCGAGTACGCAGGTCAAGGACTTCCTGGGGCTCCGGATTGGGACGGTGCCGGCGGCGTTCGTGCCGCGCCTCGAAATGCTCGCTTCGGGGCTCCACACAATGAACCCTGCGGCGGCGGCGCTGGGCGTCGCGGCGCTCGCGCTGATTGTCGGGCTGCGGCGAACGCTGCCGCGCGTCCCCGGCACGATCCTGGCGCTCGTGGGCGGCACCGCGCTCGTGATGCTGACCCGGCTCGGCGTCGAGACGATCGGCACGCGGTTCGGCGGCATCCCGTCCGGGTTCCCGAAGCCGATATTCCCGGCGTTCACGCCGTCGCTCATTCCAACGCTGCTGCGGCCGGCGATCACCGTCGCGATGCTCGGCGCGATTGAATCGCTCATGTCCGCGGTCGTCGCCGATCGAATGGGCGGCGATCGCCACAATCCGAACGTCGAGCTCATCGCGCAGGGGATCGCCAACATCGCCTCGCCCGTTTTCGGCGGGCTGCCCGCCACAGGCGCGATCGCACGCACCGCGACCAACATCCGCTCGGGGGCCGCTTCGCCGATCGCCGGGATGGTGCACGCGGTCACGCTGCTCGTCGTCCTGCTGGCGGCCGCGCCGCTGGCAAGCTACATCCCGCTTGCGGTGCTCGGGGCCATCCTGCTCGTCGTCGCCTACAACATGGGCGAATGGCACGAGATCCCGAGCCTGCTGAAGCTCACGCGCACGGACATCCTCGTCTGGTTCGTGACGTTTGCACTCACGGTGTTTGCCGATCTGACGCTGGCGGTCGAAGTGGGAATGATCCTGGCGTGCCTGCTTTACATCCGGCGGGTGGCCGGCACCACGACCGTTTCACAGGTCACGGCCGATTACGTCGCGTCGGGCCGGGCGCACAGTCTCCAGGACAAGCACATTCCGTCGTACGTGGCGATTTTCCGGATTCACGGTCCGTTCCTCTTCGGCGTGACCGATAAGCTGGAGAGCGTCGCGGAAGACGTCGACGATCTTCCGCCAGTGGTGATCGTGCGCCTGCGGAACATGACGGCGATCGATGCCACCGGCATGCGCGCGCTCGAGGACCTGGCGCTGCGCCTGCGGGCGTCGGGACGGACGCTGGTGCTCTGCGGAGCACGCGAACAGCCCGCGGCCGTCATGGAGGCGTCCGGGTTCTACGAGCATGTGGGGGAAGAGAACATCTGTCCGAACGTGGAAAGCGCGCTCGCCCGGGCGCGTGTGGTTCACGACGCCGCCGCCGTCGTCGATCGCCCCGCGTCAGTCTGACGCTCAGGTCGCGTCCGACGCGCCTTCCGGAGACGCCGGCCACGGCCGGCGGCAGGCACACCACGGTGCCTCGCACCCGGTCCGGTATGATGGTCCCGAACAAGGAGACTCCAGGATCATGCCGAAGTTGACGGTGGAAGGTGTCGGGACAGTAGACGTCGCCGACGGAAAACGGCTCGTACTTGCAATCGAACAGGATGCGCACGTCGATATTTTGCACGCCTGCGGCGGGAACGCGCGCTGCACGACGTGCCGGGTTGAGTTCATCGCCGGCGAGCCGGCGCAGATGACCGTCGCGGAGCGCCAGGTGCTCGCGGCCAAAGGAGTGGCGAACGTCCGGCTCTCGTGTCAGATCGTGTGCGATCACGACATGACGGTCCGCGCGATTAGCCGTCTTGCGGGGAGTGGCCGGCCCGATCCCGGCAGCCCGCCCGCGCCGGAGATCACCCCGCCTCCCCAATGGACGCCTCGCTAGAGGCGCAGGCCTTTGCGGTGCACTACCGTCCCGAGTAGCGCTGACGGATGGTGGGAACCAGATAATCGTTCAACGCCCGCGCGAAATCGTACCGGGGCGCGAAACCCCAGTCCTCCCGTGCCGCCGAATCGTCCACGTCGGCGGGCCATGAGTCCACGATCCCCTGCCGCTTCGTGTCGACTTCCCAGTCGATGCGCGCGGCGGGGAACGCCTCGAGCACGGCATCCCGTACTTCATCGGCGGATGGATTGAACGCGGCCACGTTGTATGCGGTGCGCGTGAGGCTCGCGCGCGGCGCCGAGGCCAGCGTCATGAGCGCGTCCACGCCGTCGGGCATGGCCATGAAGGGGATGCGCGTGTCCGGCCGCACGAAACACGCGTACGCGCCGCCGCGCGCGGCCGCATGGATCATCTCGGGTGCGTAATCCGACGTGCCGCCGGACGGGACCGTCACCCCGGAGATCAGCCCCGGGAACCGGACGCTCCGGAAATCGACCCGCCCGCTCGCGGGTTCGGCCGCGAGCTGCTTGTAGTGCCGCGCGTAATAGGTGCCGAGCTGCTCGCAGTACAGCTTGTTGCAGCCGTACATCGTCCGCGGGTGCGCCCACTCGTCTTCCTTCACCCGGCCGGCGCGATCCTTTGTCGCGCGGTCCGGCAGCCCGTAGGCCGCGATCGACGAGGGGTACATGAACACCACGGGCCTGCCGTGCGACTCGGCTTCGTGCTGGGCGAACTCCAGCAGGTTCAGCGTTCCTTCGACATTGACCTGGTGCGCCGTCACCGGCGTGAACTCGGAGCGGGTGGACAGCAGGGCCGCGAGGTGGAAGACGAGCTCCACTCGAAACTCGGAGAGTACGCGGTCGAGGACGCCGCGATCGAGGATGGAGCCCGTGATCTCGCGGTCCACTTTGGCGGCGACCGACGGGTCCATGCGGTTGATGTCGAGGGTCACGATGGCGCGATCGCCGCGCTCGGCGAGCCGCTCGATGAGCCCGTGGCCGATCTCGCCGCCCGCGCCGGTGATGAGTACGACTGGTTTGCGCACCGGGGAATTATACTTTTCACCACGATGCGCATCCCGGCCGTCCTCGTCATGCTGCTCCTGCTCGTTCCTTCCGGACCGCCGCCGTCAGCGGCCTACGAGGCGGTATTCACAGCGGACACGATGCGGATCGACTACTTCCACGGGAGCGGGCCCGGCGCGGCCGAGACGATCGCGCTCGATCGGGTGGTCAACGACGGCCCGTGGCCCGGCAGCCGCACGCAGCTCGTGGACACGACGAACCACGGACAGTACCTGTTCGACGAGCGCGACAAGGCGACCGGGGCGCTGCAGTACTCGAGGGGCATATCGTCTATCTACGGCGAATGGGCGACCACAGGTGAAGCGAAG
>JBBWZJ010000246.1:0-5370 GCA_039648985.1 Acidobacteriota bacterium | reverse complement strand
CGTTGCCGTCAACGCGAAGCGCGCGGTGCGTCCGCTCGCATCCGTCCTCGGCTGGCCCGGCGCGCGCATGGGCGGCCTTGCTGGGACGCTCGCGCGGGAGAACGCCATGCGGAACCCGAGTCGCACTGCATCGACCGCGTCTGCGCTGATGATCGGGCTGGCGCTGATCACCTTCGTAGCGGTTCTCGGCGCAGGCTTGCGGACGTCGTTCGGCGATGCTGTCGACAAGCTGTTCGTGGCCGACTATGCGCTGACGGCCGAGAACGGCTTCGACCCGTTCACGAAGCAGGCCGACGAGGCCATCGCCGTCACGCCGGGCATCACGGCCGTTGCCCCGATCCGCGGCGGCGACGCACGCGTGTTCGGCCACAACGTCCAGGTCACGGCGGTCTCGCCGAACATGTCCCGCGGCGTTCGCGTCGAGTGGCTCCCCGGATCGAAGAACGCGTCCGCTCGCCTCGGGGCCGACGGCGCCTTCGTCAGCAAGGATTACGCCAAGGACCACCATCTGAAGCTCGGATCGGCGATCCCGGTGACGACGCCGACGGGCAAGGTGCTGCACCTGCGCTTGCGAGGCATCTTCGACCCGCCAAAGGGCGGCTCGCCGTTCGGCACGGTGACGATGTCGGCGGAAACGTTCGATGCCAACTATGCGACCCCGCAGAACCTGATGACGCTGATCACGATGAAGGGCGGCGTCACCTCGGCCAACACCGCACGGCTCGATCTCGCGTTGGGCCGCTTCCCGGACGCGAAGGTGCAGACGGCCGCACAGTTCAAGCAGACGCAGGAAGACGACATCAACACGATCCTGAACGTCCTCTACGGATTGCTCGGCCTGTCCGTGATCATCAGTCTGTTCGGCGTCGTGAACACGCTCGTGCTCTCCGTTTTCGAACGGACGCGTGAGATCGGGATGCTCCGCGCTGTCGGGATGACCCGCCGGCAGGTCCGGCGAATGATCCGCTACGAGAGCATCACCACCGCGCTGATCGGCGGCGCGCTGGGGATTGCTGTCGGCATGTTCCTGGCGGTGCTGACGACCCAGGCGCTTTCGGACGAAGGCATCGTGCTCGCAATTCCGTGGGGCACGATCGCTCTGTTCGTCGTGGCGACGATCGTGGCCGGGATCCTCGCGGCCATGTTCCCGGCACGCCGCGCCTCACGGCTGAACATCCTCAAGGCGCTGCAGTACGAATGAACGAGGCAGTCCTCACCGCCTCGACGGTGTCCCAGGCTTCGCGCCTGGGACACCGTGCGCTCTCTCTGCTCGCCGTCCGTGCGGCGGTCTTCGTCGTTGCGCTGCACGTGGTCGACGACAGTTTTCTGCAACCGCAACGGGGAGTGTCCGCGCGGGATCACCTCGTCAGCGGCCTCGTCCCCATAGCCGTCCTCGCCGCCTTCGCTGTCATGTACCCGTGGCTTCGTGCCGGGGCGGCAGCGACGTTCGCAGCGCTGCTCGGTCTCTTCGGCATCGTCGCCGGGATCGAAGGCGCGTACTACGCGCATGCCGGCGAGCTTGCGGGCGACGACTACACGGGCCTCGCGGCGATCCCCGCCGGGCTCTTGCTCCTCGCGATGGCCGCGGTCACGCTCTGGCGGAGCCGCCGACTCGGCGACAGCCGCCGCTGGCGTTATCTCCGGCGCTTGCTCCTCGTGGCCGCGTCCTTCGTCGTCACGTACCTCGCGGTGGCGCCCTTCCTCATGACGTATGTCCTGACGCACACCGCCCGCGCATTCGTGCCGGTCGACGCCATCGGAGCCGCGCACGAGGACGTGAGCTTCGAGACATCCGACGGTCTGCGGCTGCACGGCTGGTACGTGCCGTCGAAGAACGGCGCCGCAGTCATCTCGTTCCCGGGCCGCAAGGGGTCGCAGAAGCCGGCTCGGTTCCTCGCGGCGCACGGATACGGCGTCCTCGTCTTCGACAGGCGCGGGGAAGGAGAGAGTGAGGGCGACCCCAACGCCTGGGGCTGGGAGGGCTATCGCGACGTGGATGCAGCGGTTGCATTCCTCCGGCGCCGTCCCGACGTCAAGGACGCCCGCATCGGCGGCATCGGACTGTCCGTGGGCGGCGAGATGATGCTCGAGGCTGCCGCGAAGTCCGGCGGGTTGAAGGCAGTCGTCTCGGAAGGGGCGGGCGAGCGCTCAATCCATGAGTTCGAAGACATGACCGTCGGCGACAAATGGCTGTCCGCAACGAGCTACGCGGCCCTGAGCGCCGGCATTTCGCTCTTCTCGAACCACGCGCCCCCGCCGAGCCTGAAAGATCTGGTGAGCCGCATCGCGCCGACGCCGGTTTTCTTCATCTACGGCGAGCACGGCCAGGATGGGGAGCGCAATCTTAATCCGCAGTATTTTGCCGCCGCGCGTGCACCCAAGCGCATCTGGGAGGTTCCCGACAGCGGGCATGTCGGCGGCATCGAAGCGCGTCCGCAACTGTACGAGCGGCGCGTGCTCCAGTTCTTCGACCGAGCTCTGGTCAAAGAGGCCAGGAAATGACAGCCCAGAATTGCTCTCGTGACTGTCGGCAAGCGTCCGCGCCGTCGGGTTCGTGGCACTTGCCAGACGACGCAACTCGTACCGACGCGGCGATATGAGCGCCGGGCGGCGAAGACAGGGCGTTGCCGGCCCTGATCGCAAACGGACCACGGGGGTAAAGCGCGGGTTCGAGTCCCGTCGCTCCGCCTCCGATTTGCAGAACTTTGGCGTGGTCCATGGCGGTTTCGATGCGACCGAGCTGCCAAGAGCGATACGAGCAGCAATGCGATGAAGGCCGCAGGGCTACGCCCGTCGCGCTGTTAGACGAAGCTCGTTCAACGGTTGCTCAAACGGATTAGCATCGGCAGCCAGGAAGGCGAGCGATGATGAGCACGCGTAGCGACCGCTGGGCGGCGAAGGTTTCGACAACTAGTTCCCTCCCCACCGCCATGCGGCTTAGCGGCGTTTGCGCCTCGCTCGCCGCGCTACTGCTGCCCACCGTGTCATGGGCGCAACAGCCCACGAACGCCCAAGCACTGCGCACCTGCATCGATCGCTGGAACCAGAGCAACATGGTCGGCTGGGGCCCTGGACCGGCGAACGTTGCCTTCCGCCGGCCCAATGCAAAGGAGCATTCCTCGATCCGGCTGTCCTCGGCCCGTCAGTGCATCGTGGCGACCCCCGCCGGAGACGGGACGTGGACCTGCGTGCTCTCGAGCACCGGGGCCTACTGGTGTCCGCCGCTTCACGAGGCCACCGGGCCGCGCCTGCCGAAAAACGCGACGCTCGACAAGCGCGGCGTGCTCGAGCTCGACACGCCGCTGACCGGCACGCATCCGGCGCCGCGCCTCGCGTGGCAGCGCTACCCGCACGTGGACGGCTACATCCAACCATGGACCTCCGGCGGCAGGTTCCGCCGCGGCCTCCGCTTCAAGGACCGGCAACGAGGCCGCTGCTTCCTCGTGAGCGAGACCGCTCGATCCGCGGTCAGCTGCCTCGCCGGCGGCAACTCGAGGTACGACGCGTGCTTCCCGCGGCGGCGACCGTGGCGGCGCGGCGAGGTGGCCGCCTGTTCATGGGGCCCGGGGTCCACTTCGTTCACGCGCTGGGTGATCACCGAAGGCTCGGATCCTCCGATCTTCGTTCCCTGGAGCAGGATCGGCGACATCTCGCTCGGCGGTTACAAAGTTGAGGTGAAGGCCGAGTACGGCTCCGAACCGAGGTACGGCTACCGCCTGCACGGAAGCAGGGTGTACGTCGGGTTCGACCGAGGCCAGGTCAGCGAGATTCGTTTCTCGACCCCGTACTACCGCGCGAAGAACGGCTTCGGTGTCGGAAGCCGAATTCCGCTCGGGCCGTGTCACCGGATGATGGGGTATCGATGCCTGCACCTCTGGCACGGCTTCATGTGGAACCTCCGGCTTCGGGAAAAGCCATGTAGCTGCTGGGTCAAGGTCGGCCGCGGTCCCCGTTCCCTTCCCGCGACCGGTGACAACTTCCTCAAGCCCTGGTTCTTCATCAACGTCAGTCGCGGCCGGATCAGCAGTTTCTACTTCGCGCTGAAGTACGTCGACTGACGACACGGCGCCGGGCGTGGCGCGGCCGTGTTGTCGTCGCGCCTCGACGCCGCCGGCGATAACATCGCGCGCGGCAATCCGGGGAGACACAGGAGGAACATCAATGAAGAAGCTTTGTTTTGCGCTGCTCGTAGCCTTGGCTGTAGTGGCCGCGACGGGCAGCACGGCGCTCGCTGCGCCGAAGACGACGCGTTACGTGTCCACGGCCGGTACCAACGCCGGCAACTGCACCTCGTCGCCATGTCGCACGATCGGCTACGCCGTCGGACAGGCGAACGCGGGCGATACGGTCGCGGTGGCGGCCGGGACGTACGCCGAGTCGGTCACTGTGACGAAGCGGCTCGCGCTGGTCGGGGACGCGGCAACGATCGACGCCGCCGGTCATCTGAACGGCATCGTCATCTCGGGCGCGGCGTCAGCCGGCACAAGTGTCCGCGGCTTCACGATCATCAACGCCAGTCTGGAAGGAATCTTCGCGAACAAGACCTCCGACCTGGCGATCAGCGGTAACACTCTGATGCGAAACGACGCGGCCGGCCCGTTCGACCCGCTGTGCATCAACCAGCCGGACGACTGCGGCGAAGCGTTGCATCTGCAGACCGTCACGCACTCGACGGTGAGCGGCAACCTCGTCCAGGACAACATCGGCGGAATCCTCCTCACGGACGAGGACGGTCCGACCTCCGATAACACGATCCGAGGCAACAGCGTCCTCGCCAACACCAAGGACTGCGGAATCACGCTTGCCTCTCACTGGTTCCAGTTCGGCTCGCCGGCCGCTCCCGGCGTTTCGGGGATCTACAACAACAAGGTCCTCGACAACGCCTCGAACGGGAACGGTGCAGCCGGCATCGGGGTCTTTGCCGGGCCGCCGGGCGGCGCCGCCTGGGGCAATCTCGTGCAGGGCAACACGGCCGAGAACAACGGGCTCCCGGGCATCGCCGTTCACAGCCACACGGCCTTCCAGAACGTGAACGACAACGTGATCGTCAACAACACGCTCGCCGGCAACGGCGTGGACGATGACCTCGCGTCGCTCGTGCCGGAGGCCGATGGCCCGACTGGGATAAGCGTCATGGCCGACGTGCTCACGATCGCCCCGCCGGTGCTGCCGGCGTCGCCGATCGACCGCATCGTCGTCGCGGCGAACCGCGTCAGCGACGAGCAGTTCGGGATCGTCACGTTGGGCGCGCGGGTGTCGGGGCTGCCGAGCAACAAGTTCGCCTCCGTCGCCGTGCCAGTCGTGACCCACTGAGCCACGCCTGAGAGGGGGCCACTGTGCGTGGCCCCCTCGATCGCTTTAGCCGACGCT
>JBBWZJ010000337.1:0-3097 GCA_039648985.1 Acidobacteriota bacterium | reverse complement strand
TGCCACGTGCAACGTGCAACGTGCGACGTGCGACGTTGCAACGTGCGGCGTGCGACGTGCGGGGTGCGACGTGCGGGGTGCGCACCCCTGGCACCCCTGGCACCCTTGGCACCCTGGCACGCCTGGCCCGCCTACGCCGCGTAGCGGCTACGGCGAGGTCTCGCCATAGCCCGTCCGACCGACGGGGCGGGCGGAGGCGGACACCCTTGGCACCCCAGGCACCCTTGGTACCCTGTCCGAGCCTCAACGCTATACTGATGAACCGATGCCACCGAGTTGCCCGGCATGATGCTGGGGTCCCCGTCATACAACGGTCCAGAACGCCGGAAGGCGGCGCGCTGGCGCTCCCGCCCGCTGCGGCTGCTGCTGGCCCTCCTGATTTTCGTCGCAGTCGGCTACGTGGGCGCGGTCATCTGGCTGATGACCCAGGAGACGCGGCTCGTCTTTCAGGCAGGAGCCACGCTCGGATCAGCGCGGCCCGCGTTTCCCTTCGAGCAGATTGACATCCCGCGCACCGACGGCCGCCGGCAGTTCGCGTGGCGTATGGCCCGGGAACTCCCCGACAACTCGCCGTGGGTGCTGTTCCTTCATGGCAATGCGGCGACGATCGCCTCCAACGTCAACATCTCGCATTACCGGGTCCTGAAGATGGTGGGCGTCAACATCCTCGCTCCGGAGTACCGGGGGTTCTCGGGCCTCGACGGCACCCCCACGGAAGACGGGCTGGCGGCGGACGCCCGGGCGGCCTACGAGTACCTGCGCGGGACCATGCACGTGCCGCCGTCGCGGCTCATCGTGTACGGGTGGTCGCTAGGGTCCGCGGTGGCGGTGCGCCTCGCCGCCGAGGCGGACGAGGCGGCGGTCATCCTCGAGGGCGCGCCGGCGTCGATTGCCGACGTCGGGCAGCAGCAGTACCCGTTTTTTCCGATCCGGCTCGTGATGCGGAGCAAGTTCGACTCGTTCCGGCGCATCGATCGCATCCGGGCGCCGATCCTGTTCCTGCACAGCCCGGAAGACGCGGTGATTCCGATCGCGGAGGGACGCCGGTTGTACGAAGCCGCCCGGACAGAAAAGATGTTCGTCGAAGTGCGCGGCGGCCACGTGTACGCGAGCTCGGCGGACCAGGCGCACTTCGTCTCGGCCATATCCGCGTTTCTCGAACACCACGGTCTCGGTACGGACGTCGCACCGCAGCCGTAGCGCCGCCGGGCGGCTCAGGCGAGGCGCGCGCACCTGATCACTTCGGTCGGAGCGGCCGTAAGCCCGTTGAGGCGCGCCCTGCCGGCGGCGATGTGGGCCGACTTGCTGTGCGCGTCGAGCGCGGCCGCGTCAGCCCATTCCTCGACGAATGTGAAATGTGCGGAGTCCGCACAATCCTGAAACAGGTCGTACACGAAGCAGCCCGCCTCCGCGCGCGTGGGCTGGACGTATCCGGCCAGCACATCGCGAACCGCTGCGACGTGTTCCGGCCTGGCGCGAATGTGCGCGATGACATGAAGTCTGGGACTCTGCACGCCGGAATTATATTCGCGAGACCTTCGTCGAGCGAGTCGTGGCCGCCATCTTGCTTCGTATTCGCTCGTCCAGACATCTGCGCCGTATCGTTGAGAGCAAATTCACCTGCATACATTTTCCAAGACTCATGACTTCATCCGAACGATCCACCTCGACGCCGCTCGTGTCCGCCGGGCAGATTGCGCCGCCCTTCGAGCTCCGCGCCACCCCCGATCAGACAGTGTCGCTCGCCGATTTCCGGGGCAGGCCTGTCGTGCTCGTCTTCTACCCCGCCGACTGGAGCCCGGTGTGCGGCGATCAGATCGGCATCTACAACGAAATGGCCGCGGAGTTCGCCGAGTACGGCGCGCAGGTCCTGGGTATCTCGGTCGACGGGGCCTGGTGCCACGCCGCGTTCCGCGACGCTCGCCACATCCATTTCCCGCTGCTGGCTGACTTCGAACCGAAGGGCGACGTATCGCGCCGCTACGGCGCGTACCGCGAGAAGGACGGCTTCTCGGAACGCGCCCTCGTCGTCATCGATGCGGCTGGCGTCGTTCGATGGAGCTATCTCTCTCCTGTTGGCATCAACCCTGGCGCCGATGGGATATTTGCCGCGCTCGACGCGCTGACATCCGAACAGCGAAGTCAGCACGCGGACGCGGCCGCAGGAGCCGCAACCCATGAGTAACGCGACGCTCAACCCGCCCGTCGGGCCCCAGGATCACGTGCAGGGTGCGCCACACGCGCCCGTCACGCTCGTGGAATACGGCGATTTCGAGTGCGGGCACTGCGGACGCGCCCACCCGGTCGTACAGGAGCTGCAGCGTCAGCTCGGAGATACGCTGCGATTCGTCTACCGCAGCTTCCCCCTCAACCAGGCGCACCCGCATGCCGAGCACGCCGCAGAGGCAGCCGAGTCCGTCGCGGCGCATGGAGGCGAGGACGCCTTCTGGGAGATGCACGACCTGTTGTTCGAGAACCAGGAGGCGCTCGAGGACGAGGACCTTCTCGCCTACGCGGCGTCCACCGGCGTTGACGAGCAGGCGGTCGCGAGCGATCTCGCGTCGGGTGCGATGGCGACGCGTGTCCACCAGGACTTCCGCAGCGGTGTCCGGAGCGGCGTCAACGGCACGCCCACCTTCTTCGTGAACGGCCGGCGTTACGACGGCGACTGGACGGACGTGGAGGCGTTCGCGGCCGATTTGCATGCGCTGGCGCGCGCGACGGCCGCGCGGTAGCGGTCAGCGCGCGTCGGCGACGAGCCGGAAGCCCAGATTCGACGATCCGCTGCTGATCTCCGCCTTGCCGCGGCTCCCCACGAGATATCGCGAGCAGTACTCGCTGCTGCAGAGGAACGAGCCGCCCCGCGTCACGCGCTTGGCGGCCCCGGGTTCCTCCGGATCGAAGCTGTGTTCGGGCCCTGCGGGATCGCGCGCGGGCGAGCCGGTCAGGGTGGCGTAGTAGTCCGCGCGATACCAGTCGGCGCACCACTGCCAGACCTTGCCGCCCATGTCGTACAAGCCGTAACCGTTCGGCGGAAACGCGGTCACCGGCGTGGTGCCCGCGTAGCGATCCGCTCGACTGTCGGCGTCGGGAAAAG
>JBBWZJ010000231.1:0-29401 GCA_039648985.1 Acidobacteriota bacterium | reverse complement strand
CCCGCCGAACCGGCGGACCTGACGCGGCTCGCGTCCGTCGCAGACGAGACTGGCGTCGTGGCCCGGCGTGTCGTCGCGAAGCTCGAATGGCCCGGCAAGCCTGCCCCCGTCGTCGCCGCCCTCGTCCCGCTCACAGCCGAGCAGCAGCGCCGTTACGACGCGGGTTCCGATATTTACAAGAGCGTCTGCGTGGGCTGTCATCAGCCCGACGGCAAGGGGAAAGAAAAGATCGCGGCAAGTCTGCTCGATTCCCGCTACGTGACCGGACCGGACCCGGGCGCGGCGATCCGCGTGCTGCTGGCCGGCAAGGAGGGCACAATCGGGCTCATGCCGCCGCTCGGCAGCGCACTGAACGACGAGCAGATCGCCTCGGTCCTCACTTATATCCGCCGCGAATGGGGGCACACGGCCTCGCCTGTGTCTCCAGACGACGTCCAGGAGATCCGCGGATTGACGCAGACACGAACGCGCCCGTGGACCGATCCCGAGCTGCAGGCCGCGGGCCGGGGCGGCCGCGGCGGCGCGGGCCGTGGAGGCCAATAGCGTCCGTGGCGCGCGCACTGAACCTCAGAAGCCTCGATTCGAGAAAGAGCAGAACCCGATGCGATTCACGCACATACGTCTTCTGACTGCTGTCGTGTTGCTCGTGAGCACCGCGCCAGGCGTCGTAGCGCGCGGCTTCAGCTGCGCGGGGCCCGCCGGGCTGAAGCCCGGCGCTACGTACTGTCCGGAACGCAGAGCGCAGCTTCAGCTGCGCGGCCACAACGAAATGCAGGACGCCACGTCGGAGCGGGCGTCCACGCCGATCCAGCGGGCGGCAACGGCGACGTCACAAGCCTCCACGGCGTATCGTGCCGAGCGCGCCGGCGAAGTCGTGCGCCTCGAGGATGCGCGCACACAGACGGTGGTATCCATCATCCCGTCGGCGGGCAACAAAGCATTCGAGATGAAGGTCAAGGGACAGAACGTCCTCTACTTTCCCTATCAATCCGTCGACGAGTTCAAGTCGAAGGGAGCCGGCGGCTTCAATGGCATTCCGTTTCTCGGGCCGTGGGCGAACCGCCTGGACGAGCAGGCGTTCTACGCGAACGGCCAGCGGTACGCATTCGACATGCAGCTCGGGAACGTGCGTGGAGCGATCCCGATCCATGGCCTCGTGACGACCACGAACCAGTGGCAGGTCACTGACGTGCAGTCCGACGGCACCAGCGCCTGGATGACCAGCCGACTCGACTTCTACAGGAATCCTGCCTGGATGAAGCAATTTCCATTCGCGCACACGATCGACATGACGTACCGGCTGCAGGACGGCATCCTTCAGGTCACGACGAAAATCGCGAACCTGAGCACCGATCCCATGCCGGTCGCCATCGGCTTCCATCCGTATTTCCAGCTGACGGACTCGAAGCGCGAGGACTGGACCGTGTCCGTGGGCGCGAAGGTCCAGTGGCTGCTTGCGCCGAACAAGGTGCCAACGGGGGAGACCGAGCCGATCGAGAAGCTGTTCCCCGATCCTCGCGCGATTGCGTTGAAGGACTTCGATCTCGACCACGTCTTCGGCGATCTGGTCCGCGACGCGGACGGGCGCGCGGTCATGACGGTCAAGGGCAAGGCCCAGAAGCTCGACGTGCTCCTCGGCCCGAACTATCGGTCGGTCGTCATCTACGCGCCAAAGCCAGCGCCGCCTTCCGCGCCCGGCGCACCGCCTGCGGCGGCGGGGGGGCGCCTGAACGCCGGCGCGCAGGATCGCAACTACATCTGCTTCGAGCCCATGGCCGGCATCACCGACGCGATGAACCTCGCGCAGAGGGGTCTGTACAAAGAGCTCCAGAGCATCCCGCCCGGCGGCACGTGGCAGGAGAGCTTCTGGGTGCGGCCGTCAGGGTTCTAGCGATCGTCGATAGCTGTCAGCTATCAGTATTATTTTCAAAATCACTATCGTGACGGCGAAGAGACCTGCAACACCACGTAAGAGCTGATAGCTGACAGCTGATCGCTGAGAGACTGAATGTCCCACAAGAATGTCTTGGAAAGTTTCCGGCTCGACGGCAGGATTGCGCTCGTCACCGGCGGTGCGCGCGGGCTCGGACGGACGATGGCGACGGCGCTCGCTGAGGCTGGCGCCGACATCGCTCTTTCCGGGCGATCGATCGACGCGTGCCGTGGAGCCGCGGAAGGCATCGCCACGGCGACGGGCCGGCGCGCGCGCGGCTTTGCCGCCGATGTCACGAAGCTGGCCGACGTCGAGCGGCTCGTGACGGAGGTCGAGGCGGAGCTCGGGCCGGTCGACATTCTCGTCAACAACGCCGGCATCAACATCCGCGGTCCGATCCAGCAACTCTCGGAGGCCGACTGGGACGCCGTGATCGACACTAACCTCAAGGGGCCGTTTCTCTGTGCGCGGGCGTTCGGCCCGCGGATGGTGACGCGCGGCTGGGGCCGCGTGGTCAATCTCGGGTCGGTCCTCGGGGTTATTGCGCTGCCGGGCCGCGCCCCGTACGCGTCGTCGAAAGCCGGCATCATCAACCTCACGCGCGTGCTCGCGCTCGAATGGGCGGGCACCGGCGTGACGGCGAATGCGATCTGCCCCGGCGCGTTCGCGACGGAGATGAACCGGCAGCTGCTCGACGATCCCGTGAAGTACAAGGAGTTCGTAGCGCAGATCCCGATGGGCCGGTGGGGCGAGCTCGATGAACTGACCGGGGCGGTCGTGTTTCTCGCCTCCGCCAGTTCGTCGTACGTGACGGGCACCTCGATTTTCGTGGATGGCGGATGGATTGCGCGCTGAGCGTATTGCGCGCGCGGTTCGGGGTTCGGGGTTCGGGGTTCCGGGTTCAGTTCGGGGTTCAGGGTTCAAGGTTCCGGTTCGGGGTTGAGGGTTCGATCGGTTCGAACCGATCGGGGAAGAACAAAACGGGCGCGAGCCGGATTAGCACGGTGGAGGAGAGCACATGTCATTGAATAGAGTTTCCGTTCTCGTGATTGTCGTAGCGGCGTTTGCGGCGGGATTTGCCATGCGGGGAGTGTTTGCGCCGGTAGCGACGCTGCATGCGGCGTCGGACCGCGTGTTCGAGTTGCGCACCTACACGACGCCGCCGGGAAAGCTCGAAGCCTTGAAGAGCCGGTTTCGCGATCACACGATCACGATCTTCAACCACCACTCGATGACGAGCATCGGGTACTTTGTGCCGCAGGACGCACCTGCCAAAGACAACACGCTGATTTACGTCCTGGCACATCCGAGCCGCGAAGCGGCGGCGAAGAACTGGGCGGAGTTCCGGACCGATCCGGAATGGGTGAAGGCGAAGGCAGAGTCCGAGAAGGATGGTCCGCTTACGACGAAGGTCGAGTCGGTGTTCATGGACCCGACTGATTTCTCGGCGATCAAGTAAGTGGGCTCGCCTTCCCGCCGGAGGTGCTCGATGAAGTCGGGCCGCGCCGTTCTGCTGGTCAGCCTCGTTGCCGCGTTCCTCATGCTCCCCGCGACGGGCGGCGCCCAGGCGCGGGGCGCACAGGGTCGGGGCGCGGCCAGCTCCAGGCCGCTGACAATCTATGTGGTCGATACAGAAGGGGGGAAGGCGACGCTGTTCGTGACGCCGGAGGGCGAGTCGCTGCTGATGGACAGCGGCAATCCGGGGGGCCGCGATACCGATCGGATCATGGCGGCGATCGCCGACGCAGGCGTCAGCCGGATCGACTATCTGCTCACGACCCACTACCACGTCGACCACGTCGGGGGGCTCCAGGAGCTCGCCAAGCGGATCCCGATAGGCACGTTCATCGATCACGGCCCGACGGTGGAAGAACGCGAGCAGGTCGCGGGATTTCAGCAGGCCTACGCGGAGCTGTACGGCAAGGCGAAGCACCTCGTGGTCAAGCCGGGTGACCGCGTCCCCGTTGCCGGTGTCGACTGGCGCATCGTGTCGTCCGCCGGAAGCGTGCTGAAGACGCCCCTTCCGGGCGGCGGCAAGCCCAATGCGGCGTGCGCGGCCTTCACGCCCAAGGACATCACCACCGATCCGGAAAATGCGCAATCGGTCGGCAGCGTCGTCACGCTCGGACAGTTCCGCACGATCGACCTCGGCGACCTGCTCTGGAACAAAGAGTTCGAGTTGATGTGCCCGAACAATCCGATCGGACCGATCGATCTGTATCTCGTGTCGCACCACGGCACGGACGCCTCGGGATCGGCCGTGCTCGTGCACGGCCTGCAGCCCCAGGTGGCGGTGATGCAGAACGGCACGCGCAAAGGCGCGGGTGCGCAGGCAATGCCGACGATGCGATCGTCGCCAGGCCTCGAGGACATCTGGCAGCTCCACTGGGGATACGGTGCCGGACTGGACCAGAACAGCGCCGGGGTGTTCATCGCCAACATCGATGAACCTGCAGTGATCGCGGGAGTGCTCACGGGCCCACCCCGCGGTGGCGGGCCGGGTCGCGCCGGGCCTGGCGGTGGTGCCCCGGGCGCGGGTGGACCCGGCGGCGGTGGACCCGGCGGTGGCGGACCCGGCGGTGGCGGACCCGGCGGTGGCGCGACGCCTCCGGCGGGAGGAGCCCCGGGCGCCTCTGGCGGGGGCGGGGGACCGGCCGGCGCGCCGGTGGCGGGCACGCCGCAGGCGGGCGGACCGGCTCCGACTGGTACGCAGCCCGTTGCCGGTGGACCCGGTGGACCGGGAGGGCAGGGCGGAGGTCGGGGCGGCGGTGCCGCCGCCGCGCATACTCCCGCGTACTGGATCAAGATTACTGCGGAGCGGAACGGCACCTTCACGGTGACCAACAGCCGGAACAACTTCAGCAAGACGTACACGAAGCGCTGAACGGTGCGCACGGAGCGAGGGCCGCTGCCGGCCCACGGTCCGTGACTCGCGCGTCAGGTTCGATCGACAGCGACGCCAGTTTCACGCTCGAGGGTTCGCTGTCGGTGGACGGCGGGTCCGAGAGATCCCAGGGTTTGCCAGAGGAGAATGGTCATGAAGATTCGCATCCCGCTGCTTGTCGTCGCCACGGCGTTCGCCGGCACGTCAGTGATCGCGCGGCAGGGGGGGACGCCGGCTCCCCGCGGGGGTGCGCCGGCCGCGACGACACCCGCGAGTGGCGCCGAGCAGATTCCCGCGGCACCAGGCGCGCAGCGAGGCGGACCGCAGCCCAGTCCGTTCTCCACGCCGCCTCTGCGCGTGTTCATCTACGCCGGCCTGAAGACGCATTCGGAGGGCCAGCACGACTATCCGCAGTTCCTCGCCGACTGGAGCAAGCTGCTGATGAATCGCAACGCGCTCGTCGACGGCGGATTGCACTTCCCCTCGGCGAAGGAGCTCGGCGCGAGCGACGTCCTCATCATCTACAAGGGGGACGCGGGCTACCTCAGCATGGAAGATCGGGCGAACCTGGACGCGTACGTGCGCCGCGGCGGCGGGCTGGTCAGCATTCATGATGCGCTCTGCGGTCCCGACCCGGCTGACTTCGCGTCACTCGTCGGCGGCGCCAAGAAGCACGGCGAAGTGAACTACACGCTCGAGGCCGACATCGACTACAGCATCGTCGATGCCGTCCACCCGATCATGCAGGGCATGACGAACTTCAAGATCCGGGACGAAGCGTTCTACTCGATGACGTGGGCGAAGTCGCCCGAGATTCACGTGCTCGCCACGTCGCCGATTGCACCGACGCCCAGCGCAAAAGGATCCGGCCACGCCGGGGAAGTCGTCCCGCAGATCTGGACGTACGAGAAGCAGATGGGCCCCGCGCTCGCCGGCGCTCCGACCGGACAGGCCTACCGGGCGTTCGTCTGGATGCAGGGTCACAATTACTCCAACTTCGCGAATCCGCAGATCCAGGGCATGCTGCTCCGCGGCATCGCGTGGGCCGGCAACCGATCGGTCGACACGTTGATGACCGAACGCCCCGCACGCGGCCGCCGCGGCGGCACACCCCCAACAGCAGCCGGGGGCCGAGGGGGGCTGTAGGATCGGGATCCGGGATCCGGGACTCGGGGGCGGCCTGCCGCGCAGAAGCTCCAGATGAACACTTCGATCAAGAGCGAGTCGCTTCCAGCCGGAAGGCAGAAGCCGGAAGCCGGAAGCGGGAAGCGGGAAGCGGGAAGCTGGTAGCCGGAAGCTGATAGCTGAGCGCTGATAGCTGAGAGCTGATAGCCGAATCATGTCTGACGAGCAGAAGCGGAAGTATCGATCGAGCGCGTGGTTCGGGCCCCCGGACAAGGACGGATTCATCCATCGGAGCTGGGTCGGACGCGGCTTGCCGGAAGGCATCTTCGACGGACGTCCGATCATCGGGATCTGCAACACGTGGTCCGAGCTCACGCCGTGCAACGGGCATTTCCGCGAGCTCGCGGAGCATGTGAAGCGGGGCGTGTGGGAAGCCGGCGGCGTGCCGTTCGAGTTCCCGGTGATGTCGCTCGGCGAGACGAGCGTCCGGCCGACGGCGATGCTCTTCCGCAACCTGGCGAGCATGGACGTCGAGGAGTCGATCCGGGGCAACCCCATCGACGGGGTCGTGCTCCTGTGCGGCTGCGACAAGACCACCCCTTCGCTGATCATGGGCGCTGCCAGCTGCGACCTGCCCTCGCTCGTCGTCTCGGGCGGGACGATGCTGAATGGCAAGTTCCGCGGCGCCGACATCGGGTCGGGGACCGACGTGTGGCGCTTCAGCGAAGAGGTGCGCGCCGGCGCGATGAGCCTCAAGGAGTTCATGCAGGCCGAATCCTGCATGTCCCGGTCGTGGGGAACCTGCAACGTCATGGGGACCGCCTCGACGATGGCGGTCATGAGCGAGGCGCTCGGTCTCGCGCTCCCGAACAATGCCGCGATTCCCGCGGTCGATTCCCGGCGGTTCGCGCAGGCGCACCTCGCGGGGCGGCGGATCGTCGCGCTCGTCGAGCAGGACATCCGCCTGTCGCAGATCCTCACCCGCGCCGCCTTCGAGAACGCGATTCGCGTGAACGGCGCGGTCGGAGGTTCGACGAATGCGGTGCTTCATCTGCTGGCGATTGCAGGGCGGGTCGGGGTGCGCCTCACGCTCGACGACTGGGACGTGCTCGGCCGCGACGTGCCGACGTTCGTGGACCTGATGCCGTCAGGACGATTCCTGATGGAGGATTTCTATTACGCCGGCGGGCTGCCCGCCGTCATCCGTGCCCTCGGTGAAAAAGGGCTGCTCAATCGCGACGCGATGACGATCAACGGGCACACGCTGTGGGAGAACTGCGAGAACGCCTCCAACTGGAACGCGGAGGTGATTCGGCCGATCGACGAGCCGCTCGCGGCACACGGCGGGATCGTGGTTCTGCGCGGCAACCTGGCGCCGTCGGGCGCGGTCCTCAAACCGTCGGCGGCGTCCCCGCGCCTGATGCGGCACCGGGGGCGCGCGGTCGTCTTCGAGAGCATCGAGCACTACAAGAGCCGCATCAACGATCCCGCACTGGACGTGGATGCCGACTGCGTGCTCGTGCTCAAAGGCTGCGGACCCAAGGGGTACCCGGGCATGGCGGAGGTCGGCAACATGGGACTGCCACCCAAGGTGCTCACGACCGGCGTGACCGACATGGTCCGCATTTCCGACGCGCGGATGAGCGGCACCGCATACGGCACCGCGGTCCTGCACGTCTCGCCGGAAGCGGCGGCCGGCGGCCCGCTCGCGCTCGTCCAGGACGGCGACATGATCGAGCTCGACGTCGAAGCGAGGCGCCTGCACCTCGACGTGAGCGACCAGGTGCTTGCCGCGCGCCGCGAGGCGTGGCGGAAGCCCGACTCCCCCCTGCCGCCGGGCGGCTACGCGCAGCTGTACGTCGATCACGTCCAGCAGGCGGATCTGGGAGCGGATCTCGATTTTCTCGTCGGCTGCCGCGGCCATGCGGTGCCGAGGGAATCGCATTGACGCCAGCTCTCAGCTCCCAGCTCCCAGCTCCCAGCTACGGACGACAAAGCGAAGTGGAATTCGGAGAAGTCGGGCTGGAACCTGGAACTCAAACTGACTGGCAGCCGGAAGCTGGAACTCAAATTGAAGCTGGAAGCGGGAAGCCGGAAGCTGGAAGCTGAAAAATCATGAGACTCCTCCGATACGGCCCTCCCGGCCACGAACGCCCAGGCGTGCTCGATTCCGAAGGCGGCATACGGGACTTGTCCGCGGTCGTGGGCGACATCGGGCGCGACACGCTGCTGCCGGCGTCGCTCGAACGCCTCCGCGCACTGGATGTCCGCACGCTTCCCAAGGTGCCGGGGACACCGCGCATCGGGCCATGCGTCGGGCACGTCGGCAAGTTCATCTGCATCGGGCTGAACTACTCGGACCACGCCGCCGAATCCGGCATGGCGGTTCCGAAAGAGCCGATCGTCTTCATGAAGGCGACCTCCGCGATTGTCGGACCGAACGACGACGTGGTCCTGCCGCGGGGATCGCTGAAGAGCGACTGGGAGGTGGAGCTCGGAGTGGTGATCGGCCGGTCGGCGAAATACGTCGAGGAGGCAGACGCGCTCTCGCATGTCGCCGGCTACTGCGTCGTCAACGACCTCTCCGAACGCGCGTATCAGCTCGAAGGAACCGGCCAGTGGGTGAAAGGGAAGAGCGCGGACACGTTCGGGCCGATCGGGCCGTGGCTCGTGACGCGGGACGAAGTCGCTGACTGCGGGGCGCTCGATCTCTGGCTGGAAGTGGACGGCCACCGGTATCAGAACGGGTCGACGCGGACGCTGGTGTTCGGCGTGCCATACCTGGTGAGTTATCTGAGCCGCTTCATGAGCCTGCAGCCGGGCGACATCATCTCGACCGGCACGCCTCCCGGGGTGGGTCTCGGACAGAAGCCGCCGGTCTACCTGCGGCCGGGCAACGTGATGCGGCTGGGCGTTCAGGGGCTCGGGGAGCAGACGCAACAGGTCCGCGCCGAGTAAGTGTGGCGCTCGGGTCAGGGCTCGTCGACGACGAGCACCTGATTCGCAGCGACATCCGTGAGCACCTGCCGCCCTCCGCGGGGCCAGAGGATCTCGATGCGGCGGGCCGACGCCGCAGCGCCAAGTCCGACGTGCAGACGGACATCGCTGCTGCTCAAATAGCTCGCGACGTTGTTGATCTCCCGCACCTGCACCCCGCCCGGTGTCTCCACCCGGACCGTCGCGCCGAGCCCGTACGTGTTCCGGCTCCGGCTCCGCGCTCGAATCAGCAGCCAGTTGCCTTTGTGCGGCGTGTCGTTTCTCAGCAGCACCGGCCGCTGGCCCAGGCTCGAGATGACCACGTCGAGATCGCCGTCGTTGTCGAAATCCGCCACGGCCAGCCCTCGTCCGACCCGGGCGCTCTGGAACGCGGCGCCGGCCGCATCCGTCACGTCGCGGAACCGGCCGCCCACGTTTTCGTACAGCAGGTCCTTCTGCGCATAGCTGAACGACGGCGTGTACAGTTTCACGTTGTCGATTACGTGCCCGTTGGTGACGTGGATGTCGAGGTCGCCGTCGTTGTCGAAGTCGAACAGTCTGGTGCCGAACCCGAGCGGCGCAAAGGCTGAGCCCATCCCCACGGTCGCCGACACGTCCTCGAAGGCGCCGCCGCCGAGATTCTTGTAGAGCGCGTTCAGCTCCTCGGAAAAATTCGTGACGAAAATATCCGGGAAGCCGTTCCCGTCGACGTCGGCGCAGTCGACCCCCATGCCGGCCTGCGGCTTGCCGTTGATGTCGAACCCGACGCCCGTGCCGTACGCGACGTCGGTGAACGTCCCGTCGCGATTGTTGCGGTACAGGAAGTTCCGCACCGAATCGTTGGCGACGTAGATGTCCGTGTCGCCGTCCCGATCGAAGTCGCAGAAGGCGAGGCCGAGACCCTTGCCTGCGGGATTCGCAATGCCGGCGGCTTTGGACACATCGGTGAACGTCCCATCGCCGTTGTTCCGGAACAGCCGGTCGGCCATTCCGTCGAAGAGCGTCGGATGACAGTACATCCTGTATCCGGGCTTCCGCAGACCGCAATACGGATTGTCGTCGAGGTGATAGTCCAGGTAATTCACGACGTAGAGATCGAGGTCCCCGTCGCGATCGAAATCGAAGAAGCCCGTGCTCGTGCTCCACTCGTTCGGCCCGCCCGCGACCCCGGCAGCGGCAGTGACGTCAGTGAACGTGCCGTTGCCGTTGTTGCGATACAGGATGTTGGGGCCGAACGCCGTCACATATAGATCGAGATACCCGTCACCGTCGAAGTCTCCGACGGCCACGCCGGTTTTGTACGAGCGGTTGCCGTCGGCCGCCACACCGGCCTCGCGCGTGACGTCGGTGAACGTGCCGTCCCCCTTGTTATTGCGGTACAGCGCGTTGGCCGAGCCCGGAGCGCCGTTCACGAAATAGAGATCGGGAAAGCCGTCGTTGTCGTAATCGATCCACCCGACGCCGGACCCGAAGGTCTCGACCATGTACTTGTCAGGCGATGCGCCCGAGTCGTGGACGAACGAGATGTTCGACGTCGCGGTGGCATCGGTGAAGTGCACCGTCGGCCCGGCGACAGTGGCGGATGCCCGTGGCGGGTGTGAGTTGATCGACACCGGGAGCAGACAAAGAAGGAGAAGAGCCGGCCATCGGGCGGTGATCACGGCGCCGTCCCGGAGGGCTGCCTGCGCGGTTTGTTTTGCAGTAACCTCCGCACCTCCGCCAGCTCTCGCACGGCGTCGTCGCGATCCGGTTGCGTGTCGAGGACCTTTTTGAACGCGTCAGCAGCCGCCTGCAGCCTGCCCTGCTGGCGCCTGAGCAGGCCGAGCTCGAAATAGAAGTCCGCCCCCGTCTGCTGCTGCGAGAATTGCGGGCCGCCTGACTGAGGTTTGGGCGTGGCGAGCATCAGCTGGGCTTCAGCCTTGTCGAGAAGCCCCTTCGCGCGGAGCGCACGCGCCAGGGTGACCCGCATGTCGGCTCGCAACGGGTCGATCGTCGTACCCTGCCGAAGCACTTCAATCCCGTCGTCCAGGCGGCCTGCTTCGATGTAGGCCGCGCCAAGCGCGAGGTTCGCGTCAGCGACTTTCAGACCCGACCGGACGACCCGTTCGAGTTCCTCGATCGCCGCGTCGCGTTGCTTCGCATCGAGGAGCGCCAGGCCGAGATAGTACCGGGCCTGGGCGAGCGACTCGTCCCGCAGCAGAACCTGCCGCGCGAGCTCGATCGCACGATCCGGGTGCCCGAGCTGCCGTTCCGTCTCCGCCAGCAGCGCACCGAGTTGAGGATCGTCGGGCCGCTGCGCCAGCCCGGTGGTCAGCACCTCCCGCGCCGCGCCGGCGCGCCCAAGATCGAGATAGAGCTGGGCCAGATACACGCGGGCCGGCACGAGCTCGGGTTTGATCGCGAGCGCCTGGACGAGCTCCGCCCTGGCTTCACCAGTCAGCTCCGGCGAGCCTCGCATGCGGTACGCGACTCCCAGAAGAAGATGCGCTTCCGCCGACTGCGGGTCGATCGCAAGAACGCTCTTGAGCTCCCGAATGGCGTCGTCCGGCGGTGCCGTGCCGGCGAACAGGCCGGAGCCGACGCGATTCAATCGTTCCTGGACGCTGGCCGGCCCTCGCGCCGACTGGCCGCCTTCCGCGCGAGCGGCGACTGTCGCCACCAACCCGGCTGCGGCCAGACACAACCCGACCGCCCGGATGAGCCCTCCGCTCACGTGCAGATTCGTCGAACGCGTGACCAGTGGCACCGTCCGCAAGTTTACGACAGCACAGAGGGCCGGCTTCGAGCTACCAGCTACCAGCTATCAGCTGTCAGACCGCAACGCCGAACCCTGAACCCTGAACCCTGAACCTGAACCCGGAACCCGAACCCGGAACCCGGAACCCCGAACCCCGAACCTCGAACAGATTACAATCCCCCATGCCCCTTTCCTCGGCCCTCACTGACGCCCTCGTCAGCATTCTCGGGGCCGGTGCTGTCCTGACCGAGCCGGAAGACATCATCCCTTACGGCTTCGACGGCACGGCGGCCCTGCGCCAGCGGCCGGGCGCGGTCGTGTTTCCGCGGACGACGGAGGACGTGGCGAGGTGCGTGGAGTTTGCGGCCGCGCGGGCGCTGCCGATCGTCACGCGGGGCGCGGGGACCGGCCTGAGCGGCGGCAGTGTGCCGGGGGCAGGCAGTCTCGTGCTGTGCCTCGCGCAGATGAACGCGATTGTCGACGTCGACCCGCGCAATCTGACGCTCCGCGCACAGCCCGGTGTCGTGACCCTGGCGATAGACGACGCCGCGGCGCGGCATGGCCTGTTTTATCCCCCGGACCCGGGGTCGATGCGAGTCAGCACGATTGGCGGCAACGTGGCCGAGAACTCCGGCGGCCTGCGCGGCCTCAAGTACGGCGTCACGCGGGACTACGTGATGGCACTCGAGGTGGTCCTCCCGGACGGCCGGGTCACGCGGTTCGGCAGTCCGTGCGTGAAGGACGTCGCCGGCTATTCGATGAAGGACCTGTTCATCGGATCCGAGGGCACCCTGGGCATCATCACGGAGGTGCTGCTGAAGCTGGTGCCCAGGCCGCCTGCGCGCCAGACGATGCTCGCGTTGTACGATCGGATCGAGGACGCGGCCGAGACCGTGTCGGCGATCATTGCCGCGCGCATCATTCCGTGCACGCTGGAGTTCCTCGACCGGATGACGGCCGTGTGCGTCGAGGAGTTCGCGCACGTGGGGCTGCCGACCGATTGTGCGGCGGTCCTGCTGATGGAGACGGACGGCCATCCGGCCGCCGTCGCCGACGAAGCCGATCGCATGATGGCGATCGCGCGCGAGCAGGGCGCGCGGGAGGTCAGGGCCGCGCGCGACGATGCCGAGGCGCTGGCGCTCGCCTCGGCACGGCGGAACGCCTTCTCGGCGCTCGCGCGGCGGAGGCCCACGACGATCCTGGAAGACTTCACCGTGCCGCGGAGCGAACTGGCCGCTATGGTGAGCTTCATCGCCGAGACGGCGCGGGCGGCGAATCTGCAGGTCGGCACGTTCGGCCACATGGGCGACGGCAATCTCCATCCGACGTTCCTCACCGACGAACGGGACGCCGACGAGATGGCGCGCGTGCACCACGCGCTCGACCTGATCGCGAAGAAGACGCTCGCGCTGAACGGGACCATCACGGGCGAGCATGGCGTCGGCCTCGCAAAGAAGGCGTGGCTGCGGCAGCAGATGGGGGACAGCAGCTTCGAAGTGATGCGGCAGGTGAAGCACGCGCTCGATCCCGCGGGGCTCCTCAATCCGGGCAAGATCTTCGATTGACCTGTCGCGCGGCCGCGCGGCGACGAGCTATCAGCTCTCGCCTGTCAGCCGTCAGCTTTGCGAGTTCTGGAGCGATTGAGGGCTGGAAGCTGAACCCGAGAGCCGGGAGCTGGAAGCCGGAAGCCGGGAGCTGAGAGCTGAAAGCTGAAAGACTGAACGATCGTGTCCGCCACCCTCAAATCGATCGACTACTCCGTGCTGCAGCAGTGCATGCACTGCGGCATGTGCCTGCCCACGTGCCCGACATACGACACGACCAAGCGGGAACGGAACAGCCCGCGCGGACGGATCGCGCTCATGCGCGCCATTGCGGACGGCGAGCTCGCGGTGACCCGCGAGTTCGGCGATGAAATGAGCTACTGCCTCGGATGCCTCGCCTGCCAGACGGCATGCCCGGCGGGCGTCGACTACGCGGAGCTCTTCGAGACCGCGCGCAACGACATCGAGACCCACGGCGCGCATCCCGGCCTCGAGCGGAAGCTGTGGCGCGCGGTGACGCTGCGGTTCCTGTTCATGCGGCCGCGCGCACTTCGGGCCGCCGGTGCGCTGCTGCGCATCTACCAGCGTTCCGGACTCGAGCGGGCCGTCCGGGCGACCGGCGTGCTGCGGGTCCTTCCGGAGGCGCTTCGTCGCCTCGAGCCGCAGGCGCCCCGTGTCGGCGCCGCGTTTTCGAATCGACTGATCGCGCCCGAGGAGCGCCCGGCTGGCGCCGCCCGTTATCGCGTCGCGTTACTGACCGGCTGCGTCCAGGATCTCGTGTTCGCGGACGTCAATCGTGATACGGCTGACGTGCTGCTCGCGAACGGCTGCGCGGTCCACACGCCTCCCTTACAGCCCTGCTGTGGCTCTCTTCACGCCCACAACGGAGATCTGGAAGGGGCGCGGATCCTCGCGCGCCGCATGATCGATCTTTTTCCCCCGGACCAGTACGACGCGATCGTCACGAACGCCGGCGGGTGCGGCTCGCACCTCCGGAGGTACGGGCCGCTGCTCGACGGCGATACCGCCTACGAGCCTCGGGCACACACCTGGGACGGGAAACTGCGGGACGTGCATGAGTGGCTGGCGCAGATCGGATGTCGGCCGCCGCGGCCGGCGGTTGGCGCGACCACGGACCGTCCGACGACGTCCGTGGCGTACCATGACTCGTGTCACCTCGTGCACGGCCAGAAAATCGCGCGGGAGCCGCGGGCGCTGCTGAGCATCATCCCCGGCATCACCCTCGTGCCGCTCACGGAATCAACGTGGTGCTGCGGGGCTGCCGGTGTGTACGCGATTACGCAGCCGCAGCAGGCCGATCTCCTGCTCGCGCGCAAGGTCGCGCACGTCCTCGCGACTGGCGCGACCATCGTCGCCACGGCCAATCCGGGGTGTCAGCTGCAGCTTGCGCGGGGCCTGCAGGCGAGCGGGAGATCGATTACGGTCGCGCATCCGATCTCGCTCCTGGCGGCCGCGTATCGGGCAGAATCCGGTGCCGTATCGCAATGCGATACGGCCTGACGGCCGTTTCCGCGATTTCCCACAGAAATGTGGCGAGATTCGTCCACGTGTGACAAACGTGTGAATATCCTGTTGCCAACCCACCCCTGCGGCGGATAGCATCCCGCAACCGATTACATCGGTCGTACAGGTCCCCTTGTAGACAATCAGACGCGTCGGCGCCCCGGGCGGTCTTTTCCCGGAGCGGGTTCTCGGTCGTTCACCTTCGGTTCGCGGAGAAATTAGGAGTGCAATCAATGACGAGGATGCGGTTCGGGCGCCTCACGGCGCTCGCGATGATCGCCTTATGTGTGGGCGTCATCAATGCCAGTGCGCAGATCACGACCGGCACGGTCTCTGGCACGGTGAAGGACGCCCAGGGTGGCGTCGTTCCCGGGGCGACGGTCGTGCTCATCAGCCAAGCACGCGGAACGCGAACGGCGCCGGCCGTCACGAACGCGCAGGGCGACTACGTTATCGCGAACGTCACGGCCGACACCTACACCGTCGAAGTGACGATGGAAGGCTTCAAGACGATCAAGCGCGCCGACATCGCGGTGAGCGGCGGCGACCGCGTCGCTGTCCCCGCCATGACGCTCGAGGTCGGCGGCGCGGCCGAGACGGTCAACGTCACTGCCGAAGCTCCGCTCGTGCAGTCGCAGAGCGGCGAGCGCTCCTTTGCCGTGACCACTGAACAGATCGAGAATCTGCCGATCGCGCGCGGCAACTTCACGAGCCTGACGCAGCTCACGCCCGGCGTCATGCCCGGCGGCGCGAGCGGCGAGGGTGCGCGTCTCGGCGGCACCGGCGTCGGCGCCAGCCAGAACAACATCATGATGGACGGCGTCTCCGCCATGGACACCGGCAACAACGGCCAGATGCTCAACATGAACATCGAGTCCATCGGCGAGGTGAAGATCCTCACGCAGGGCTACCAGGCCGAGTACGGCCGATCGAGCGGCCTCCAGATTACCGCCGTCACGAAGAGCGGCACGAACCATTACCGCGGGTCCGCATACAGCGTCTTCACGAATTCCGACTGGAACACGACGACGTGGGTCCGGCAGAAGAACGGCGACCCGACCCCGCACACGGATCAGAAGACGCTCGGCTACACCCTGGGCGGCCCGGTGGGCAAGCCCGGTGGCGCGAACAAGCTGTTCTTCTTCTACGCCCACGAGTACCGGCCGCAGACCAACGCGATCAACAACGGCAACACGATCCGGTTCCGCGTCCCGACCGCGCTCGAGCGCGCCGGCGACTTCTCGCAGAGCCTGGACAACAACGGCAATCCGATCCCGGCGCTTGCCGACCCGAACGGCGGCACGTTCGCGGGTAACCAGATCCCGGCCAATCGCCTCTACAGCACGGGTCTCGCGGTGCTGAACCGTTACCCACTCCCGAACGTGACGCAGGCCCCGGGCACCAACTACAACTATCAGGTGCAGGCGCCGACCGTGAAGGACCTGGTGCAGCAGCCCGCCGTCCGTCTCGACTACCAGATGTCCGCAAAGCTGCGGGTCACGGGCAAGTACTCGGGCCAGCGCTCGCGTCCCCTCGTCACCCCGGGACTCATCCAGGGCTTCACTGATGTCAAGACGCCCTTCCCGTACATCACCAACTACGCGGCGACGGTCAACTACACGATGAACCCGACGACCTTCGTCGAGGGCACGTATGGCTTCATCCGGAACGAGCTGACCGGCGGCAACGAGAACGGCGTGCTCGTGAACGAGTCGTCGAATCGCCTCAACGGCCTTGCCGACTTCCCGATGCTCTATCCGAATGCCGGCCTCGTCGATCCGCGTTACTACGCCAACGAGGTGCTGAACGCGGTCAAACCGCCGTTCTGGGACGGCAAGAACCTGAACCTGCCGCCCAACTTCTCGTGGGGCAGCCGGATCGGCGCTCCGCCGCCCAACCAGCGCTATCCGGGGTGGCTCAACATCAACCGTACGCAGGACGTCGCCGTCAGCTTGACGAAGGTCATCAGCCGGCACACGTTCAAGGGTGGCTTCTACAACAACCACAGCTTCAAGGCGCAGAACGTCGGCGGCACGCTGTTCCAGGGCAACGTGGACTTCAGCAACGACACGAACAATTCGCTCGACACCGGCTTTGGCTACGCCAACGCGGCGCTCGGCGTGTTCAGCCGGTATCAGCAGGCGAACAAGTTCGTCGAAGGCAGCATGATCTACAACAACACGGAGTTCTACCTCCAGGACAACTGGAAGGTGACCAACCGGTTGACGCTGGATTACGGCATGCGGTTCACGCACGAGCAGCCGCAGTACGACCAGTACCAGCAGATGTCGAACTTCTTCCCCAAGCAGTGGAACCCCGCGCAGGCGCCGACGTTCTACGTGGCAGGGTGCAGCAACGGCGCGGCCACCTGCTCCGGCAACCTGCGCAACGCCATGGATCCCCGGACCGGGCAGATCCTGACGGTGCCCAACACCGCCAACACGCAGGCCGCGATTGGCACGCCGATCCCGAATTCGGGCAACCTGCTGAACGGGATTCGCCAGGCCGGTGACGGCATCGCGAAGACCGGCTACACCTTCCCGAAGCTCGTGCTCGGACCCCGCTTCGGCATGGCGTACGACCTGACGGGCAGCCAGACGACGATCTTCCGCGCGGGCGGCGGGTTGTACTACGATCGCCCCGACGGCAACACGATCTTCTCGATTCCCGGCAATCCGCCGATCGCCACGTCCCAGGATCTGCGGTACGGACAGCTGCAGACCCTCGGCCAGGGCCTCAGCACTGTCGGTGTGGCCGGCATGACCATCTTCCAGTACGACGCCAAGGTCCCGGCGTCGTGGCAGTGGAACGCGGGCATCCAACGGACGCTTCCATGGGCGATGGTGGCGGATGTCTCCTACGTCGGCACGCGAGGCGTGAACCGGATCAGCAACGCGCCGAACCTCAACGCCGTCGATTTCGGTGCCGCGTACCTGCCGCAGAATCAGGATCCGACACGCGCCGGCACGAGCACGGTCCCCGGAGCGCTCGCGTATCCGGAAAACCAGCTCAAGGCCTACAAGGGCATCGGCAACATCACCACCTACACCACGGATTTCTGGGACGAGTACCACTCGATCCAGACCTCAGTGAACCGCCGGTTCCGGAACAGCTTCTCGTTCGGCCTGAACTACGCCTACGGAATCTCCTTCAAGGGGAACACCGGTCTGACCAAGCGGTACGATCACGCGGCCGATGGCACGCTGACCGTCCGCGCCGACCAGGCCGCGTACGAAAAGGAGAACGAGACGCTCGACCGTCGCCCGCACACGATCAAGGCGAACGGTGTGTGGAGCCTGCCGAAGGTGCCGTCCAGCATGGGGGGTGTCCTCGGGTATATCCTCAATGACTGGCAGCTCGCCGGCGTGCTCACGGCTGGTTCTGCCGCGGCCTACGACCTCGGGTTCAGCTACCAGAACAACGGTGGCAGCGTGAACCTGACCGGGTCGCCGAACTACGGCGCGAGGATCGTCTACATCGGCGACCCCGGCAAGGGGTGCTCGTCGAACCAGTATGCGCAGTTCAACACGAACGCGGTGACCGGTCCGCAGTACGGCAGCCTCGGGCTCGAGTCGGGCCGCAACATCCTCCGGGGATGCCCCGACAAGCGCGTCGACCTGTCGCTCTCGAAGGACCTGCGCGTGGGCGGCAGCCGCCGCCTCGAGCTCCGCGCCGACGTGTTCAACGCGTTAAACGCGGTGATCATCAACGCCCGGAACACGACGGTGACGTACGTGAGCCCGACCAACCTCACGGTCGTCAACAACCAGTACAACGCCGACGGCAGCCTCAATACGTCGCGTGCGAAGCCGAACAACTCGGGCTTCGGTGCGGCCACGGGGGCCCAGGCGATGCGCAACGTGCAGCTGCAGGTCCGGTTCCAGTTTTAGGAACCGACCCGCAGACGTTTCGGCGAGCGGGCAGGGTCAATCCTGCCCGCTCTCTTTTATGTACGGCGAATCCGGGCCACCGCGTGCCGCAGCCCAGACGCTAGCTCTTCCGTGGCGGAGCGTCAGTGGATGTTTCGCACCGCGATACGGTCGGGCATGCTGTCCACCCAGAACGCCACAAATTTGTGGCGGTATTGCGTAAAGCGCCACAAAAGCGGCAAAAAGCATTGCCAAACCACCCCAGCCGCGGTTAGCATCCCGCAACCGGTTACACAACAGTTAAACAGGCCCGGCGCGCTCGGGAGCCGCCGGTCGCCGTCGCTCGAACCTGCCCTGATGCGCTCACCGGACGCCGTACGTTGGTCCCCTCGGCGACAACCTTCGGAGGAGTTCAACTGATGTTCAGCAAGCGACTCGGGTGGCTCGTCGCGCTGGTGGTCGTGGCCCTGAGTGCGGGCGGCCTCGATGCAACAGCGCAGATCACGACAGGGACGATCACGGGCACGGTCAAGGATGCGCAGGGCGGCGTCGTCCCCGGCGCGACCGTGGTCCTCATCAGCGAAGCGCGTGGCACGCGGTCGGCTCCCGCGATCACGAGTGCAAGCGGCGACTTCGTATTTCCGAACGTCACCGGCGACAAGTACACCGTCGAAGTGACGATGGAAGGGTTCAAGACCCTCCGGCGCACCGGCATCCAGGTCTCGGGCGGTGATCGTGTGGGCGTGCCGAGCATCGTGCTCGAAGTCGGCGGCGCCACCGAAACCGTGAACGTCACCGCAGAAGCCGCCCTCGTGCAGTCGCAGAGCGGCGAACGCTCCTTCGCCATCACGACCGAGCAGGTGGCCAACCTGCCGATCAACCACGCGAACTTCACCAGTCTGACTGCGCTCGTCCCCGGCGTCGTCTCGGGCGGCGCGTCCGCCGGCGGCACGCGTCTCGGCGGTGCAGGCCAGAACAACATCATGATGGACGGCGTGTCGGTCATGGACACGGGCAACAACGGCCAGATGCTCAACATGAACATCGAGTCGATTGCCGAAGTGAAGGTGCTCACCCAGGGTTACCAGGCCGAATACGGCCGGTCGAGCGGGCTGCAGATCACCGCCGTCACCAAGAGCGGCACGAACCGCTACCGCGGGTCCGCCTACGACGTGCAGACCAACTCGGACTGGAACTCGAACACGTGGGTCAACCAGAGGAACGGCGACCCGAAGCCCGTGTCGAAAACGAAGACCCTCGGCTATTCACTGGGCGGCCCCGTCGGCAAGCCCGGCGGCAACAACAAGCTCTTTTTCTTCTACACGCACGAATACCAGCCGACGACCACCGCCATCAACGGCGGCAATCCGATCCGGCTGCGCGTGCCGACGGCCGCCGAGCGCGCGGGCGACTTCTCGCAGACGCTCGACAACAACGGCGTCCTCTTCAACCTGATTCACGATCCGACGTCCAGTGCCGCCTGCACCGCGGCGAGCCCCGCCGGGTGCTTCCAGGACAGCAACGGCGTGCTCGGAAAGATCCCGGCGAACAGGCTGTATCAGACCGGCGTCAACATCCTCAACCGCTATCCGCTGCCGAACGTCACACAGACGGCCGGGCTCAACTACAACTACCAGATTGCGCCGCCGTCGGTCGTGAACCTCACGCAGCAGCCGGCCGTCCGGCTCGACTACCAGATGTCGCAGAAGCTGCGCTTCACGGGTAAGTACTCGGGGCAGCGCGCGCGCAAGCTCGTGACCCCAGGCACCCTGCCCGGATACAACGACGTCCTCAACCCTTATCCGTTCATCACCAACTACGGGGTGACGGCAAACTACACCATGAGCCCGACGACGTTCGTCGAGGCGACTTACGGGTTCATCCGCAACCAGCTGGCCGGTGGTGCGTCGATTGGCGCGACGGGCACGGGCGGCATTCTGACGACCCCGACGGCGAACCGGCTGGATAGCGCGGGAGGCATTGCGGGCCTGCCGCTCCTCTATCCGGATGCCGGTGTTGTCGATCCCCGGTACTACGCCTTCAAGACCATGCAGGACCTGAATCCCTCGTGGTGGGACGGCACCCGGATCAATCTTCCGCCTGCGTTCGGCTGGGGCACCCGCATCATGGGGACGGCTGGCGTCGGCGCGCTGCCGGGTCCGCCGAACCAGGTCTTCCCGGGCTTCCTGAACATCAACCGCACGCAGGACGTCGCCGTCAGCGTCACGAAGATCGCGGGACGCCACACGATGAAGGCGGGCGTCTACAACAACCACAGCTACAAGGCGCAGAACACGGGCGCCGGCGGCGTCCCCAACCTGGGCTTCCAGGGCTACATCAACTTCGGCAACGACACGAACAACGCCCTCGATACCGGCTTCGGCTACGCGAATGCCGCTGTCGGTGTGTTCCAGCAGTATCTGCAGCAGTCGAAGCTCATCGAAGGCAGCATGATCTACAACAACACCGAGGGCTATCTGCAGGACAACTGGAAGGTGAACGGCAAGCTGACGATCGACTACGGCCTGCGGCTCACGCGCCAGCAGCCTCAGTACGATCAGTTCCTGCAGATGTCGAACTTCTTCCCCGATCAGTGGAAGGCATCGGCCGCGCCGCGGCTGTACGTGCCGGGATGCAGCAACGGTGCGGTCGTCTGCTCGGGCAACACCAAGAATGCGATGGACCCGCTCACCGGGCAGATTCTCACGGCGAACGGTGCCGCGAACACACAGGCGGCCATCGGCACGGTGATCCCGAACTCGGGCAACCTCGTCAACGGGATCCGCCAGGCGGGCGACGGCATCGCGAACACCTCGTACGTGTGGCCGAAGCTGGTGGTCGGGCCGCGCGTCGGCGCTGCGTATGACCTGACCGGAGCGCAGAGCGTGATCATCCGAGGCGGCGCGGGGCTCTTCTACGATCGTCCCGACGGGAACACCGTGTTCTCGATTCCGGGGAACCCGCCGCTTTCGACGTCGCAGGATCTTCGAAACGGGCAGCTGCAGACGCTCGGCACAGGGCTGAGCACGGTCGGCGTCCCGTCACTGAGCATCTTCCAGTACAACTCGAAAATCCCGTCCTCCGTGCAGTGGAACGCCGGCGTGCAGATGACATTGCCGTGGTCCTCGTCACTGGACGTGTCGTACGTCGGCAACCACGGGTACAACCGCCTCGGCGCGTTCCAGGGCGGCCAGACGGTCAACCTCAACGCCGTGGACTTCGGGGCGGCGTACCTGCCGCAGAACCAGGATCCGACATTCGGGGGCAGCAGCGCCGTTCCCGGCGCGAACGCCGTCACGACCAACCTGCTGCGTCCGTTCCGCGGCCTGAGCACGATTGCGCAGCAGACGACGGACTTCCACGACACGTACCATTCGATCCAGTCGTCGTTCAACCGGCGCTTCCGGAACGGCGTCCAGTTCGGCGTGAACTACACGCTCAGCCTGTCGCTCAAGGGCAACACGGGGCTGCAGGAGCGGCTCCAGCATGCGCCGGACGGCACGATCAGTATTCGTGAGGACCAGGCGGCGTACGAAAAACTGAACGAGAACCTCAACCTGCAGCGGCACATACTCAAGGCGAGCGGCGTATGGGACCTGCCCGACGTCCGCTCGAAGAGCGGCGGCCTGCGCGCGCTCGGGCTCCTGCTGAACGACTGGCAGCTCTCGGGCATTCTCACTGCGGGTTCGGCGGCGAAGTACGACCTGGGGTTCACGTACCAGAACAACGGCGGCAGCGTGAACCTGACCGGGTCACCGGACTACGGCGCCCGAATCGTCTACGTCGGCGATCCGGGGAAGGGCTGTTCCTCCAGCCAGTACGCGCAGTTCAATACCGCGGCCGTGATGGGCCCCGGATACAACAGCGTCGGCCTGGAGTCCGGGCGCAACCTGCTGACCGGATGCCCCGATCACACGGTGGACATGGCGCTCGCGCGCACGATCCGGCTCGGTGGGGCGCGTCAGCTGCAGCTGCGGGTCGACGCGTTCAACGTGTTCGACACCGTCATCATCAACGCGCGCAACACAAGCGTGACGTATGTGAGCCCGACGAACCTCACGGTCGTCAACAACCAGTTCAACGCCGACGGCAGCCTCAACACGTCGCGTGCGAAGCCGAACAACTCGGGCTTCGGCGCGGCGACCGGCGCCCTCGCGATGCGTAGAATGCAGGGACTGATCCGGTTCCAGTTCTAAGGATCGGATCTCCCGTCGGGCGTCTGAGCGGGCGGGATTCACCCTGCCCGCTCTTTTTTTGTTCGGGCTCCCGCGTAAACGATGGGGGGACGCGGCGCGTATCTACCCGACGTCAGGCCGTTTCGTTGCGCAGCGATTCGATACGGTGTAGCCTACGGCTCCGCGAACGCCTACTCGTTCCCGGAGCACGACCCAAGTGCGGCGGCGTGTCCACGGCGCGCGCGGCACTCCTGATCCGCGATTCCGGACTGCGTCGTCGATATGCCCGAGCTCCTCGCGTCCCGCTCTCCTGCACCTGCAGGAGGATGCCTGCGCTAGTGTCCGGGTGCCGGCGGCAGGTTCGTACCAGAGCCACGGCACGAGGGGAGAGACATGGAGAGCAGGCGCAAATTCTTACAGATGTCCGCGGCAGCATTGACCGTCGCGGCGGCAAAACCGTTGTTCGGCGCCCGGGTCCAGGGGGCGAACGATCGCGTCCGCATGGCGATCATCGGCACGGGCAACCGTGGCGGCCGCGTGTTCGACTCGCTCTCGCGGAACAAGGACTGCCAGTTCCTCGCGGCGGCGGAGGTCAACAAGGCGAAGCTCGATCAGTGGATGACCCCCGCGCGTCAGACCTTCAATCTGAAGGTCGAGGGTGACTACCGCCGGATTCTGGACCGGAAGGACATCGACGCGGTGCTCATCGCAACCCCCGACCACTGGCACAGCCAGCAGCTGGTAGACGCCATTTCGGCGGGCAAGGACGTGTACTGCGAGAAGCCCGCATCCAACACGATCCCGCGCATCAACGCGATGCTCGACGCCTACAAGAAGGGCAAGCAGGTCGTCCAGATCGGCACACACCAGCGCAGCTGGGATCACTTCCAGGAGGCGAAGAAGTTCCTGGACGCCGGCACGCTCGGCACGATCAGCCACGTCGTGATCGTGCAGCCCGGATCCTACGCGCGCGCCAAGGAGGCTGAAGCGCCGGTGCCGGCCGGTCTCGACTGGGAAGGGTTCCAGGGGCCGGCGCCCCGCAAGCCGTTCAAGCCGTCACGGCTCGGGTTCCGCGCGTGGTACGACTACGGCGGCGGCCTGGTGGCGGACTGGGGCGCGCATCACGTGGACGTCGCCCACTGGTTCATGAACGCCGACAACAAGGTGCCCGTCAGGACGACGGCCAACGGGGCCTTCCTCGCGGTGCCGAACGCCGATCCTGAACAGGTGCCGGACACCTTCTCGATCTCCTGGTTGTACGACAACTTCATCATGAGCTTCGCCAACGGCGAGGTCTACATGTCGGACGGGATTGAGAACTGGGGCGTGTTCTTCGTCGGCAATCGCGGCTCGCTCCAGGTCAATCGTCAGGGCTGGGCCGTCCGGCCCGTGGTGCCGCACGTCATTCGCAAGCAGGGGCCGCCACCGCCTCCGACCGCCGGCGGCGTCACGCTCGGTGCCGGAGGGGCCGCAATTGCGCCCGGGGCCGCGGGAGCGCCCGGCAATCCCGGCGGCGGACCCGGTGGAGGTGGACGCGGTCGTGGCGGCAACTCGAATCTCCCGCCGATCGAAGCGAAGATGTACGTGAACCCCAGGGGTGGCGTCGAAGAGGATTATCCGCTCGACGTCCACACGCGGAACTTCCTGGACTGCATCAAGTCGCGCCAGAAGCCGAACGCGGACATGGAGATCGGGTATCACGCCGCCCTGCCGTGCCTCCTCGCGCTCGAGTCCCTGCAGCTCGGCAAGCCGCTCGGCTGGGACGCCGAGGCGAGGAAGAGCAAGGCGGTATAAGCAGCTGCCAGCTCTCAGCCATCAGCTCTCAGCCGTCAGCTCAGGTTCAGGCCTGATAGCTGACAGCTGAAAGCTGAAAGCTGACCCCCTCAAAAATGAAAGAACTTCGCGTCGCGCTCCTCGGCCAGGGCTTCATGGGCAAGGCGCACTCCAACGCCTACTGCCAGGCGCCGCATTTCTACGACCTGCCGTACCGGATCCGGCGCTCGCTGCTCGTCGGACGCGACACTGGCGCGCTTGCCGCGATGGCGCAGCGGTGGGGCTGGGAGGAGACGTCGAACGACTGGCGGCGTGCGATCGAGCGGAAGGACATCGACGCGATCGACATCGCACTGCCCAATCATCTGCACGGCCCCGTCGCGATCGCCGCCGCCGAGGCGGGCAAAATCATCCTTTGTGAAAAGCCGCTGGCGCTCTCGCTCGAGGAGGCGCGGGCGATGGAAAAGGCCGCCCGGGGCGTGCGGACACTCGTGTGGTTCAACTACCGCCGGGTGCCTGCGATTGCGTACGCCCGTCAACTGATCGATGAAGGCCGGCTCGGCACCATCTTCCACTACAACGCCGCGTACAAACAGCAGTGGGGCGCGGATACGTCGCGTGCAGCGACATGGCGGATGGATCCGGCGCTCGCGGGATCGGGCGTCGCGGACGATCTCCTGACGCATTCACTCGATACCTCGCTGTACTTGAACGGTCCGATTGCCGAGGTCGTCGGCCGCGCACGCACCCTCGCCCCCGGGCGTGCGGTGGACGATGCGGTGATGGCGCTCGTGATGTTCGAGAACGGCAGCGCCGGGACGTTCGAGTCGACCCGGTTCGGGATCGGATGCCGGAATCAGAACCGGTTCGAGATTCACGGGTCTGGCGGGATGCTTCGCTTCGATCTCGAGCGGCTCAACCATCTCGAGTTCCTCGATGCCTCGAACCCGTCGACCGAACAGGGCGCGCGCGACATTCTGGTCACCGATCTGAAGAGCCCGATTTTCGGTAATTTCTGGCGGCCCGGTCACATCATCGGGTACGAGCACACGTTCATCGCAACGCTGGCGGAGTTTCTCCAGGCGCTGTCGAAGGACGAGCCCTTCCATCCCGACTTCGGCGACGCACTGGTCGTCCAGCAGGCGCTCGACGCGGTTCAGCGGTCGGCGAAGACGCGGCAATGGACGAGAGCGGACGAGAAGCAACCATGACCGTCAGCCTGAGCGGCACCGGACTTTCGGCCAGGGCGCGATGGACGATCGTCGGCCTGCTGTCCGCCTCGATCGCGATCAACCTGCTCGACAGGCAGGTCCTGTCGGTGCTCGCGTCGGAGCTGCGGACCCAGTTCCACTGGAGCAACGCGCAGTACGGGTATATCGCGGTGTTTTTCAATCTCGGGATGATGCTCGGGCAGATTCCCGCCGGCGCGCTGATGGATCGCCTCGGCACCCGGTCCGGACTGGCGGCGATCTTCGTCGCCTGGTCGCTGCTGAGCGCGTCGCACGCACTGGCCGGTGACGTCGCCGTGGGGATCGGCCTCAGCACGCTCGCCGGCTTCATCGTCCTGCGCTTCGTCATGGGGCTGACGCAATGCGGGAACTACACCGCCGGAATCAAGGCGCTGGCGGGGCTGTTCCCGGCTGCCACGCGGTCGCGCGCGGGCGGCGTCTTCAACGCGGGCGCACAGTTCGGGTCCGTCATTGCCCCCCCGATCGTCGTCTTTCTCGCGACGCAGTTCGGGTGGCGGATGGCTTTCGTCATCCCGTCCGTCCTCGGTCTGCTCTGGCTGCTGCCCTGGCTCGCGATTTTCCCGGACAAGCAGACCATGACCGCTGTGGCGGTGAAGCCGTCCGGCCTTGCGACAGAGGCGCCCGCGATCCGGCTGTCGCAGCTCATACGAAATCGCAAGGTGCTCGGTCTCTTTCTGATCCGCGTCTTCACCGGCCCGATCACAACGTTCTACTGGACCTGGCTGCCGCTGTACCTGCGGACGGGGCGGGGCATGTCGTTTCTCGCCGTCGGGTTCTTCGCCTCGGTGCCGAACCTCATCGGGATGGGCGGCAATGTCATTGGAGGTCTGATCACCGATCGGCTGGTGAGGGTGACAGGATCCGTCGATCGCGGGAGGAACATCGCGTTCACCTGTGCGTTCCTGCTCGGCGCGCTCAGCATGACGATGCCGTTCGTGTCGAACAATTATCTGGCCGTCGTCCTGATGGGCCTCGCACTCTTCGGCAATCAGTGGGTGTCGGCCACTTACATCGGCACCGTCGGCGATGTCGTCCCGCAGCAGCTTGCGGGGCGCGTGAACGGGATTGCGGGACTCGGGGACAACGGCGCGGCGCTGCTGGCCGTGCTCTACACGGGCATGATCGTGGACAAGTACGGATGGACCCCGGTGTTCTTCGGCGCTGGCGCACTGCCGTTCCTGGCGATGGCGAGCGTGTTCCTGGTGCTGAGGAGGATCGAACCGGCAAGGTTCGAGCAGATCTGACCTGAAGCGATCAGCGATCAGCTATCAGCTGTCAGTTACACCCTGACGCTGGGCGTCAGGTCGTGAAGTTCGATCAACACTGAAACGTTCGAGGGAGATTTCAGGCTGAAGGCTGAGTGCTGAAGTCTGAGAGCTGAAAGAAGAGGAGCCTGTGTATGCGCCGAGAAGTGATGCATGTAATCGTGGTCGCGGCGGTTGTGATTGTCGCGGCTGGACGGCCACTGCGCGGAGCGCAGGCGTCGGGTGCGCAGGCGGGTCCGGCGCAGCGGCCCGGCGCGCAGGCGGCGGCGAGCGTCCCGGCGCCGATTGCGCCGCCGAAGCCGTTCGTCCCGGAGGGATTCACGCCGTTGTTCGACGGCACGAGCCTCGCCGGCTGGCACGTGAGCAAGACGAACCATCACGGCACGACGCCTGACTATCACGTCCTGCACGGACTGATCGTTGCGACGCAGAGCCCCCTGGGCCGCGGCGGGATCCTGCTGACCGACAAGAAATACCGGAACGTCGAGGTCTACATGGAAGTGAAGCCCGACTACGGCTGCGACAGCGGCCTGTTCTTCCGGTCGAATGAGGCGGGGGATGCTTACCAGGTCACGATGGATTACCTGCCGGGCGGCTCGATCGGGGGCATCTACGGAGAAGGCCTGGAGGGCGTGGGCGGCCGCAGCAACGCGCCGGCCGCGGGCGCGGCTGCGGCGGGCCGGGGTGCGGCAGTGGGTGCGTCGGGCACCGCGGTCCCGGCCGCGCCTCGCGGAGGCGCTGCTGCGCCGGCCGGCGACGTTGCCGGCGGAATTCCGCTCGGCAGCAGCACGCCGCAGGGGGATGCGCCCTGGATGAAAGTCTGGAAGCGCGAGGACTGGAACAAGGTCCGTGTACGGATGGTGGGTGAGGCGCCGCACATCACGGTGTGGCTGAACGATCAGCAGATCACCGACTTCACCGACACCGCCAATCATGCGAAGGACGGCATCACCGAGGGGTCGATCGCCATCCAGGTCCATGGCGGGACGCGCTGGGTGCCCGGCGGATTCTGGCGCTGGCGTACGATCGCCGTCAAAGAGCTGCCTGCTGACGCGAAGTGAAGCTGGGAGCCGGAAGCCGGAAGCCGGAAGCTGTTGAATAGAGGTCCGATGAATTCTCGAACCGCCCCTCCGGTTGGCGTCGCCCCGGCGGCCCCAGTCGGCGCGCCGACCCGGGCGCGCAACATCGCGGTCGTCTTCACGATCCTGCTCGCGATCGTCACGTACATCGATCGCGTCTGCATTTCGATGGCGGCCCCCTACATACAGAAGGACCTGGGGCTGTCGACGATCGAGATGGGGTGGGCGTTCTCGGTGTTCGGATGGGCCTACGCCGTGTTCGAAGTTCCGGGCGGCTGGCTGGCCGATCGCATGGGGCCGCGGCGCGTCCTCATGCGGATTGTCATCTGGTGGTCGTTCTTCACGGCCGCGACCGGCTGGGCGTGGAGTTTCGGTTCGCTGATGGTCACGCGGACGCTGTTCGGAGCCGGCGAGGCCGGCGCGTTTCCGAACATGACGCGGATTTTTACCACCTGGCTGCCGAAAAGCGAGCGTGAAAAGGCGCAGGCGACGCTGTGGCTGGCCACGCGGTGGGGCGGCGCGCTGACACCCCTGCTCGTCGCGTACATGCTGCAGTTCCTGTCCTGGCGTCGTGCCTTCGAAGTCCTCGGCGTCGTGGGAGTGGTCTGGGCGATAGCGTTTTACCGCTGGTTCCGCGACGATCCGGCGACGCATCCCGGTGTGAACGCCGCCGAGCTCGCGCTGCTGCCCCCGGCCCGCGAGACGGCGCCCGTGTCCGGTGCCCTGCCGTGGCGATTGCTCGTCTCGAAGCTGTCCGTCTGGCTGCTGTGTGCCCAGTACGCGTGCCTCGCTTACGGCTGGTGGTTCTACGTGACGTGGCTCCCGACCTACCTGCGGAAATCGCGCGGGACGAGCATCAAGATGAGCGCGCTCCTTGCGGGGCTGCCGCTGCTCATGGGAGGGGTGGGCTGCCTCATCTCCGCGGCGCTGATTCCGCGGATCGCGGCATCGATCGGCAGCGTCGCGCGTGCGCGTCGCATCATCGCCATCATCGGCTTCCTCGGCGCATCGACGTCCATCCTCATCTTCACCAGGATCCAGGATCCGACGCTCGCGATGATCGTGCTCGGGTTTGCCGGGCTCTTCAACGACTTCGTCATGCCGGCGGCGTGGGCCGGCTGCATGGACGTCGGCGGCCGGTACGCGGGCACGCTCGCCGGCAGCATGAACATGATGGGCAGCATCGCGGGCGCGCTCTCGCCGCTCGTCGTCGGCTACCTCCTCGCGTGGACGAACCAGAACTGGACGCTGACGTTCTACGTCTCGG
>JBBWZJ010000227.1:0-8696 GCA_039648985.1 Acidobacteriota bacterium | reverse complement strand
CGCCTCCCAGGCGCGATAGCGGGCGACGAGCGCTGCGTAGACGTCCGGCCTGCGGTCCTTCAGGTTGGCGCGCTCCATCGGATCGTCGACGACGTTGAACAGGAACGTGTTGTCGAGAATCTTGAGGAACTTGTAATCGCCATCGCGCGATGCGCGCTGCGCGTTGGCCTTGTAACGCCAGTACAGCGTGCGGGGAACCGGCGCTGCGCGCCCGGTGAGCATGGGAAGCAGATTGATCCCTTCGAACGGATAGTCCGACGGTGCCGGGATACCAGCCGCCGCCAGCAGTGTCGGCATCCAGTCCATCGTGATGGACACCTGTTGTGACACCGCAGCCGCGCGAATGTGAGCCGGCCAGGAAATCACGGACGGGATGCGGAGGCCGCCCTCGAGGAGCTCGGTTTTCCGGCCCGTGAACGGCCACGTGTCGGAGAAGCGCTCCCCGCCGTTGTCGCTCGTGAACACGACAATCGTATTCCCGGACAGCTCGCGGTCGGCCAGCGTCTGCAGAACGCGGCCGACCTGGATGTCCATGGCCTGCACCATGCGCTGGTAGGTCTTCTGGGTGCCGTTGTCGAAGTCGGCGAGGCCCCTGCTCTTCAGACGCCCCGACTCGGCCTCATCACCCGGCGCTTCCCAGGGCCAGTGCGGCGCATTGAAATGAAGACTCGCGAAGAAGGGGCTGCCTGACTTCGCGTACTGGTTGATCACGTCCACAGCGCGGTTCCCCAGTAGATCGGTCAAGTAGCCTGCTTCGTGCACTTGCGCGTCGTCGTCCCACAGATCGTCCTTGTGATTGGTGGACGTGTGGGAGTAATAGTCGAGGGCCCCACCGCGGAAGCCGTAAAAGTGCTCGTACCCGCTCTGGAGTGGGCCGTAACGCGGGAGGGTGCCGAGATGCCACTTCCCTACCAAGGTCGTGCCGTAGCCCGCCCCCTTCAGGACCGATGGCAGTGTGGGCTGCCCGGACGGCAGGCCCACATCCCTATTGGTGAGTGGCTCCTCCAGACCGAGAGCCAGCCGGTCCTGGTAGCGGCCGGTAATCAGCGCCGTCCGTGTCGCCGAGCACACCGCCGAGTTCGCGTATGCCTGTGTGAAACGGGTGCCGCTCGCCGCAAGCCGATCGATGTTCGGCGTCGTGAAGTCGGGCCGGCCGTAACAGGACACGTCAGCAAAGCCGAGATCATCCGCCATGATGAAGACCATGTTCGGCGGCCTCGGCGCAGACTGGCCGAAAACGTTGTCGACGCCGGACGCGAGGGCGACGGTGCCGGCCGCAGCACCGCGCAGGAGCTGCCGCCGCGTCAGACCTTCGTTGTGCGCCATGGCGCTACCGCACCACCAGGTGATCGGTGACCGATTTCACGCCGTCCGTCTCGCGCGCGAGCTGGACCACGCGGGTGTGCTGCGCGGTTGACGCCACCGTTCCGCTGAGAGTCACGGCGCCGTCGTTGCTCTCCACACTGACGCTCGACGCCTTCAACGTGTCGTCGAGCGCAATCTTCGCCTTGATCTTCCCTGTCAGCGCCGCGTTCGAGAGCGCGTGTTGTGCGGCCGCCGCGCCGACCGCCACTTTGTCGCCAATTGCTGCCCCGGCGTCGCGCGCCTTGGCCGTGTCCACTTCAGGCAGCTTCCTCGAACTTGCGATCGTGCCGTTCGGGTCGATGAGGTGGCCATCACGCACCCGGTACCCCATGAAGAATGCCGCGAGGGCACCAAGAATGACGAAGACGAGGATCAGTCGCAGCAGCGATCCCATTGGTACTCTCCCGGTTGAAGCTGACAGGGCGAGGCGCCCACGTGGCATCGCCTCCAGGCGCGTACTCCTGCCGCGGCTGTGAGTATACCGCCGCTGGTCAGCGGTGCTCTCGACGCGCCTTGGGGCGCCGCCTTCCCCGGAGGCGGCCTTTGCGAAGTGTAATCATCCGGCCCCATCCTTCAGCCCAGCCGCACTATAGTTACGAGCACACGGCCTCCATGCAGGATGCCGGCCTCACAGGCATGATTTGCCCCCGCTGCCACAACGACACGTCCTCTGAGGCGGAGCGCTGCTCGACTTGCAGTGCCCTTCTGCACGTCATCGAGACTGACGAAGCGGACGTGACGCGGCTGTCGAGCGACAGCGCGCTCGCCAGCCGACCGGCCGACGGCGCCGGCGGGACGCTGTCCATGTTCGTTCCCGGCACGGTATTCGCGGGGCGGTACCGCATCGAGCGGCAGCTTGGCGCCGGCGGGATGGGCGCGGTGTTCCAGGCCGTAGACCTGGAGCTCGGGCTGTCGATCGCCGTGAAAGTGGTTCGCGCGGACGTCACCCCCGACGCCCAGTCGGCCCGCGAGTTCGAACGCCGCTTCAAGCAGGAGCTGCTGCTCGCACGACAGGTGTCGCACCGGAACGTGCTCCGGATCCACGACCTCGCGGACGCGGGCGGCATCAAATACATCACGATGTCGTACGTCGAGGGCTGCGACCTCGCTGCGCTGTTGACGAGGGAGCGTCTCTCGCTCGCCAGGGCATGTATGCTCGCCCAGCAGCTCGCGGCCGGTCTCGCGGCGGCGCACGACGCGGGGATCGTGCATCGGGATCTCAAGCCGCAGAACATCCTGATCGGCCTCGACGATCACCTGTACATTTCCGACTTCGGTCTCGCGAAGTCCCTCGAAGCGACAAGGCGGCGCTGACACGTCCAGGCGAGTTCCTGGGCACGCCGCGCTACGTCGCGCCGGAGCAGGTCGAAGGGGCTCCGACGGACCACCGCGTGGACATCTATGCCCTGGGCCTGATTTTCTACGAGATGGTCACCGGCATCCCGGCCTTCGAGGCGCCGACACTGCTCGAGCTGATCATGAAACGCGTCCGCGAGGCGCCGAAGCGGCCCCGCGACACGGTTCCCGAGCTGCCCGAGTACGTGGACCGCATCATCATGCGCTGCCTCGAGCGCAACCCGGCGGTCCGCTATCGGAGCGCCCACGAAGTCGAGAATGATCTGGCGCAGTCGCGCTCGACGGTGATCATGACGCCGGAGGATCTCGCCCCGCCGTCTCCAGTCCGTCGGCCGAGGTGGCGCATGGCCGCGCTCACTGCCGGGGTCGTCGTGATCCTGCTCGCTGTGCTCACACCCGCCATGCGGCGGTCGATGTTCGCGCGGCCGACCGGCGCCAGCAGTGCCGTAGCGGTGCCCGTCTCGCGCATTGCCGTTCTTCCATTCACCGCAACGGGCGATCAGGCCGTCCTCGGACCGGCAGCCGCGGGGCTGGACGAGTCGCTGGCGTCCAAGCTGTTCGCGCTCAAGAATGTCGCGGTCGCATCGCCGGCTGCTGCGGACCGCGCCTCACGCAAAGGCTCCCTGCAGGAGATCGGCCGCGACGCTGGCGCAGCTTTCATCGTCTCGGGGAGCGTTCAGGGGGGAGCGGATCGACTGCGGGTCACCGCGAACCTCGATGACGTGGCGGCGAACAAGCGGATCTGGTCGCAGGAGTTCACCGGCGTAGCGGCAGACCTTTTGACGCTCGAGGACCGCGTATACGAGGCCCTCGTCGGTCATTTGAATGTGACCCGCAGCACGGCCGAACTGTCGCGCACCGTGGCCGCGCACCCAACCGAGAACATCGATGCATACAGCGCGTACTTGCGAGGCCGCCGGGCAATGCGCGGCGAGCAGGACGTGACGAACGTGAAAGCCGCGATCGCCGCATACGAGGAGGCGCTGGAGAAGGACTCCCGGTTCGCCCTCGCGTACACAGGCATCGCCGACAGCTCACTGCGCATGTATCGTGCGACGAAGGACAATCAGTGGCTCCAGCGGGCGCTCTCGGCGGCGCAGCAGGGGCAATCGATAGACGAGAGCCTCGTGGAGGTCCACGCGTCGCTCGGGAACGTTTACCAGGCCACGGGACGCACCGCCGAAGCCATCGTCGAACTCACGCGCGCGACAGAGCTCGCGCCGAATTCCGACGACGCGTACAGGCGGCTCGGGCGGGCTTACCTGACGAGCGGCCATGGCGACGAGGCGATCGAGGCGTACAAAAAGGCGCTGGCCGTCAACCAGTATCACTGGATCAACAGCAATTCGCTTGGCGCGGCCTACCTGCAGCTCGGGCGGTACGATGCGGCCGTGAAATCCTTCCAGAAAGTCATCGAGCTCGCGCCCGACAACGTCAACGGCTACAACGATCTGGGCGCGGCCTATCTGCGCACGGGCCGATCGGACGAGGCGATCGGAGCGTTCAAGAAGGCTCTCACGTTGCAGCCCATTCCCAACACTTACACGAACCTCGGCATCGCCTATGCGAACGCGGAACGCTTTCCGGAGGCTGTCGGGATGTTCGAGAAGGCCGTGGAGCTGCAGCCGAACGCCGAGGTCTTCGTCGGGAACCTCGGGGACGGCTACCGCTGGGCGGGTCAGCGAGACAAAGCGAACAGCACGTACGACCGCGCGATCGCGCTCGCGCTCAAGGCGCTTCAGGTGAATTCGCGCGACGCGGGCACGAAGGGAAATCTTGCGCTGTATTACGCGAAAAAAGGGGACGGCCCCGCGGCGCGACGGTTCATGACCGATGCGCGCGCGATCGACAAGGCCAGCGCGGACCTGCTGTACTACGAGGCGGTGATGTCAGCCCTGCTGCACGACACCGACCGTGCGTTCCTGGATCTGACGCAGGCCCTCAAGAGAGGCCTGCCGTTCTCATCCATCGCGACCGATCCCGACCTTCGGCCGCTCCGCGCGGATCCGCGATTCGCGGCTCTCCGGACCCCGACAGCTGGCAGTTAACGGGCCTCGCGCCCGCGAACACGCCAGCGGCGGCCCGCCACCGCGCCTCCGAGGCCTGTCAGCAGCAATCCCAGCGTGCCCGGTTCCGGCACACTAGAGATCCCGTTGACGGCGACGACGGTGAACTGGGTACCGGCCTCGAACCCGCTGAAGGTAATGAGGGCGTCCTTGAAGCCGCAGGGGCCGTCCGATGTGCCTTCTCCGATGAACGTGCAGGGGGCGTATATTCCAAAGCCTCCAGACAGGCGGAACCCGGTCTCGGTGTATTCCACGAGACCGGTGGGACCGGACCCGATTGCCCCCCCCGTGACGGTCAACCCGCTGCTCACGACCTGTCCCGGATCGCTGATGCTGAATTCGATCGAGTTCACGACCGGCCCGTAGAGGGGCCCTCCGGAACCGGCGATCGCTCCCAGGCCGAAGCCGCCCGTCGGGCACCCGGCCCCATCGAGCCCGCCGCTCGATCCTGTAAGTGTTGTGAACGTCAGTCCGAGCAGCGGATCCGTACCGCAGTCGGCGCCGGCCACGCTGATGGCCGCAGCCTGGGCGAGGCGGCACGTAAAAAGCAGGGTCACGCACAGACCGATCACAACACGACGCATTGGGGAGCCTCCGGACTTCTATTAGCAAGACGCCGGCCTCGCGAATGCGCGTATTCATCCCTGAAAACAGCCCGCCCGTTCTGAAGCTTCCGGGAAGACCTCTGGCCCCCCGACAAAAGACGTCCGGCGGCGGCAACCCTGGCGAGGCATTGCCGAGGGAGCGCGCGTTGACTTCCGATGTTTGGGAGGGGGACGATGATCCCATGCGCCACGTACTGGTCCTCGGGATGCTCCTTGCCAGCGTCCCAGGCGCGCTCGCAGGGCAAGCCCTCACCGTCCTCCATATCAAGGTCGTACTGACTGACGGCGAGCAGAATCCGACCCCGGTTCCGCGGCATGCGCTGCTCATCAGCGACAATCCATCGAGCGCGCCCCCGCGTCGCATCGTCACGCGGGTGGACGGGACAGCGGACGTGGAGCTCCGACCCGGCAGCTACACCGTTGAATCGGACCGGCCGGTGTCGTTCAACGGGAAGGCCTATCAGTGGACCCAGATCATTCGTGTCGTGGCGGGGCACGACTCGTCGCTCAATCTGACGAGCGACAACGCGGAAGTCGGGCCGGCAGCTTCAGGAACCACGGGATCCGACACGCCGCTCGAGGCGGATCCGTCCTTTCTCCTCCCTCGCTGGCAGGACAGCGTTGCGGCCGTCTGGACGCCAACCTCACACGCATCCGGGTTCATCGTCGACGCCGGCGGGCTGCTGGCGACGACCCAGCGCGCCGTCGGCGCGGCAAACGCCGTCGAGGTGCAACTCGGATCCGGCGTCAAAGTCGCCGCCACCGTGGTCGCGTCGAATGCCATGCACGACGTCGCGGTGCTCTGGATCGATCCGAAGGTGATCACCGGTGTGGCGGCCGTGTCGCTACCCTGCAGCGAGACCAGGCCGCCGGCGGTCGCGGCCGGACAGGACCTCTTCACCATTGGTGTTCCCCTTCGCCAGCCGAAGAACATGACGAGCGGAACCGTCGCACGCGTGGAGGCGCACGAGATCGTGACGGACTTCTCGCTTCCAGCCGGCAGCGCCGGCGGTCCCGTCTTCACCGCGCGCGGCGAGCTTGTGGGAATCACCTCACAGGAGAACGACGACCGGGGCGGGCGGGGGGATTCGCGGGTCCTTCGCAGCGAGGAAGCGTGCGGCGTTCTCGCTAGCGCGAGAGAGAAGACAAGGACCGCTGTGATGCCGGGCGGCACGCGGCTTCCGGTGGAGCCGGTGCGACCATTCCCTCCGCAGGCACTGAAGTCGGCGGCGGAGCGCCGGGGCGGCAGTCTCAGCCCCTATCAGCTCTCGGCGTCCACATTCGACCTGGCCTTCATCACGCCCGTCATGACTTACGGTGCCCAGCTCCAGGCCGAGCAAGCCAGCCGGCGCGAGCGCGACAGAAGCCCGCGGACCGGGGCGGAGCCACCACGGACGCGGCAGCTCCTCAACTTCGGGAACTGGTCCGACTATGTCGGCGACTTTCCGCCGGTGCTGCTGATTCGCGTGACGCCGAAGCTGGTTGAAGGCTTCTGGACCACCGTGGCGCGCGGCGCAGCGCGGACGCAGGGGGTAGCCATTCCGCCGATCAAGCACTTCAAAGCAGGGTTCCTCCGGCTGCGCGCGTTCTGTGGCGACGCCGAGGTCACACCGATCCACCCGTTCAAGATCGAACAGCGCGTGTCGGAGACCGACGCGATGTACGAAGGCCTCTACGTGTTCGATCCCGGCGCGCTCGGACCGCTATGCGGAGCGGTCAAGCTCCAGCTGTACTCCGAAAAGGAGCCCGATAAACCGGAGACACGCGTCGTGGATCCGGCCATCGTCGAAGAGATCTGGCAGGACTTCGCGCCATATCGCGCGCAGGCCCCGTGAACGCCGCCTCGTCTCGATCTGCTCTGGCGGCTCCCTGACGATCCGCTTACGCCATCAACACCGGTTGCGCTTCGAACGCATAGCTGATGGACGGCACCGTCGCGACAGCCTTGGCGGTGGCGAGGCTTCCCGGCCAGCCCATGCCGACGACGTTCGCGTTGACTTCGACGAAGCAGATGTACATGAGCGAGGGCGTCACGTTGAGGGACGCCGAGAGCGATTTCTGCACGTCGAAGCCGAAATCGAAGTCGATTTGACCGGCGGTGTCCTCGTGCCAGTTCTCGTACAGATCGCCGCCCGTCGCGAGGATCTGCCCCATATCGGTCATGCCGTAGATCGTCAGTCCGACCGATCCGGACGAGGTCACCAGGGTTGAATTCAGCGAGTTCGTGGACCACTGGAACGAGTAGGTGGGGCTCGCCGAGATCGTCAACGTGCCGGCCGTCATCGGATGGAAGAAGATTCCGACCCGGGCGTACTCGCCTCCGCCGTTGAACCCGCGTGCCTGCGCGGACACCGCACTGGCGCTGATCTGGCCATTGACGCTCGCGGAGACGGTCAGCGTCGGATCCGACTGGTTGGCGAGCAGAGTCGGAATTGAGTCCGCGAAATTGAACGGCGGCAGAATCGTTCCCGAAATCCGGCCGGGAAAGAATCCGCCGATATCCGGGGGCACCCTGGGGAACGGCAGCTTCCTGCCCGCGAGCTTCTGGTGCCAGCCCAGAAGGCCGTCGAGCACTTTCCGGTTCGCGGGATCGTCCACGTCGATGGCCGCGGCGCCTTTAAGCCCGCCGCGCAGCTTCGCCGCCTGCTGCTGCGTCGCAGACCCGCTCTCGAGTTTGTCCCGCAGCCGCGACTTCGTCGACGCGGCAGCCTTCGTCGCCAGACCCGCCGGGACCCTGGTCCCTCCCAGGCGCAGGAACTCCATCACCTCGCGATGCTGCTTCGTCGGCCCACTCTTTCTCGCCATCTCGCTCTCCTCCTCTGTCGGCTCGCGTCACGCGAACGGCACTGGCCGGACGGCCGCGTCAACGCGCGCCCGGCGTTGCGGGCGATTAGACGCGAGATGACGCGTTCTTGTGAACAGAAAAACGGACGTGGAGATCACCAGCTCCGGTAGTGTCGCAGTTAGAGTGAGTCCTCGACACGCAAGTATCCACCCTGGGCATCGCCGGAGTTCACAATTTGCTAGCGCTAACCCATGAAAAGGCGCAGTGTGGCGACGTTGGGTCGCCCCCAACTGCAGTGAGACCAGTTCCAAACATCGCGGTCATCTCCTGAAAGAGGCCAGACAATGCGATACGTCGTACTCGGTTTCTGTGTGTTCGCAGCAGCATGCGCCGAAGCTCCAAGCGCACCAACGTCACCATCGAGCCCTAGTGGTGGGGTCGCAGTAACGGAGGCCAGAGGCGGTTCGGAGTTGCCGCTCCGGGGTACTCTAGAAGCGACCGAAACAGCAGGCGCCGTGC
>JBBWZJ010000213.1:0-3052 GCA_039648985.1 Acidobacteriota bacterium | reverse complement strand
GGCGCGGGTGGGGTCGCCGGCCCCGCCGCGGCCGCGCAGGCCGGACTCGGCGACGAGCCGAATGAGCGCCGGCGGGTTCATCGATCCGGCCGTCTTCTTCCATGCCGCCCACGCGCCAGCCTCTTCGGCCGCCGCGAGCACGCCATCGGCCGCGTACTTGCCGAAGCGCGCGGTAAGGATCGTGGCCATGCCTTTCGGCGTGGGCAGTATGTTCCCGTGTTGGTCTCGCACACGCGCGTGCCGGCTGCGCGCCCTTGGCGCGCAGCTTCTCCGCGAGGTCGCGCGCCTTGTCGGCGGTCATGCCCGGTTGGGGCTGTCCATCGAGCGTCACGAGCGGCCCGTCGCGGCTTTCCCCGCCACAGTCGGCGGCAACGAAGCGCACCTGGCCGTCGGTCGTGGACCCACCGACATCCGTGCCCAGTGCCGCGACGAGCGCGTCGCGGATCTTGCGCGAGCCGAGCAGCGCGCACGTTGGGCAAGGGCACAGGCCGATCTCTGAAACTCGCCCGGGCTCGAAGATGAGGCTCGCATACGACGAGGCGATGCCGTAGATCTCGCTGTACCACGCGCCGGTCGAGTGGCTGATGTGTTGCAGCGCGGCCACGGGCAGGTAGCCGTATTGCGCCTGCGTCTGCTCGAGGATGGCCAGTAGCCGGCGCGGGTCGTAGTCGTTCTCGACGAGGATCTGCTCGAGCGGCCCGAGGTCGATGGGTAGCCAGGGCTCAAATGTTCGGTCGGAAACGGGTCGCCCCGAGCGCCGCAGCGCGGACTCCTCGCGTCGCTCGGCGTACTGCTCGGGCGGCCCCCAGTGGATATGAAATCGGTTCTTGGTGTCGACCCCGCCCATGTCGATGATCTCGATCGGGCATGCCTGCGCGCACTGGAAGCACGTCTCGCACTTCAGGTTGCCGGCTTCGTCGTAGAGCAGGATCAACCGGCCGCGGTGGTGCGGCGAAATGTCCTTGCGCTCGTCGGGGTACTGCACCGTGCGCTTGGGCTGCATGAAGCGCACGAAGGTGTGGAGCATCCCCATCGCCATGCCCCAGCCCGGTACGCGGCCCATAACGCTCATTTCCCAGTCACCTGCTGTACGACGAGGATCGCGCCGGCGGTCACGAAGGCGTTGAGCAGCGAGATCTCGACGAGCCACTTCCAGGCGAAGCCCATCAGCTGGTCGATGCGCACGCGCGGCAGCGTGCCGCGCATCCAGACGAAGATGAAGGCGAACGTGAACGCCTTGACCATGAACCAGAACAGCCCGACGACGACCTCGAACGAGAGGAACGCCCAGATCAGGACGACGGTCACGGCGATGACGTTGAACAGGACGAACGCAACGATCAGCGACTTGAGGAAGCCCCAGCTGCTCTTGGCGACCCAGATGGCGATGGTCAGCAGCAGGACGACCAGCGGCACGCCGATGACCAGCGCCCACAAGATCCAGATGTCCATCCGCGCGAGATCGATCGCGGGATTGATCGTCACGTGGAAGAAGTCGAGGATGGGGCGCGGATCGATGGGCGAGTTCCAGCCACCGAAGAAGAGCACGGTGGTCAGCGCCGATAGGACGAAGACGCCGACGTACTCCGCGAAGAAGAAGAAGCCGAAGCGCATGCCGCTGTATTCGGTGGCAAAGCCCGCAACGATCTCGCTGTCCGCCTCGGTCAGGTCGAATGGCGTCCGGTTACCCTCGGCGGTCGCGGCGATGAAGAAGACGATGAATGCAAGCGGCTGCTGGAAGACGTACCAGTCCCAGAACCAGCCGGCCTGATGCTGGACGATGCCGTTCAGTGACAGGGTGCCGGCGAGCATGATCACGCCGACCGGCGCGAGCACGAGCGGCAGCTCGTAGCTGACGATCTGCGCCGCGGCGCGCAGTCCGCCGAGCAGCGAATACTTGTTGAAGCTCGCCCAGCCGCCCATCATCAGGCCCACTACGGAAAGGCCGGACACGGCGAAGAAATAGAGCAGGCCGATGTTCATGTCCATGCCCACGAGGCCGGGCGCGAACGGGATCACCAGCAGCGTCATGACCGACGCAAGGAAGGTGATGATGGGGGCGACGGTGAACACGGCGGAATCGGCGCCGGTGGGCGTGAAGTCTTCCTTCGCGAGCACCTTCAGGCCGTGGAAGACGGAGCTCAACGTGCCCCACGGGCCGATCCTGTTGGGACCGATTCGTGACGCCAAAAAGGCGATCACCTTCATCTCCATGAAGATGATCACGAAGGCCGTGGGCACGGTGAACACCAGGATCGCCGTCACCGCCAGGATGAACCTGACGATGTCGATGTTCGACGTGACGATGTCCGCGCCCACGCCGATAAGCGCGGGGATGATCCCGAACTCCCACAGCACGAGCAGCAGCACGGTCATCAACGCGCCCAGGATGAGCAGCGGGATGATGATCTTGCCGGCCAGCGTCATGCGCTGGAACGGCCGCGAGATGACGCTCATGGGAGGTGTTCGGCACGCGCCTGGCGCGCAATGCTTGCGGCGCCCAGAAACATAGAGATCACTTGTCGATGCCGCCCATGACCGGATCGAGGCTGGCCATGACGGCCATCGTGTCCGCGATCAGATTGCCCGGCACGAGCTCACCCACGGCCTGAAGGTTCCAGAACGACGGATCGCTGATGCGCAGCCGGAACGGCTGGTCCGACCCGTCGCTCATGGCGTAGCAGGCGTAGTGGCCGCGCGGGCTCTCGATCGAGATGAACGCCCGCGCCGGCGGAATACGGATCAGGCGTGGGATGCGCGCCATGATCGGCCCGTCGGGCATCTCGTGCAGGCACTGGTCGATGATCCTGATGCTCTCGCGGATCTCGTCAAGGCGAAGCATGTAGCGCGCGTACGAGTCGCCCTCCGAGCGAGTCGGGATATCGAACTCCAGTTCGGGGTACGCGCTGTAGGGATGGGCGCGGCGCACGTCGTACGGCACGCCGGCGGCACGCAGGTTGGGCCCGGTAACGCGCATGCGCAGTGCCATCTCGGGGGTCATCACGCCCATGCCGCGCGTCCGCCGGATGAAGATCTCGTTCTCGTTCAGCAG
>JBBWZJ010000200.1:0-16289 GCA_039648985.1 Acidobacteriota bacterium | reverse complement strand
CGTTGCGCGGGAGACTCGATGCAGCAGCTCGTACAACTGCTCCATCTTCCCGACGAACGCGGCGATGTCGTATTGCTTGCCGGTCTGCGCGGCGTCGGCACCCAGCCGCCGTCGCGTGTCGGGCTCGTCAATCATCCTGATCAGCCCGTCGGCCAGTGCACGGGCGCTGCGCTTCGGGACGATGAGGGCGTCCCGGTCGTGAGTGAGGACGTCCGTCAGGCCGTCCGCATCCGTTGCCACGATCGGCTTACCCATCGCGAGCGCCTCGAAGACCGTCAGCGGCGTGCCTTCCCAGAGCGACGGGAAGACGCTGACGTCGAACGCCGAGACGACCGTGGGGATGTCGCGCGCGAATCCGGCGAACACGAACCGATCGCCGAGGCCAAGGCTGCGCGCCTGCGCTTCGAGCGGCTGCAGGAGCGGCCCCTCGCCGACGACGAAGAACTTTGCGCGCGGACGGGCGGTCACGACAAGCCGGGCGGCGTCCACGAGGAACGAGTTCCCCTTCGACTCGTGGAGCCGCGTAACCGTGCCGATGGCGAAATCGTCCGGCGCGATGCCGAGCGCGGCACGCGCCGTCCCGATCTCTTCGGCCGAGCGCCGCCGGCTGAACTCGTCGAGCGGCACACCGAGGTACACGATCTTCACCTTGTCCGCCGGAACCTTGCGGGCGCGAATGACGAACTCCGCCGTGCTCTGTGACACCGCGAGTGCGATGTCGGTGACAGGCTCGAGCGCTACATCCGCAACCTTCTGGAACCACGGCGTGTCAGTCAGGTTCGCATGTTCGTGCAGGATGGTGGGCAGGCGCCGAATGGCGCCAGCCAACCGGCCGAAGGTGGTCGCGCCATACCCGTGGAGGTGCAGGATGTCGATCTGCTTGCGATCGATCACCGCGAGCAGCGCCGGCAGCGTCAACGGATCGAACTTCGATTTGTGCAGATACGTGATGTCCACGCCGAAGGATTCGAGCGTCTCTTCCGACACGTCCTTCCGGCGGAGACTGACGAGTGACACGTTGTAGCGCGCGGGATCGAACCGCGGGATCATCCAGGAGAAGAGCCGCTTGACGCCGTGCATACGCGAGCCGTCCCACCCGAGATGATCGCAGACCTGGAGGACGTTCAGCTTCACAGTGGAACGCCCTCACGCTGGCCGACAATCCGGGCGGGAATGCCCGCCGCGATGGCGCCCGCCGGCACATCGTCCCGGACGACCGCCGCGGCGCCGACGATCGCGCGATCGCCGATTGTCACGCCGTCGAGGATCTTGGCGCCGGCGCCGAGCCAGGCGCCGTCCCCCACGTGCACACCGGCCGACCGGCGGCCCTGCGCGAGCACCGGCCGCGAGGGATCCGAGAAGTCGTGGTCCCCGCCGATCAGGTAACAGTACGCGGCGATGAGGGTGTCACGGCCGACGGTCACGGTGCTGGCGGAGAAGATCTCGCAATTGAACCCGACGTTGGCCCCTTCGCCGAGCGCGATGCTTCCGTTCTTGCACGACAGGATGGTGTTCCGCCCGATGAACACGCCGCCGGCGATCGTGATCCCCTCGTTCGTGTCCCCCTTGGCATCGAGCAGGCAGTGGTCGTCGATCACCACGTTGTCGCCGATCCGGATCTTGTGGGGATGACGGAGCACGACATTCTGCCCGAAGATCACGTTGCGCCCGCACGACCCGAGCAGGAGTGGATAGAGCGTCCGGCGCAGCGCCAGGCCGAGCGCGCCTGGAACGTGCTGCGACAGAAGCGTGACCATCTCGTGGCGGATGAGCGCCGGCCACCCGGGAAGGCCCACCACGAGCGCGACGTACTTCTCCCGCGCCGACGAGCCGGCGGCAAAGAGCTGATCCTGCGCGCGCTCTATCGGTGGCATCGCGCCTTCATCACGGCGGGGCTGTGCAACATGCGGGTATGCGTAGCATATGATACCGGCGCACGATGCCCGAACAGCAGCCCGGCACGACGACAGCCGGCCGGCGTGAGCGCCTCGTGGCGGCGTGGATCCTCGTCCTCCTCGTTCTGTTCCGCTCCGCCGTACTCGTCTTCTGGGAACAGGCGCAGTTCGACTCCGATCAGGCAATCACCGGTCTGATGGCGAAGCACCTGAGCGTGCTCCGCGCATTCCCGCTGTTCTACTACGGCCAGAGCTATATGCTCGCCGTCGAGGCGTGGCTCGCGGCGCCGGTGTTCCTCGTGGGCGGCGTCTCGGTGACCACGCTGAAGCTGCCGCTGCTCGGGATCAATCTGGCCATCGGATGGCTGCTCCTTCGGACGCTCGAGCGCGAAGCGGGACTGCGCCCCGCTCTCGCCCTGGCCGCCACACTGCCGTTCGTACTCCCGGCGCCCGGCACGGCGGCACGCCTGCTGGATGCGAACGGCGGCAACGTCGAACCCTTCCTGTATGCGGTCCTGCTCTGGCTGACCCGTGCGCGCCCCGGGTGGGGGGGCCTTATCCTCGGCGTCGGGTTCCTGCAGCGCGAGTTCACGATCTATGCGCTCCTGGCACTGCTGGCGATCGAGGCGGCCCAGGGCACGCTCTTCACGCGCGACGGCGTGCGCCGGCGTCTGACGATGCTGCGGGCGGCCGCCGAAGTGTGGCTGATCGTCCACTGGCTCAAACAATATTCGTCCGCCGCGGGACCCGGCACGTCGCTCGCTGATATCTATCACCCGAAAGACAACCTGCTCGAGCTCGTCAGCCGGACGTGCGTGAACATGACGGCGGCTGTCGCGGGCGTCGGGAGGCTGTTCACGAATCACTGGCCGGTCCTCTTCGGGACCCAGGTGCTCCCGCTGTCGGACTTCGGCATCGAAAGCCAGGGTCGCCAGGGGTTGCCCTGGAGCTGGGTCTTCCCCGCCGCGGCGATCGGAATCGCGACGGTTGGAATCACGGTGCGTCTTGTGCGGGAGCGGTGCTGGCGGCGCGAGTACGATTTCTGCGCCTACCTCACCGCCGTCGGCCTGTTCTCGGTAGCTGGCTACGTCGCGGGGCGATGCGGCGAGGTCGGCTTCGGCACGATGCGCTACGACCTTCTGTCGATCCTCGGCGTCGTCGGCATTTCGGCCTGGTGGCTGCGGCTGCAGGGGCCGACAAGCGTCAGAGCCTTGTGGATGGCATCGCTCGTCGCCTGGATCGCCGTGTCGGCCGTCAGCCATGCCGGACTGCTGTCGGAGTATCTGCGGCGGCCACCCGTCGGCGCCAAACAGCTGATCGTCCGGGCTCTGGATGCGGAGGGCGTCCACTACGCGACGTCGGACTACTGGATCGCATACGCCGTCACCTTCATGACGAACGAGCGCCTCATCGTCCACTCGACCGACTTCCTGCGGATCCCGCTGTACCGGGACGTGGTCGCTGCGCACGCGAGCGAAGCCGTCCGCGTGTCGCGGAGTCGCTGCGAAGGCGCGCGGCCCATCGCCCCCGGTCTGTATCTCTGCCGCCCCTGAAACAGGGACACATCTTCATCAAGCACGTGTCTAAGGTGAGCGTCCTGATTTCGGACAGTCGTTAGAGCCACCCGGCGTTGCGGTACCACGCGAGGGTGCGCGCGATGCCGTCCCGGAGGCGGACCTTCGGGTCGTAGCCCAGTTCCGCCCGGGCACGGCTGATGTCGAACGCACGGCTCTTCGTGAAGAAGTCCACACGCCGGCGATAGAGCGGCGGCTCTATGCCGAGCGGCGTGCAGAGAGCCTCGCAGACGGCACCCGCCGTCCAGAACGGCCACACCGGCAGGTGCAGACGCGGCGCGGGGACCCCGGCCTGGCTTGCGACAATCGACACGAGCTCGTTGAGCGTTGTGACTTCCGGACCCGCCAGGATGTACGTGCGCCCCGCCGCCTGGGGGACCGAGGCACAGAGACGAAAGCCGTCGATCAGATCCTCCACGTGCGTCAGGTGGTAGAAGATGCGACCGCTGCCGAGAATCGGGAACCGTCGGCGGGCGACGCCGCGAAAGAGCTTCAGCAGTCGGCGATCGCCGGGACCGTAAATGCCGGTCGGCCGCGCGATGACGAGCTCCATCCCGGTATCGTCGGCCGCGGCCCTGCCGATCCGCTCCCCTTCCAGTTTCGTCACCTGGTAGATGTCACCCGGCTTCAGGGGGGCATCCTCCGTCGCGGGCGGGTGGTCGATGTCGCCGTGGACCCCGACCGTACTGCAGTGGACCACGCGGCGCGCGCCGGCGCGCGCGGCCGCTTCGACAACCGTTCGCACCGCGGCGGCATTCACCGCACGGTATTCCTGATCGCGGAGACCGGCCTGCCGATAGATCGCGGCGACGTGATAGACGACCTCCACGCCGGACGCCGCGCGCGCGACGGCGGCAGGGTCGCGAAGATCCCCAGGCACTGGCTCGATGCCGGCGTCGGCGAGCGCCGGCGCGGCCGATCGCGTGAGCGCCTTGACCGTGTCGCCCGCGGCGGCGAGTGCGCGCGCCAGGTGGCCCCCCGTGAAACCGGTCGCGCCCGTGACTAGGACGCGCAACGCTCGGCCACGAGAGTGACAGGCGATCCGACGACCCTCGTGAGACCCGCCCGCCGGAATGCCCCCTCGAGTCGCTGGGTAACGGGGCCGGAGTTCAGCCGCTTGTGCAGCGCGATGGGCAGCACGAACTGGCGATGCGTGTCGCGGATCCGGTACCCGCTCGCGCGCAGCGCGGCCTCGATCGCCCGATGCGAGAACACCCGGTACGCCTCGACCCTGGCGCCGCACGCGTGCGCCACGTGCCTGACGACGGCCTGCGCCGCAGCCGCGCTCGAGAGCGCCGGATAGTCGAACACGACGCGGTGCCGCGCGACGCGACAGAGCTCCGCCAGCGACAGGCGCCAGTCGGGCGTGTGCATCAGGACCCGCAGACAGACGGCCGCATCGAAGGACCCGTCCGGAAACGCGAGCGCATGCGCATCGCCGTGCGCAAACGTGACGGCGACTCCCGCGGCGGTCGCTCGACGGCGCGCCACGGCAAGCATTTCGTCCGATGCGTCGACCCCCGTCACCTGTGCCCCGCGGGCCGCGAGCGCCAGAGCGGCGCGGCCGGTGCCCGTGCCGACGTCGAGGATCGTGCGCCCTTCGAGCGGCGCGAGAAACTCCGCGATGATCTGCTCCTGGGTTTCGGCGATCAGCCGGCCGATAGGGCCGCTGAAGCGAAGCGTGTCGAACGCCTCCGCCATCGCGGGATCGGCGTAGACGGAATAGCTGTAGTGGTCGGCTGGTGGCGGCGATCCCGCGCTCACGCGAGTCCGCCTGCGACCTGCGGGGTGGCTTCCCCGCTCAGGTGCGCGCACGCCTGACGGGTCCGGGTCAGGTACGCCTCGTAGCTGTACTTGCTGTCGGCGAGCGCCCGCGCGCTGTAGCCGACGGCACGCGCTCGCTCGGGATCTGTCAGCGCCGCAAGAATGCCGTCCGCGAATCCCTCGGGCGTCGCTGCCGTGAGAATCGCGACGTCGTCATTGAGCACCTGCGTGTGCGTGAGGAGCCGCGTCGCGACGATTGGACGGCCGGATCGCAGGTACTGATAAATCTTGAGCGGCGTGTTCGTCCCTATGCTGCGGGGGGACACCAGCACGTCGGCCGCGTCGAGGAACAGCGGAATGTCTTCCGCGGCACGCTGCCCGGCAAACACCACCGCGTCGCCCACGCCCGCGCGGTCGACCAGAAGGCGCGCCGCCGCAATCTGTTCCGGCCGGCCGCCGGCGAGCACGAACCGCGCATCCGGGCGCGTGGCCGCCACGTGACGGGCCGCCGCGAACAGGAGATCGAGGCCTTGGTAGGCCTCGAAGGTGCCGGTGTAGAGCACGATCGGTGCGGCCGCGGGGATGCCGAGCTCCGCGCGAATTCGGGCCCCCGATCCGGCCACTGGCGTGTCGCCCGATCCCGGGGCGTTCTCGATCAGAACCGCGGGGACGCCCGGCTCGATTGCGTGGACGACGTCCTGCAGGTGCGGGCAGATCACCACCACGACGCGCGATCGGCGCACGACGAACCGCTCCATCCAGGTGAACACGTGCGTGAGGATGCGGGACTGGCTGAACGCGAAATTCGTGAGCTGTTGCGGCAGGCTCGAGTGCATGTCGTACAAGTGCGGCAACCCGAGGAGCGTCGCAATCGGGACCCCGATGTAGCTGCCCTCCTCGTGCGAATGCACCGCGTCATAGCGTTCGCTCGCGGCGCGCCGCAGCGCCGTGAGGGCCAGCAGGAGGTCCAACGGGATCTTTGCCAGCGACGGCCCGATCCGCACGTCCTGCAGAAACGGAGGACGCATGCACCGGAACACCCGCAAGCCCGGCAGCGACACGTCCGACCCGAACGGGTACGTGACGAGATCAACGGTATGGCCGAGCTCGAGAAGCGCGCGGATGCGATGGTATTCGCTGAACGGTGTGCCCCGGGGCTCGAAGAACGGCTCCGGCGCAATCATGAGGATCTTCACAATGCAGTCGGTAGATTCTAGGAAACGCCGCCCGAAACGTCAACGTAAGTCTCGTCGTTTGCGGGGGTTACCCACGTGCGCTGGGACCCCCTGTCTGAGCGCCGCGGCTGCATGGTAGAGTACCGGTTTTGCTTCGTGAGCATGTGAGTATCGAACCCGAACCCTCTCCCCGCAGCCGCGCGCGCCGCTTCCTCGTTCCAGTCCTCAAGGCCGTCGTCAGTGTGGCCCTGCTGTGGGTCCTGTTCTCGCGCGTGGACGTGGCGCGGCTCTGGCGCGTCGCCCGAACGGCCTCGGCCCCATGGCTGCTCGGCGCACTCGGCTTGTACTTCGCGATGATCCTGACGAGCGCCTGGCGCTGGGGCCTGCTGCTTCGCGCGCAGCATCTGCGCTTTGCCTTCAAGACGCTGACCGGGTCGTTCCTCGTCGCAACCTTCTTCAACAATTTCCTGCCGAGCAATATCGGAGGGGACGTCATCCGTATTGCCGATACGGCGCGGGCTGCCGGAAAGACGCTCGCGACCACCGTCGTCCTCATCGATCGCGGGATCGGCCTGCTTGGCCTCGTGCTGATGGCCGCCATCGGCGCAACCGCCGGACCGCGGGCGTTCGGGTCGGGGGCGGCGGGCGTGGGTGCGGGAATGCTCTGGGCCGGCTTCGGTGCGGCCGCGATGATCGCCACGCCGGCGCTGTTGATGCCGGAAGGACTGGCGCGTCTGCTGCAGCCGTTGCGAGCCATTCATCCCGAGTGGGTGGGCGGGCGTATCGAGCGACTGACGTCGGCGCTCGCCCGCTTTCGCGAGTCTCCCGCGTCACTCGGCGGCTGCTTCCTCGGAGCCGTCGTCGTCCAGACGCTGCTCGTCGGCTTTTATCTGGCCATCGCGCACAGCATGCGGATCCCGATCGGGTTCGCCGAGCTTGCCGTCATCGTCCCGATCACGTTCATCGTCCAGATGATCCCGCTGTCCATGAACGGCTTCGGGGTACGCGAAGCGACGTTCGGGTTCTATTTCGCGCGACTGGGGTTGCCTCTCGAGTCGGCCTTGCTCGTGTCTTTCATGGGCGCTGCCCTCATCATGATCTTCTCGCTGTCTGGCGGTGTCACTTACGCCGTCCGGAAGTCACATGCGGCGCCGCCCGGGGACCTCTCCGCGGCGTGACGGTTCCTTGACTGGGGCGGTCCAATCCTTTACTCTTGAGGCTCCCAGCGGCCGCGGCTCCCCCTATCGAACGATTCGGCGAGAGCCGATAGAGTCACTGCATGCGGCTGCACGCCCGTGCGCACCCTGCGGTTCTGAACCTTCTGGGAAAACCATCATGAGACGCCACACATACGCGGCCGCGTTGCCAGCCGTCCTCCTCCTCTCGCTCGCCGGCTGCGAGGCGCAGAAAAGCTCCAGTCCGCTGAGTCCGTCGGTGGCGGGTCCCATCCCCGGCGTCGAGATCACGCCGCCCAAGCTGCTCGAACCGGCGCAGGGGTTCAAATACAAGGAATCCCAACAGCCGATCAAGCTGCTGATCGAGAACGGGAGCTCGAGCGGAGTGCGGCCGGTCACCTACCTGTTCGAAGTGGCGACCGACAACGATTTCACGACGAAGGTCTACGCGCGCAGCGGCGTGCCCCCGGGCGATGGCGGCCGGACGAGCGTGCAGATCGATCGGCTCGATCTCGGGCGGGCATACTACTGGCGGGCGAAGGCGGACGATGGGGCGAACAGCAGCCAGTTCTCGACGGCTCAGTTCGAGGTGCTTCCAAAGCCGTTTCTCGGCGCCCCCAAGCTGCTGGCGCCGATCAATAACGACAGGGCGACGTCGCGCCGGCCGGCTCTCACCGTCAGCAATGCGGACCGCAACGCCGCGATCGGCGACGTCGCGTACGAGTTCCAGGTCGCAACCGATCAGAGCTTCGCGGCGCTTGCCGCCGCCGGCGTCGTCGGCGAAACGCCGGGGCAGACGGCGTATGCACCGGACGTCGATCTCGCGACCGATCGCGTGTTCTACTGGCGCGTGCGCGCGAGCGATCACGAAAGCACAGGGGCCTGGGCCGCGACGCAGACCTTCCGCACGCCGGTAGCGGTCGCGACGCCCGCTCCGTCGCCGGGGCCGGCGCCGGGAGGACCGTGCGTGTCGGGCAATCCGGAGACGATCGTCAAGTGCGAGCGCGCCAAGTACGGGCACATGTCGCACGATCAGATGGCGGCATTCATGCGCGCGGTCGCGCACTCGCTGAACACGAACGGCATTGGCGGCGGGCCCTTCGGCATTCTTCGGAAGACCGGGGGGACGAACTGCGGCGGGTACTCGTGCGACGTGCTGTGTGCGGGGTCGGGCAGCAGCCAGCGGCAGTACGACGTGCTCGGCGACATCGACGGCGCCCAGAGCCCGGGGTGGAACGGCCCGAACACGGTGCCGAACATCCGGGTTGACGTCTGCGAAGTGCAGTAGGACCGACGTGCAGAAAGGGGCTGGCGTCTCCGGATGCCAGCCCCTTTTTGCGTTTCAGCTTTCAGCTTTCAGCTTTCAGCCTTCAGCTCTCAGCTTTCAGCTCTCAGCTTTCAGGTCCCAGTTCCTATTACCTGACAGCTTAGAACTACCTCAAGGCACTCCCCAGGGACTCGGGCCGCGGGCGGTTGGCCAACCAGACGTTCCGATAGATCGTTCCCGCGATGGATGCGGCCTCGCCGCCGCTGCGGCCGACCGGCGCACCCAGGTAGGCGTAGTGCGGATTCGGCGCGTACGAACCGCGCGGCGTCGGAAGGCCGTAGTCGTAGAGAGTGGGTCCTCCCGCGCCGCCTTGCTGCACCACGAGGCGGAAGTCGGTGCCCCATGTCGCCTTCCAGTGGTACGTCGTCGATGGATCGAGGAGCACTACGGACGCGAACCGTTTCGGGGTGTCAGGTTCGTAGCGCAGCTTCAGATCGTCGGACGACCCATAGAGCACCCGCCACTGGATCGCGTTCGGCGGTATTCCGGTAAGGCCTCGATACTGGATATCGACCCTGTACCTGTTGGTCACGAAGTCGGTCTGCCCCTCCTGCATGCCGAACACCTTGGCCTTGTCGCCAGGCCCGTTCGCGCGCAGCCCTTCGACGTCCATGGAGAACTCACCGTTCGAGATGGTCTGCGGCAGCAGGTACTTGACGTAGCTGTGGCCGTCGTTCAGCTGAATTCCTCTGCCTTTGATGAACGTCGTCGAGCCCACGCGCTCCCCGACGGTCTCCTCGTGGATGAGCGGATCGTAGAGCTCGCCGGCCCGCAGGAAGCCCACCAGCTTCGAGCGGAAGGTTCCAATCTCGGACCATGCCGACGTGCTGGTCCCCTGCACGGCGCGCGCCCGCCAGTAGAAGAGCGTCGTCGGCTGGAGATCCGTGTCGGGCGTGAACCGGGTCTTGCCGTCCGCGCCCTCGGGGACGCCCGCCTTGGAGACTGTCGCGGCAAAGCCTGCCACGTTCGAAGTCGTGGATGCCGTAAACGCCGTGTTATCGGCCACCTGGAACTCGTAGGTCCTCGCCCCTGCCATATCGGATGTCGCATTCCGGACGGCGAGCACGGGCCGCAGCGTATCGAGCTGCTCGTCTTTCGCCGGCGAGTCGAGCGCCGGCGCCGTGACCGTCGCCGCGACAGTCGTTGGAGAACTGGGGCTCGAAGATCCGCCGCACGCGGCGGCACCGAGGAGCAGGGACAGGGACACGCGTCGTCTGAATACGGATTGCTTCATGATTTTTTCCCATTCGTGGCCGACGTAACTGACCGGGGAGTCTTTCGGCGAGTGCGCGCATGGCGGCGCGCGTGGTGTGCGCTCTCGAAGACGATGATGTGACGACGTTGCACGCGCACGTCGTCCGAACGCCTGGCGTCGCGCAGGAAACCGGCGATCTGCGCGAACACGGCCCTGTCCGCACCGATGACTTCCCTGTCGTCGATGAGATCCTGCAATTGCAGTTCGAGCTCGGGAATCGTCTTGGGCTCGTCGAACGAGATGAGCGCACGCCCGTCCGGGAGCGGGACGAGCAGAATCCCAGTACGCCGCTCTAGCGTGCGGCTGGGGCGCACGACGATGACGGCGTGTGGCCCGAAGCGGGCGAGCTCGGCTGACTCGTGCGGGCGCTTCCGAAGCTCCGGCTGCACGACGCGGACGACGGCGCGGCTCAGGTCCTCGTCCACCCGTGCCAGCGCGTCGAGGACGTTCTCTGGCAGCGTGAGTGTGACCGCGCGGGACGGCCCTGCAAACTTGCGCGGACGTCCGCGGCGCGGAGCAAGAGCCGCACTCGCGGGGCTGGCTTTCAACAATTTTATGGATAATGCCAGCTGGCGCGCATTTATTCAAGATAAAAGCAACGCTGGTGTACCCCCAGACGCGGCATCACACAAAAGAAGAGCCGGGCGCTGTGCCCGGCTCACATGAATCGCCGAGATGTCGCGCCGGCGGATCAGAATCGAACGCGCAGGCCGCCGCCGATCTGGAATCCGCCGAGAGTCAACTTGCCGGAGTCTCCGCCAAGGCTGGCGGAACCCCAGGTGTAGCGGGCGAGACCGCCAACGCCCATCCGCTTCGTCACCAGGTAGGTCACGTCTACGCCGAGATTGATCCCGACGGTCGTCTTCTTGATATCGCTCACCGTCACGCCCGACACCGTCGGCCCCGGCTCCGCGACTCCGATAGCGGTCGGCAGCCCCTGTTTGAGCATGAAGATCGAGGGCCCGGCCGAGACGCCGGCATCGATCTTGTCGGTGACCGGCACCATCCAGACGCCCATCAGGTGGATGACGTTCTCCGAATGCCCGAGGCCAGTCGCGGACGCCGACACTGGGCGCGACTGGTCGAAGAACCGCGGATCGGGAATGCTCCCCGTGATCGTCGCGTCGGCTTTGCTGCCCGTATGGGAGTAGCCGACGGCAGCGGCCAGGTTGTGCCACACCTTGTAGCCGCCGGTGACGTCGAACAGCGCGCCGCCCTTCACCTGCTGACCGCTCGCCACGGCCGCCTTTTCGTCGTACAGGTCGAACGTCGTGGTGGTATTCAGGGCATGCGTGCCGGCCTGCGCGCCGACGGTCACGTTCAGGAATCCCTGATCTGTCCAGGTCATCTGCGCATGCGCCTTGGGCGCAACCATCGCACACATGGCCAGACACAACACGACGGATGTCTTCATGTTCAAATCTCTAGTCTCCTCAGGTTGGCTGGTGCCGAGCGGCCGCGTGAACGACATGCCGGCGGGAATGGCGTAATGGTAGCACGCACTGGTCGTGACACCCGCGCCCGGCTGTAGTAATATGCCGGTTCATTCCGCTCTTCCCAGCGGGCCCCAGTAACATTCGAGGTTCTTCCTGATGCACCAGAAAAGGTTTGTCCTTTGTTCGGCGACGGCCGTTGTCGCCCTTGCCATTGCGTGCTCGAAATCGCCTTCCACTCCCGTTGCCCCGGGCGCGACGCAGGAGTCGTCCGGCGCCGCCGCGGCCGACGGGAGCACTCTCAAAGTCCCGGCTCCGACGCCGGTGTCCCCGGTGGGCGGCGCGCAGCCGAACACATTCGAGCTCGTCGCGAATCGAGTGACCGGCAAGTACGACTCATCGCTGAATCCCTCGTACGAGTTCCGGATCAAGACGCCAGGCGGCGCTGTCGTGTCCGGGTGCTCGTCCACGGTGGGCGCGGGAAGCGGAAGCACGGTGAGTTATTCGCCCTCCTGCACGCTCGAGCTCGATGCGCCGTACACCTGGAGCGTGCGCGGCGTGCTCGGCGGCGCGGTGGGTCCATGGTCCGCCGACAGCTCGTTCAAGACCCCGCTCGGAGGCTACATCAACGGCAACGAGCTGTACGACCCGCTCTACAACGGAAAGACCGTCGGAACCCCGGTCGGATCCGTGAGCTTCACCGGCGAAGGCGCCATCCTCAACACGAACCAGAGTTACGTGCGCTACCAGCTCCAGTCGCCGCTCGCCGCCGGCGAGATGTCGGTCATGATCAAAGGAGCGGACGAAGGCTCTCCGGGCGACAAGAGCAAGGTGTTCGCGATGCAGCGCGGCGACGACGCCGACATCACCACGAATTCGTACCGGTTTACCGCCGAGCTGCGCGGGGCGAATCATCCCGTTCCCGGAACCATCTCATGTCGGATGATCGCGGGGGATGGCGTTTCTCGCGACTGCGACCGCGGACCCAAGAACTTCGACAGGAACCGCTGGTATTTCTGGAAGCTCACGTGGAACGTCGGCGGCAGCTTCACCCTCGAAGTGCATGTGGACGGTCCCGGCGGACCGCTGCTCTACGCGAACACGAAGGGGCTCAGCGGACGCACCTACGCTCCGAATCCGCACAACATCTATATCGGCGCGCCGCAGGGCCGCGGCGGTCCGCTCGATGCGACGCTGCCCGGCGGGATGTATAAGAATCTCTGGGTGTCGAGCCGCCCCCGACCCGCATTCCCCGGCGAATAGCTCCGGGACCGCCCACGAGAAGGCAGAGGGGTTAAACCCCTTTGCCTTCTGCCTTTTACGCGTTGCCTTCCGCGGCCCCACGGGTTACCATAAAAGGCGCTCCACTGATGGCCACGAATACATTTCGCCTCCAGTATCTCGCTCGCGCCGCCGCCGGCGTCCCCCGGGATCTCGTCAACACCTTCATCAGCGCGAAGCTCCATGCGATTCGCCCGACGGTGCTCATCTATAACTGCACGTGGGTCTGCGACGCGAAGTGCACCATGTGCAGCAACTGGAAGTGGGGCGACCGCAAGTCGGACCTGACGCTGGCGCAGCTCGAGCCGGTCTTTGCAAATCCCTTCTGGGGCGCGGTCGAGAACCTGAACATCTCAGGGGGCGAGCCGACGACGCGGAACGACTTGCCGGAGATGGTGGAGATGTTCCATCGCCACCTCCCCCGCATGCGCAAGATCGGGATCAACACGACCGGGCTCACGCCGAAGCGCGCGATTCCCATGCTCACCCGGATCGTGGAGTTCTGCGCCGCCAACGGCATCCTCATCAGCATCCGGGTCTCCCTCGACGGCATCGGGGACGTCCACGACCAGGTGCGGGCGGTCAAGAAGGGCTTCGACAAGGCGTCCCAGACGATCGAAGCGATGCAGGCGCTCTCGAAGAAGCACGACAACTTTCAGTTCGGAATCGCGTCCACGATCTTTGCCACGAACCTCGCGGACGCCGAGAACATCCTCGCGTGGGCGCGGACGAAGGGGATCGACGTCGTGTTCAACATGCTGCGTTTCACCGACGCCATGCTGCACAACAAGGAGCTCGAGGCGACGATCGGATTCAAGCAGCGCGAAGAAGAGTTCATGCGCAAGTTCTTCCTGGACCGGGTCCAGGAGGAGTCGGTGCTGAGCGGCCAGGCGTTCCTCTACCTGCACTATGCGGACATGATCGCCAACGGGTATCAGCGCACCATGCCGTGCCCGTTCCAGTCGCAGGGACTCCTGTTGAACCCGAACGGGGATCTGCATTACTGCGAGAACTCGGAAAAGCTGGGCAACGTCCTCGACGCGTCGGCCGACGCGCTCTACTACAAAGCCGAGAACCTGATGCACCGCGAGCAGCTGAAGGCGAAGGTCTGCCCCACCTGCCTCAGCCCGTGCCAGGTGAACGTCGGCGCCATGAAGCAGTTCGTGCCGTACGCCCGGTTCGTGAAGCGCGCCTACGGCGTCAAGCGCGACCCGTCACGCCACGTCGAAACCCTGCCCGTGCCCGAAACCGTGCGCTAGACGGCGGGCTGTCAGGCTGTGGCGTCCCTCGCCCGCGTCCCGCTCTCCCGCATCTTCCGCATCGTCGTTGCCGTCGCGCTGACCGCCTACATCCTCCGCAAGGCTCATCCTGCCGACATACTCCGCGTGACCGGCGACGCCGACTGGCGCTGGATCGGCGCGGCCGTCGCGCTCCTCTTCGTCGATCGCACGCTGATGGCGTACCGGTGGATGGTGCTCCTCTGCGCGTTGACGCCGGGGACCCGGCCGCCGTTCCGGGCGGTCCTGCGCATTTTTTTCGTGAGCACGTTCGTCGGCACCTTCCTCCCGAGCGTCGGCGGCGACCTGTACCGCGCCTACAGCCTGTCGCGACTGGACGTGAGCGGCGTCGAGTCCGCCGCCTCGGTGCTCATGGACCGGGTGCTCGGCGTGATGGCGATCGTCATCGTCGGTGTCCTCGCGCTGATACCGGCGCCACCCCGGGCTCGCAATCCCTGGATGCTGCTGACGCTCGCGCTGGGATCGCTCGGGTGCCTGGTCGCTGGCGTCGTCGTGTTCAGCGAACGCGCAGCAACCGCGGGCCAGGCGATCGCGGCGCGGCTGTCGAACCCGCGCGCCCGCCGCATCGCCGGGGGGATGATTGAATCCGTCCGGCGCTACGGACGGCACCATCGCGAACTGCTGAATGTGCTCGGATTGTCCGTCGGCGTACAGATGGTTCGCGTCGTACAGGCCTGGTGCCTGGGTCGAGCGCTCGGCATCGAGGCGGGGCTCGTGATGTATTTCATCTTCATCCCCATCGTGCTGCTGATCATGCTGCTGCCGATCACCGTGAGCGGCCTCGGTACGAGCCAGGGCGCGTTCAGCTGGTTGTTCGGAACGATCGGCGTCCCGCCCGCCGCGTCCGTCGCGCTCTCGATTCTGTTCGTCGCGCTCGGCGTCATCGGGAATCTTCCAGGCGGCCTGCTGTACGTGTTCGGCGGCCGCGAGGTACGACAGACGGCGTGAAGCTCGCGGCAGCGATCCTCGCCGGCAGCGTCGTGGTCCTCTCGTGGGTGTTCGGCGGTGGCCCCGCTGGCCTCCTCTACCTGCTCATCTACCTGCTCGCTGTCGCGCCCGGTCTGCCGATCGGCGTTGCGCTCTTCGGCCCTCGGCACGCCGCCGCGTGGATTTGCGGTGGGCTCATCGGGTACGGCCTGACGCAGCTCGCGCTGTGGGCCGTCATTGTCGCCGGCCTGGCATCACCTCTGGCGTTTGCGCTGGCGTGGGGTGTCCTCGGCGCGGCAAGTTGGGCCGTGTCGCGTCTATGCCGATCGCCCGCGGTCGGCATTCACCCGTGGTCGGCGAAGGACACGCGCACGCTGCTCCTGGCGCTGCTCGTCGTCCCGGTGCTCATGGCCCCGCCGTACCGAAACATCGGCCGCGCCGACGCAAGCGGGACACGCTATTACCGGGCCTATTTCACGGCCGACTTCCTGTGGCACACCGCGCTGGCCTCGGAGCTGGGCAAGTTCACGCTGCCGCCCCGCAACCCCTATCTTGCGCCGCGCGTGATGAACTACTACTGGACGTACTTTCTCCTGCCCTCGGCCGTCGCGTCCGCGGGCCCCCCACCGCTCCACGACGTGCAGGCATGCCTCAAGACGAATGCGTTCCTCAGCGGACTGCTGATGGTCGGCGCGCTGCTCGTGCTGGTCAGGACGTCGGTCGCTTCGGCCGGTCCAGCGGCCGCCGCGGTTCTGCTCGCGATCGTCGCCGCGAGCGCAGAGGGGCTGTTCGCGATCGTCGATCTCGTATCGCTCGGCCGGCCCCTCGTAGCGCTCACGGACATGAACATCGATGCCGTGACGGCCTGGCGGTACGGCGGCCTGCGCATCGACAACATTCCCCGATCGCTCTGGTATACGCCGCAGCATACGACGTCGCTGGCGCTCGGACTGGTGGGCCTCGTCATCGCCTCGGCGGGGGGCGCCCGGGTCGGGTTCGCGGGCATCTGTGGAGCGGGGATTGCGCTCGGTCTCGCGACGACCATGAACCCGCTGCTCGGCGCAGTGTGCTCGATCGTCTACGGCGTCACGATCGCGGCGGACACATTTGGCGAGCGCGGCGGCTGGCGTCTGCTGCTGCGCCACTTCGTGGCCGCGGTGCCGGTGGCGCTCGCGGTGGCGTGGG
>JBBWZJ010000153.1:0-26367 GCA_039648985.1 Acidobacteriota bacterium | reverse complement strand
TCGAACCCGCTCGTCCATGGACGACCTCGCTTCCCACGGCACATCGCACCTCCGTGCGGCAGTGTCGCGGATCTGTCAACCATGTCGCCGGTCTGATTCGTAAAGGATGTCCCCGGTCTGTACCCAGTTTTGAGCTACCCGCTTCCAGCTTCCCGGCTTCCAGCTACCCGCTTCCAGCTTCCGGCTTCCGGCTACCGGCTTCCGGCTTCGGGCTTACGGCTTCCGGCTTCCAGGTTCCAGCTCCCGATTCCAGCTGATGTCTGACAGCTGATAGCTGATAGCTAGCGTGTCACTTGATGCGCCAGAGGTACAGCGTCACCTCGTCACCCCGGGCGCTGACGAACTGATCGACCTGGTCGGCCGGCCACGCGCGCCCCATGCTGAAGGCGTGCGACACGATGCGCGCGCCGGGTTTCAGCTGTCGCGCGAGGATCGGGCGGAGCTTCTCGTTCGACGACGAGAGCAAGAAGAGCGTGACGACGGTCGCGGGAGACACGTCAGCTGTCAGTACGTCCTGCACGCGGAACTCGACTCGATGTTCGACGCCGGCCGCCGCGGCATTCGCCTTCGATCGCGCAATAAGGTCAGGGTCGACGTCGAGCCCTACCCCTCGGGCGCCGTACTTCACGGCGGCGGCAATCGGGATGCGCCCGTCTCCGCACCCCAGGTCATACACCACGTCGTCCGGTCCTACCCGGGCGAGCGCCAGCATGCGATCCACGACGTCCTCGGGCGTAGCGATGTAGGGCGCGAGGGTCTGACGGATCTCCTGTACCGGCCAGCTGAACAGTAGCACCGCGAACAGAAATGAGGCAGCAACTTTCGGCACGCGGGTCGATCATACATCCGCGGCTTGACCGGTCGGGACGTCCGCGCCGGCTCGGTCATTCAGTCGCAAACCGTAGCGGGGCCAGCGGTTAAGCCCTGTCGGTTGAATCCGCGGGTGTGGAGCGATCGCGCGACAGGCGGCGCCGATGAGCCGCTCCGGAGACCCCAAAATCGCAAAAACAGGCGGAATTAGTCGGTTTCTGATTGTCGTCGCGCCTGTGTTCCGCTATACTGAAGGGACTGCTTCGCGCTCGCTCCACCCAGCCTACTCACCTTATTAGTGGGGGACATGTGACATTTCAGGTCGGTGACAAGGTCATTTACCCAAACCACGGACTCGGCGTCGTTCAGGGCATCGAAATCAAAACCATCCTCGGCACGACCTGCGGCTTTTATCACCTGCGCATGGTGGCAAACGAAACGACAGTGCTCGTTCCCGTGGATAACGTCGACGGCGTCGGCCTCCGGCGCGCCATCAACGACGAGGAGATCGAGCGGTTGTTCTCCCTCCTCGGCGATGGCAAGATCGACAATCACCAGAACTGGAAAGGGCGCTTCAAAGACAACTCGGATCGCATGCGGACGGGATCGATCTACGATGTGGTCGAAGTCCTGAAGAGCCTGACGTTCCTCGCGCGCTCGAAGAACCTGTCCTTCCGCGAGAAGCGCATGCTCGACCGCGCCAAGTTCCTCGTCGTCTCCGAAATCTCGGAGGTCTCCCACGAGATCACCGCCGCGATCGAAGAGAAAGTGGATCGCGCGCTGGACCGCTGCTTCACCACGAAAAACCGTTCGATCGCCCGCGCCAAGGCGGCGAAGGCGACCGCGACCACGCGCGTGTCAGCACGCCGGACCGCCAAGGCGTCCTAGTCCGCCGCGACCTTCTCCCGATCAGAAGAGGGACGGGATCTTTCACTCAACCGAAAGAGCCCGTCCCTTTTTCGTTGCATGATTACCGCGATCCGGTCCGTCATCACTTACCTCGTGCTCGCGCTCTACATCCTCCTCGTCGGTCCCCCCTTCGTACTCCTCGCGCTGGTCCTCGGCAACCACACCCTGCTGTACCGTGTCGGGCACGCCGGGGTCCGCCTGGGGATGTTCCTGAGCGGCATCACGTGCACGATCGAGGGCGCTGAACACATCCAGCGCGGCCGCGCGGCAGTGTACGCCGTCAACCATGCCAGCAACGTCGAACCGCCGCTGATCTTTCATACGCTGCAGGAGCTCTTTCCCAAGCTGCGGATTGTCTACAAGGCGGAGCTCCGCAAGCTCCCCGTGCTGGTCCAGGCGTTCGACCTCGTCGGCTTCGTGCCGCTGCAACGCGGTAATCCCGAGCAGAGCCTGCCGGCAATCGAGGGGGCGGCGCGCGCGCTTCGCGAAGGCGCCTCCTTTCTCATCTTTCCCGAAGGCACCCGCAGCCGGACGGGTGAGCTGCTGCCGTTCAAGAAGGGGGGCTTTGTCATGGCGCTCAAGGCCCAGGCCCCCGTCGTCCCGGTGGCCATCTCCGGCGCGAGGCTGGCAATGCGCAAGGGCAGCCTCCTGATTCACCCCGTCCAGGTCCGCGTGCGCCTCGGCGATCCGGTCGAGACCGCCGGGCTCTCGCTCGACGATCGGGATCTCCTCGCCGCCACCGTCCGTCGCCGCGTCCAGGCCCTGCTCGCGGAGGATGGCGACCCGGCGCCACACGAGCCAGCGCAGCCTGCGTCGCGCTCGGACTTGTGATACATCAGGAGGGTGGACGCGCTCACCACGCTCGGGCGGACGATGGGTTTCTCGTTCGCGGCCGGCATCAATCTCTACGCCACCGTGGCTATCCTCGGCCTCGCGAGCCGGTTCGACTGGGTGGCCTTGCCCCCGCAGTACCGCGTCTTCGACAACGACATCGTGATCGCCGCCGCCCTCGTGCTGTACGCGATCGAGTTCGTTGCCGACAAGATTCCGTGGCTCGACTCGGTCTGGGATGCCGTGCACACAGCCATTCGCCCGCTGGGCGGCGCCTTCATCGCCGTGGCAACCCTCGGGCACGCGAGTCCGGTGATGCAGGGTCTCGCCGCACTTCTGGGCGGGACCCTCGCGGCCGGCAGCCACTTCACCAAGGCGGGCACGCGAGCGGCCGCCAACGCCAGCCCCGAGCCGTTTTCCAACTGGATCCTGAGCCTCAGCGAAGATGTGTTCGTTGTCGGTCTCGGGATGCTCGCGCTCAATCACCCGATCGCCGCGGCCGTCGTAGTCACCATCTGCGTCGTCGTCATCGCGGCGTTCGCCGCGTGGCTCGTCTCGGCAATCAGAAGAAGATGGGGACGCCGAACTGCTGAAGTGTGAGCGCTGAAGTCTGAACCAACCCCCCGCATGCCGGATCCCGGATCCCGAGTCCCGGACCCGATCTACCCCCCCGTCGTGAACCGCAGCGTCCAGGGCTTCAGCAGCTGGCCGTCGATGGCGGCGATCCCTTCCTGCAGCTCGATCGTGATCGGCTGGAACCGCGGGAGCGGCTCCTTGAACTTGATTTCGAGCGAGCGCGTGCCCTCGTCGTAGGTTGCGCTGGAGCCCGGAGGAGGCGTCGGGGGCGCGTTCGGTCCCGTGTAGTGGATGCGGATGTGGTTCTGGAACGTCGTCCCGTTCATGTCGCGCGAGAACTGGATGCGGACGCGGCCGGTCACGGGAAAGTCGGTTTCGTCGGCCAGCGGCGCGCTGAAGATGACGGACGGGGGAGCCTCGACGACGATCGGCCGTTGGGCAGCTTCCACCGGGAGATCCTTCGGCGCGGTGGCCGCCCGGATCGACTCACCGGCAATCCACAGTGCGGCGACGTCGCGGTGGACCGTGCCGGTGACCTCCACCCAGCGCCCTGTGTCAACGCGGGCGCCCGGATCCAGATCGAAATCCTTGCCCTTCGGACGGAGACCCGTGACCCAGATGGCGGCATCGGCCGACTGGAGCACGAAGTCCCACTTGCTCTTGGCAACTCCCTGAGGCAGGTCGCCAAACAGATTGCGACCCTTGAACCGGCCCGTGAGGGTCACAGTCCGGTTGTCGAACTGCTCCGGCGTCAGGACAATCGATCGGACTGTCGGGGTCGTCGGCGGCGGACCCGGGACGAATGTCGCATTCAGGATCACGAACACCTGGTCGCGCGCTGGCCACCGTCCCTTGTTCGCTTCCTCCACGACCGCACGGAAATCGAGCGATGCGAACCTGTCGTCGCCTTCCTGCATGCGGCCGAGATCCCAGAACTCTCCCCGGATCTCTCCCTCGGACCCCGAGGGGCGCTCCCGCCAGAAGATGTAGACGGGCTTGCTCGTCGCATCGAGTTGCGCCAGGCGATCCGTCTGGCGCACCGGGTGGCGGACGACGATCCGCTTGCCGTGAAAGAACAGCGCGTTCGCGACGAGCGCGTCCGCGGTTGTCGCTATGCGATCGGGCACCTGCGCCTGCGGCGCCGCCACGCAGACGAGAAGCGCGGCCAGGGCAGCAATGGTCTTACGCAATGGTCTTCCGGGCCGCTCGCGACAGCACGATCGCGAGCGCGAGGAACAGCAGTCCACCGGCAAGGGTCCCCACCCAACCTTGGTGCAGGAAAGGAATCAGTCCTGGGGTCTCCGGATCGTCTGCGGCCTTGATGATGAACGACCCGAAGAGCACCGCGTACAGAATCCCAGCGAGCGTTCCGCCTGCGATGAGCCCGGAGCTGAAGAGCGTGCCCGAGCTGATCTCGGACTCCTGCGCGACGCCGGTCTTCCGCTCGACGAACCAGCGGACGAGCCCTCCGACGAAGATCGGGGCCGTCGTGGCGATCGGCAGATAGGAACCGACGGCAAAGGACAGCGAACGGATGCCGCAGAGCTCGAGCGTGACCGAGATGAATACGCCGACGAGCACGAGCCCCCACGGAAGATTCTGGCTGAGAACTCCGCGAATGATCGTCGCCATCAGCGTGGCCTGTGGCGCCGGCAGTGACGCCGAACCAATCACCATGATCCTGTGTAGATACAACGTCGTCATGCCTATGACGAACGAGGCGGTCAGGACGCCGATGATGAGCCCGACCTGCTGCCGGACTGGCGTCGCACCCACGAGAAAACCTGTTTTGAGATCCTGCGACGTCGCTCCCGCGATGGACGCCGCGATGCAGACGACCGCGCCGACGCCGAGCGCGATCGGAGCATAGGGGTCTCCGAGCCAGCCGACCGCGACGAAGATGGAGCACGTCATGATCAGCGTGGCGATGGTCATCCCGGAAATCGGGTTCGAGGAATTCCCGATGAGCCCCGTGATCCGCGATGAGACGGTCACGAAGAAGAAGCCGAAGACGATGATGAGGATGGCGGCCACGAAGTTCCACTGCATCGGCATGCCGGGCGTCACCGCGAGGAAGATGGCGAGGAGCAGTGAGCCGACGAGAACGACCACGATCGGCATGTCCCGCTCGGTTCGCAACCGTCCGGCGGGACCCGCGGCCACCCCGAAATCCTTGATGCTCTCCCGGAAGGACGCGATGATGGTCGGGATCGTCCGCGCGAGCGTGATGAGACCTGCGGCAAGCACGGCGCCGGCGCCGATATACTTGATGTACGCGCCCCACAACTGCTGCGCGGCCATCTGGTTAATCCGAAGGCCGCTCGGGGGTACCGGCGGGAACGGCACCGTTATGTAGTTGCCAAGGATGCTCAGGAGCGGCAGCAGCACCAGCCAGGACAGGACGCCGCCGGCAAACATCACCCCAGCGATCCGCGGCCCGATCACGTACCCGACGCCCATGTACTCCGGCGACAGGTCGAGGTTCAGCGTGGCGTTCGGGAAGAAGCCGGTACGCGCGACGCTGTAACCGATGGCCGTCGGGACAACCCGAAAAATCCACGACAGCGACTTCCAGACGGCTCCGGTTGCCAGTCCCATGAATACGGTTTGCGCGAGCGCGCCGCCGCGTTCGCCAGCCATCAGCACGTCGGCGCACGCGGTCCCTTCCGGGTAAGGCAGTGCGCCGTGCTCCTTCACGATGAGCGCGTGCCGCAGCGGTACCATCATGAGCACGCCGAGGATCCCGCCCGCGATGGCCAGCAGCGTGATCTGTGTGTAGTTGAAGTACGCCGGTCCGTGAGGCACCAGGAAGATGAGCGCCGGGATCGTGAAGACCACGCCGGCCGCCAGCGACTCACCCGCCGAACCGATCGTCTGGACGATGTTGTTCTCGAGGATCGTCGATCCGCCGAGGCGCTTGAGGACCGAAATCGCGAGAACCGCGATCGGGATCGACGCGCTGACCGTCAACCCGGCTCGCAACCCGAGGTACACCGTCGACGCGCCGAAGATCAGTCCAAAGACGACACCGAGCAGCACCGCCCTAACCGTGAACTCGGCTGGCGACTCGGACGCGGGCACGAACGGCTTGAAGGCGGGGGCGACGACGGTATCGACGACTTTTACAGGGTGAGCCATAAGGCCTGATACTGCCACAAAACAGCTTCCGGCTTCCGGCTTCCGGCTTCCGGCTTCTCGCTTCCGGCTTCGCTTCAGCTTCACGCTTCCCGCTTCCCGCTTCCAGCTTCGTTCCCAGTTCCCAGTTCCCAGTTCCCAGTCCAAAATCCCCGATCCCCGATCCCCGAACGCCGATCCCCGAACGCCGAATCCCGAACCCCGAACCTGAACCCGGAACCCCGAACCCGGAACCCCGAACCTCCGAGTCAGTACCCCTCCCCCTTGTCCACCACGTTCCGAAGTTGCGCGCCGGTTTCGAATCGTCGGAGGTTATCGGCAAACAGGTCGGTGACGGCGTCCCAGTGGTCAGGGCGGAACCCCGCCATGTGCGGCGTGATCACGACATTCGGCAGGGACCATAACGGACTCGACGCAGGCAGGGGCTCGCGTTCGAACACGTCGAGCGCAGCGCCGCCGATTGTGCGTGTGGCCTCAGGCGCGGCGAGCGCGTCGGCGAGCGCCGCTTCGTCCACGAGCTTGCCGCGGCTCACGTTCACGAGCACCGCGTCGCGGCGCATGCACGCGAGCTCCTTCTGGCCGATGAGGCCCCGCGTCTCGCGGGTCTCGGGGGCGGCAATGACGACGATGTCAGCCTCAGGCAGGAGCGTCAGGAGCGCTTCGGGCCCGGCGACGTGCTGCACGCCAGTATCCGGCGTCGGCTGCGTGGTCGAGGCGCCGGGCGCCGCGTGATGGCCGGGCCGCCGGCGAATGCCTGTCACCCGTGCGCCGAAGGCAGCGAGGAGGCGCGCCGAGGCGGTGCCGATGGAGCCGAGTCCGATGACCAGTGCGTGGGCACCCGCAATCGTACGAATCGGCGGCTCCGCGAGGACGGCGTTCTGCGCCCATTCCCGCGCCGCCTGGCTTCGAAAGGCAAGCGGAAGCTTGCGGAACAGCACGAGCGTGACGGCAATGACGTGCTCGGCGATCGTCCCGGCGCTGATGCCTCGCGAGTTGGTCATCAGGACGGGCGATTGCACCATGGCAGGGAACAGCATGCCTCCGACGCCCGCCGCCGGACTGTGCACCCATTTCAGCCGTGCCGCGGCCGCGAGGTGTGCTGCGTCGAGCTCCGCCATGAACGCGACGTCCGCGCGCGGCATCAAGGCGAGCGACTGCGCGGCCGTCTCGGCGTGGAGGACCGTATGGTGGGGGAACTCGCGCCGGAGGCGCTCGACGTGTGCCGCTGGAATGTTCCACGCGGCAAACGGGCTGTAGATCCCGACGAGAACCGTGAGCGGGGCGCTCACGCGCGGTAATCGCTGCGGCCGCCGCGCTTTTCGACCAGCGCGATCGGGCCGATGACCATCGCCTTGTCCACGGCCTTGACCATGTCGTAGATCGTCAGCGCCGCGACGGCGACGGCATGCAGCGCTTCCATCTCGACTCCGGTCTGTCCCGCGGTGCGCACGCGCGCGACGATCTCGTAGCCGTCCTTGCGCGGCAGGAGCTCGACATCGACGTGCGACAGCGCCAGGGGATGGCAGAGCGGAATCACGTCCGACGTCCGCTTGGCCGCCATGATCCCGGCCAGCCGCGCCGTCTGGAGCGGATCCCCCTTCTTGACCGCACCGGACCGCACCTGTCGAATCGCCTCGCGCGACATCGTGATGCGTCCGCGCGCAACCGCCTCGCGCGTGGTGATCGGCTTGTCGCTCACGTCCACCATCCGCACCGCACCACGTTCGTCCACATGCGACAGCTGCGGCTTCTGAGAACCCGGAACCCCGAACCGAGAACCCGGAACCCCGAACCCGGAACCCCGAACCTTCTTCTCACTCATCCTCGCCCCCCTGGGCCAGAAAGAACGAGAGGCTCTCGAGCGAGACCGTGAGGTCGACGCTTTTCAGCTTCACTCCAGCGGGCACCTTCAGCGTGCCGGGGGAGAAGTTCAGCACGGCTTTGACTCCCGCATCCACGACGGTGTTGACGACCGACTGCGCCGACTCCGCAGGCACGGCGATGGCCGCAATCCGGATCCGCTCGCGCCGGACGATGCGGCGGAATTCACGGATGTCGTGGATCGGGACGCCGGCGCGCGAACGGTGACCGATCTTGTCGTGGCGGGTGTCGAACAGCGCGGCAATCGAGAATCCGTCTTCGCGGAAGCCCGGGTAATCCGCGAGCGCGAGCCCCAGGTTGCCCGCACCGATGATGGCGATTGCGACGCGGCGATCCAGGCCGAGGATCTGCCGCAGGTGGCGGCGCAGTTCCTTGACGTAGTACCCGACGCCGCGCACGCCGAACTCGCCGAAATATGCGAGGTCCTTCCTGATCTGCGCGGCGTTCAGCTGGAACTGCTCCGCGAGCGCCTGCGACGAGACCGTCCGCACGCCCGCCGCATCGAGCGCATTCAGGCAGCGCAGATAGACCGAGAGGCGGTTCGTCGTGAGCTCGGAGACGGACTCGGTCGACTCGGGCCGGCTGAGGTCCTGCAGCGATTTTCGCGCGAATGCGCCAGCGTTGTGCCCCTGCCTCACAAGCTTGGATTGTACATGGACGCGGGCGAACCCCGCGTGTCCGCCGGCCGGCAGGAACCCGTGTTACGCTCCGGCGAATGTTGCCCGCTGGCGAAGAGCTCGACATCACCCCTGCGGCGCTCCGCACCGTTGCCGATCTCCCGTTCCACATGCTGGGCCGATTCGCGAAGCCCATCGCCATCGGTCAGTGCCACGACACCGCCATCGAGGGGATCTCGAGCAAGGCGGCCTTCGAACGCATCCGCGATATCGCGCTTGGACTCGCCGCGCTCGGTATGTCTGCGGGCGATCGCGTGGCAATCCTGGCCGAGAGCCGGCCCGAATGGATCCTCTGCGACCTGGCGATCCTGGCAGCCGGCGCAATCACGGTGCCGATCTATCCGACCCTGCTCGCCTCTCAGGTGCGCTACATCCTGCAGGACTCCGGCGCCCGCATCGCGGTCGTGTCCACGTCCGAGCAGCTGGCCAAGCTGCAGGAAGTGCGGCATCTGCTCCCGGCGCTGGAAGCGGTCGTGGTGATCGATGCGTCAGCCGATCCAGCCGCCTCCGTCCTGACCCTGCGCGACACCGAAGCGCGGGGACACGCGCGGATGATGGCCGAGTGGGGCGCGGGCCGCGAGTTCCGCGAGACGGCGCGGAAGGTCAAACCTTCCGATCTCGCGACAATCATCTACACCTCAGGGACCACCGGGGAGCCCAAGGGCGTGATGCTCACCCATGGGAACCTCACGGCCAATATCGAAGGCGGCTCGGTTGTGCTCCCGCTGTCGCAGGACGACGTGGTCCTTTCGTTCCTGCCGCTCAGCCACGCATTCGAGCGGATGAACTTGTTCATCGATCTGTTCACGGGCGTGCAGATTGTCTTTGCGGAATCGATGGGGTCAATCGCGCGCGATATCGGGGCCGTCCGTCCGACGGTGATCGCCGGCGTGCCGCGCGTGTACGAAAAGCTGCAGATGCGCATCGTCTCGACGGGGGAGGGGGCGCCGGGCGCGAAAGGAGCCATCTTCAGGTGGGCGGTCAGAGCCGGCGTGGCAAGGGCGCACTCAATCCTCGCCGGCCGCACGCCCGGGATGATCGCGTCCGCGAAGGCGGCCCTCGCGGACCGGCTCGTGTTCTCGGCGATCCGGAGCCGGCTGGGTGGCCGGCTGCGGTTCCTGGTATCCGGCAGCGCGCCGCTCGCGACCGCCGTGCTGGAGTTCTTTCATGGAATTGGCCTCCCGATCGTGGAAGGTTACGGGTTGACCGAGGCCGCGCCGATCCTGACGGCGAATCCTCCGGACGCGCCGCGGGCCGGAACCGTGGGGCGGCCCCTGCCAAACGTCGAAGTGCGGATCGCCCCCGACGGCGAAATCCTCGCGCGCGGTCCGAACATCATGCGCGGGTACTACAACAAGCCGGAGGCATCGGCGGAGGTGTTGAAGGACGGATGGCTGGCAACCGGCGACATCGGGGCGATCGACAGCGCGGGGTACCTGAGAATCACCGACCGCAAGAAGGACCTGCTCGTCACGTCGGGCGGGAAGAACGTCGCCCCGCAGCCCATCGAGCAAGTCCTCACCGGCAGCCCGATCATTGCCGAGGCCGTGGTGCTCGGAGATGGCCGCCGGTACATCGCGGCGCTCATCGTCCCGGAGTTCGCGGCCCTCGAGCGGCGGCTGAAGGCGCTTGGCCGTCCGCCCGCGCCGCGCGACGAACTGGTGACCCGGCCTGACGTCCTCGCGCTCTATCAGGAAGTCGTGGATGCGCTCAATCGCGAGCTCTCGCCATTCGAACGCATCAAGCGGATCGCCCTGCTGCCCTCGGAGTTCACGATCGAGTCCGGCGAGTTGACGCCGACGCTGAAGGTGAAGCGCCGGGTGGTCGAGGAGCGGTGGCGTCAGCAGATCGAGGCGCTGTACGGAGACTGAGGCGCGCGAGCGGCCGTGACCGCGTTCAGCCTGGCCGTTTCAGGGCTGGGGCGCCGGCGGCGGCGGTTCGATGTGGATGATCGCGTCCGCGATCTGCGGGTACTTCGCCATCAGCTTGTCCTTCACCACGTGCGACAGACGATGCGCCTCGTGCAGGGGCATGTCAGGCCGGAACCACACGTGAAGATCGAGAAACGTGTGGTCGAGCGAGCCGCGCGACCGGATGTGATGGCAGCCCATCACCGCCGGCTCCGTCATCACGACGCGCCGGATGTCCTCCTCGTCCAGCACCACGCGGTCGGAGAGCACGCGTGACGTGTTGCGTCCGATTTCCCATCCCGTCCGCGCAATGAAGAACGCGATGACGAGCCCGCCCGCCGCATCGAGTACGGGGTAGCCCAGCCGGACCGCCACCAGCGTGACGATGACGGCGCACGACGTGAGCACGTCGCTGCGTGTCGCGAGCGCGTCGGCGAGCAGCAGCTCGCTGCTCAGGCGGCGGGCTTCGCTCCCCTCGTACCGGACGACTATGAGGTTGATCGCGAGCGTGACGAGCATCACACCGAAACTGAGGATGCTGACGGTGGGAGAAGCGCCGCCATAGAGGCGGTTGAAGGCCGCGCGGGTGACTTCGATGACGACGAAGATCAGGAAGACGAAAATGCCAGCTGCCGCGAGCGTCTCGTACTTGCGGTGACCGTACGGATGGTCCTCGTCGGGAGGCTTCCGCGACGCGCGGAGGCCGACCATGCCCATCACGTTGGACGCCGCGTCGGTGAGCGAGTGGAAGCCGTCCGAGATGACGCTGACGGCCCCTGTTGCGTAACCGAGCACGAGCTTTGCGATCGCAACCGCCAGGTTCAGCAGGAGAACGCGAAGCAGGACGCGGTAAACCGCGGCGTAACGGGATTGCAGGGTCGGGCCTTACGCTTTAGGGGCCTAGAACACCCTCGCCGTCTGCACCGGCCACCAGCGCAGCTGCACCCGTCCGATGATGTACTTCTTGGGCACGAACCCCCAGTGGCGGCTGTCGGAGCTGTTGTTGCGGTGGTCGCCCATCACGAAGTAATACCCTTCGGGGATGACCTGCGGCCCCCAGTCGTCGTGGCTTCGATAATCGGGCGGGACGAACGAATCGTCCATGAGGACGTCGTTGCGGTACACCTTGCCGTCCACGATGCGGACCTGATCGCCTTCCTGGGCGATGACGCGCTTGACGAATGACTTTTCCGGCACGAGCGGGTAGTACAGCATCACGATGTCGCCGACCTGCGGTTCGTGCAGGCGATAGGCGAGCTTGTTCACGATCAGCCGATCCTGGTCGCCGAGCGTGGGCGCCATGCTGTGCCCTTCGACCCGGGCGACCTGAAACCCGAATGTCACGATGAGGGTCGCGTACACGGCCGCCGAGGCGAGCGTCTTCAGCCACGCAATGATCTCTTCGGCGACCCGCTCCATCCGCAGCGTGCCGCCGTCGATGGCGAGGCGGGCCTCCGGCGGAGCAGACAGCCCCCCGGCCAGGGCCGGCACAGGTTCGGCAGACACCAGCGGTTCGGGCGCGCTCAGCGGGTCCGTGCCCGGCATGGGTTCAGGAACCGGGTATGCGGCGGCAGTGGCCGGCGCCGGGGGCGGCGCATACGGATCGTAGGTGTCGCTCATAACCTTAAATACTCACGAAGCCGCTTCGTCTGCGAACGGCTCACCGGGATTTCGGTGCCCTTGCCGTCCCGCATCTTCAGAATGTAGTTGCGGCTGAACCAGGGCACGATCTCCTTGATTTTGTTGATATTCACAAGGTGCGACCGGTGCACCCGCCAGAATACCGCAGGGTCGAGACGGGCCTGCAATTCATCCAGTGTCCGATAGTTGGACGTTCCAGACAAGCTGTTCGTTACAACCGTGATGACATCGTCCTCGACCGAGACGTGGACGACCTCGTCCGCCTGGACGAGCAGGAAGCGGTCGCCCACCTTGACGGCGAGCTGTTCGCGGCGGCCTTCGCGGTCGGCGAGGCGCTGGAGGACGCGCTCGAGATCCTCCGCCCTCTGGCCCGACGCGCCGCGGGCGGCCGCCTGAATCCGGCGCCGGACCCGCTCGACCGCGATGCCGAGTCGACCGGCCTCCACCGGCTTCAGCAGGTAGTCCACGGCATTCACTTCGAACGCCTCGATGGCGTGCTGGTCGTATGCCGTGACGAAGACAACCTGCGTGTCGACCTCGGCCCGAACCAGCCGCCTCGCCACTTCGAAGCCGGTCAGTCCGGGCATCTGCACGTCCAGCAGCACGAGATCGGGGCCCTGCTCCTCGATCGCGCGGAGCGCTTCGATGCCGTTGCCCGCCTGCCCGACCAGCTCGATCGCGTCGATCTGGCCCAGGAGGAAGCACAGCTCGTCGCGCGCCAGTTGCTCGTCGTCGACGACAAGCGTCCGAAGAGTTCCGGTCGAGTCCATCGGCTCAGGCGCTGACCCTGGCCGGCGCCACGAGCTCGGGAATGACAATGCGTGCGCACGTACCTTCGCCAGGAACGCTGTCGAGTTGCAACTGGTAGTTGGCGCCGTAGATCACGCGCAGCCGCTCGTTGACGTTCCGCAGCCCGATGCCGCCGCCGGACGCGCGGTCCCGCTGGTCCGGAGCCACGCCCACGCCGTTGTCGATGACGTCGATGATCGCGTGTCCGCCCTGGCGGGTGCTTCGGATCGTGATCCGCCCTTCGCCGATCTTCGTCGCGAGCCCGTGCTTGATCGAGTTCTCGACGAGCGGCTGCAGCAGCATGCTCGGAACGATCACGTCCAGCGTGTCGGCCTGGATGCACTTCTCGATGCGGAGCTGCGGCCCGAAGCGGATGCACTCGATGTCGAGATATTCGTCAATCGCCTCGAGCTCCTCCCGGAGCGTGACGAAGTGGTCCTGGCTGCGGAGCAGGCGCCGCAGCAGCCCCGACAGCTTCACGATGAGCGTCCGCGCCGTCTCCGGCTTCGAGCGGATGAGCGACGAAATGGACGTCAGCGTGTTGAACAGGAAATGCGGGTTGATCTGGCTCGCCAGCGCTTCGACCCGGGCCGCCATCAGCAGTTTCTCCTGCTCCTGCAGCCGGTGCTCGATCCGGGCGCTGTTCCAGATCTTGATCGGGATGGCGACGCAAAGCACCGTGGCCAGCACGACAAGGGCGGCCAGCCACGGGTTCGGGGCGTACAGATAGAAGAGCCGCCGCTCGCCGAAGTGGTGGCCGAGCAGCTGCCGGATGATCTCGAGTCCGATCGGGGCGGCCACGAGAATGACGACCCAGTCGATCTGGAAGGTGCGGACCAGCCGCCACACTTTCCGGTGAAGATCGGTGAAGAACAGCGGCGAGAAGTGCCAGATGGCTTCCTTGGGGCACAGCTCCCGGAGGCCCCCGCCGGCAAATCCGCAGCCGACGGCGAACGGCAGCGCGATCCACTCGCCAGCGATGAGCGGCGGGATGCCGACGATCGTGCCCACGATCGCTCCCGCGTACGGCCCCGCGAGAAGGCCGGCGAGGAAGGCTCCCGCGAGCGTCAGGTCGGCCGCGTCGTAGTTGATGAGGAGGCGCGCCACGACGCCGGCGGTGAGCGGCAGCCCCAGGCTCGCCGCGAAGATCAGCCGCTCCGGCCAGTCCCGCTTCTCAGTCAGGAGAATGCGGCGGAACCACGGGAACCGCACGAGCATCGTCGAGAGGACGGCGACGATGGCGACCTTGACGACCAGGGTCGTGAGCAGGAACTGCTCGCCGGTGAGCGCCTTGGTTGCCTGCGGCATGGCCAGTGGGAGAATTATAGCCCGTCCCTTTTCCTTTCCCCGGGCGCCTTGATATGATTGGCCGATGATCCGTCCGTTTCTCGTCGGCTTTGCGACCACCTTCAAGCACATCTTCCGCAAGCCCATCACGGTCAACTATCCCGACCAGAAAGTGCCGGTGTTCCCGAAATATCGCGGGAAACAGGTCCTGATGCGCGACGAGAACGGCCTCGAGAAGTGCGTGGCGTGTGGCCTCTGCGCCGTCGCGTGCCCGGCCGACGCGATCTATCTCGAAGCGGCGGAGAACGACGGATCGGTCCAGGCAGGCCCCCGGTACGCGAAGGTCTACCAGATCCACAAGACGCGCTGCATCTTCTGCGGGTATTGCGAGGAAGCCTGTCCGGTATCCGCCATCTTCATGGGCAAGGATTACGAGCTCGCCGTCTACAGCAACAAGGACTTCATCTGGGACAAGAAGGATCTGCTGGTCCCGGCGGCCACCACCGCAAAATAACCCCCGTGTTCGGAGCGCTCGGCGACATCCATGGTGATTTCGCGAGCGTCCGCCGCATCATGGAGCGCCGCCCCGACGTCCCTTTCTGGCTCTGCGTGGGGGACCTGGCCGACGCCTCCGGCCAGTACGAAGCCGTTCCGGCGCCGCTCTACTGGATCAAAGGCAACAACGAGAACTTCGATCGGATCGAGTCGGGCGATCTTCCCCGGGGTCTCCACTACATCCCGAATGGATCTGCGTTGACGATTGGGCCCCTGACTGTCGCCGGGCTCGGGGGCACCTTTGCGCCGACGATGTATGAGCTCGCGCCAGGGGATCTGCCGCATCCGAAGAAAGGCACGCCGAAGGCGACGGAGCTCGCCGACAGACGACGCCACTTCGTGCGGGCGGAGGTGGAGGCGTGTAAGGCGATGGTGGGTGTGGACGTCCTCCTGACACACGAGGCGCCGAGGCCTTTTCGCCTCACGCCCGCGGGCGGACGGCCCGGGAACGATGCCGGCAAGACGCCGATCAACGAGGTGCTCGGCGCGATGCAGCCGCGGCTGCACCTGTTCGGGCATCACCATCGATTCGCCGAGCAGGACGGCGCTGGTGTCCGGTCTGTCTGCCTGGACCTCGTCTCGCGCTCGCACCTGATCGTTGACGTGCGGACGTTGAAGTACGATGTAGTGTTCTGACGATGCCCAAAACGCCGTTCCTCGACGCACTCGATACCCGCGTCCTCGTCTGCGACGGGGCGATGGGAACGATGCTGTACGCGAAAGGCGTGTTCCTGAACCGCTCGTTCGACGAACTGAATCTGACGCAGGCGGATCTCGTCGCCGACGTGCACCACGCGTATGTCCGCGCCGGCGCCGACGTGATCGAGACGAACACGTTCGGCGCCAACCGCATCAAGCTCGGGGCCTTTGGGCTCTCCGACAAGGTGCACGCGATCAACGTGCAGGGTGCGAAGATTGCAAAACACGCCGCACGGGATCAGGTCTACGTCGCCGGCGCGATCGGCCCGCTCGGCATCCGGATCGAGCCGTGGGGCCGGACGGGGGTCGACGAGGCGGAAGAGTTCTTCCGCGAGCAGGCGCGCGGGCTCCTCGAAGGCGGCGTTGATCTGTTCGTGCTGGAGACGTTCCGGGACGTGAACGAGATCGGGGCGGCAATTCGCGCCGTCCGGAGCCTCTGCGCCCTGCCAATCGTCGCGCAGGTCACGACCGAAGAGAACGGCAACAGTCTCGACGGCGCGGCTCCCGAGGCCTTCGTACCGGAGCTCGAGCGGCTCGGCGCCCAGGTGGTCGGGTTGAACTGCAGCGTCGGGCCGGCGGCGATGCTCGAGACCATCGAGCGGATGTCGCAGGTCGCGACAGTGAAGCTCTCGGCGCAGCCCAACGCCGGTCAGCCGCGCGAAGTGGAAGGCCGGCACATTTATCTGTGTTCGCCGGAGTACATGGCCTCGTATGCGCGGCGGTTCATCGACAGCGGGGTGCACCTGGTCGGAGGTTGCTGCGGGACGACGCCCGAACACATCCGGCATATCAAGATGGCCGTGCGCGTGCTCGCGCCGGGCGAGCAGCGGAGCCCGCGGTTCATCCGGACGGGGGAACCGCGGGTCGCTATCGCGCCGATCGTCGAGCCGGTCGCACGCCCCGAGAAATCCCGGATGGCGAATGCGCTCGCGCGCGGCGAGTTCGTCATCACTGTGGAGCTCGTGCCACCGCGTGGATTCAGGGCCGAGGCGCTCGTTGATCAGGCACGCCAGCTGCGTATCCACGGCGTGCATCTCGTCAATATTCCCGACGGACCGCGCGCCGGCGCCCGCATGAGCGCACTCTCGGCGGCCGTGCTCGTCGAGCAGCAGGCCGGCCTCGAGACGATTCTCCATTACGCCTGCCGCGATAGGAACCTGCTCGGCATGCAGTCGGATCTCCTCGGCGCGCATTCGATGGGGATCAGGAACCTGCTGGTCATTACCGGCGATCCCCCGCAGGTCGGCGACTATCCCGATGCGACAGGTGTGTTCGACGTGGACTCGATTGGGCTGACGAACGTGGTCACGCGCTTGAACCGCGGCTTCGACATCGGCGGCCAGAGCATTGGCGTCCCGACGGCGTTCCACATCGGAGTTGCCGCGAACCCGGGCGCGCTCGATCCCGACGAAGAGCTCAGGCGGCTCGCGTACAAAGTTGAGGCAGGCGCGGAGTTCGTCATAACTCAGCCGGTCTTCGACGCGGGTGAGCTGGCGCGTTTCCTGGCGCGGATCGAAGGCTTCCGGATTCCGGTGATTGCCGGAGTGGCGCCGCTCGACAGCCTGCGCCACACGGAATTCATGGCGAACGAGCTGCCAGGCGTCCGGGTTCCTGAGTCGGTGGTCGCCCGGATGCGTGAGGCCGAGGCGCGCGGCGCCGCAGCGGCCGAGGGACTCGCAATTGCACGCGAGGTCACGGGCGAGATTCGATCGATGGTGCAGGGGCTTCAAATTTCGACCACCTCCGGCGCGATCAAAGCGGTTCTGGGCGTGATCGAGGCCGCGGGCCTATGACAGTTCCGTGGTTCGCCCGCCACTGCCGGCTGGTTGCCCCATCCATACATCCGGGGTATAGTCGCAGGGCTCACGGGGTGGGGTCCGCTCGCGGCACCCGACTTGCAAATTCAACGGAGACACGGGTTTATGCCCTTATTCGAGCGAAAAGCTGAGCCACCGGACGAACTGGTGGCGGGGTCCGATATCGCGACGCGGGCGCTGTCCGTCACGGTCGTCGAGAACGACTTCGTCGAAGGGGTGTACGACAAGCTCGCGAAGGTATACGACCTTACGTTCGGCCCGACGCTGCACCCGGGGCGGCTTCAGGCGATCCAGCGTATGGACATCCAGCCTGACGAGCGGGTCCTCGAAGTGGGCGTCGGGACGGGCATCAACCTCCCGCTCTATCCGGCGAACTGCTCCGTGACCGGCATCGACTTCAGCGGATCGATGCTCGAGATCGCGCGCGAGCGCGCCGCCCGCAAGGACATTCAGAACGTCCGCCTGCTCCAGATGGACGCCGCGGATCTGAAATTCGCCGACGGCTCGTTCGACATCGTCTACGCGCCGTACCTGATCAGCGTCGTGCCCGACCCCGTCCGGGTCGCCCAGGAGATGCGCCGCGTCTGTCGCGCCGGCGGCCGCATCATCATCCTGAATCATTTCCTCAGTCCGAACGCGCTGCTGTCGCGGATCGAGCGGCTGATCTCTCCGTTCACGATCCACATCGGCTTCAAGGCCGACCTCGATCTGCCGGCGTTCCTCGCCCAGGCGGATCTGCAGCCGCAGTCCATCGAGCGGGTGAATTACCCGAAGTTCTGGTCGCTCGTCACGATCGTCAAGTAAGCGACCGCCGGTCAGAAGGGGCGCGTGAGCGAGCCCGACGGCGTCGTGAAGAGCTGCGCACCCTCCTCGGTGACATACATGTCGTCCTCGAGGCGGATGCCGAACTGGCCGCGGATGTAGATGCCGGGCTCGTTGCTGAATACCATTCCCGGACGCGCTGTCAGCGCCCGATCCCACCCGAACATGTTGTTCGCCACCAGGTACGGCCATTCGTGCATGTCCATGCCCAGCCCGTGCCCGACGCGATGGCTGAAGTACGTGTATCCAGGGCCGTAGCCGGCATCGGTCACGACGCGCCGCGCCGCGGCGTCGATGCTGGCGAGCGCTGCGCCAGGCCGTGCGGCCGCGAGCGCCGCGGCTTGGGCACGCTTCACGATGTCGAACACGCGCTCCATCGTCTCTGTCGGCTTCCCGAGCACGAAGGTGCGCGTGATGTCCGACTGGTAGCCCTCCACCGTGCAGCCATCGTCGATCATGATGATGCTGCCGTCGCGGATCGTCTGCGGTGTGAGGGACCCGTGCGGTAGTGCCGTGTATTCGCCGACCTGTACGCTTGCGTCGCCGTCGAACCCGACTTGCCGGTACCCGGAGGCGATCAGCGCCGCGACGTCGGTCTGCGACATGCCTGGACGGAGCGCCTCGTGGACGGCCGCATACACGGCCAGCGTCGCCGCGGATGCCAGACGCATGAGCTCGAGCTCGTGCGCGTCCTTGATCATCCGGCAGCCGGCCGTGACAGGCGTGCCGCTCACGATCCTCAGCTGCGGCGCCGCCGCCGCGATGCTGTCGGCCCACACGAACTTTGTCGTTTCGTCGACGCCGAGCCGGCCTGTGGCTATGCCGCGTTCTTTCAGGGCCTGCGCCACGAGCGCATACGGGCTCTGATCTTCCTGCCATGTGCGGACGTCCACCACGCGAGCATCGAACGGGCCGCGGGCGATCTGCTCGCGCAGGCGTTCTTCTTCGAACGCGGGGCACACGAACAGCGGCTCGCCCTTGCGCGGGACGATGCAGGTGAAGAGCCGCTCTCCGCCGCCCCACCGGATGTTCGTGAAGTAGACGAGCGAGGTGCCGCCACAGAGGGCGAGGGCATCCAGGTGGGACTCTGTCATCAAGCGCCTGGCGCGCTCGATCCGTGCACGGCGCTCCTCCGGCATGACTGGCCGTGCGAGGTGGCGCATTGACGTGAGCCGCGCGATCGACGGCGGCAGAGCCGGGGATGTCGTGGCCTGCGGGCCGCCACGCCGGACGCGCAGCACTGCGGTGCTCGACGCAAGGGCAAGAGCCGCCGGGAGGGAAAGAAACGCGCGTCGCGTGATCATGGTCTGTGCACTACGGCGGCCATGATACGTCGGAGCCCCGTCTCAGACCCGAGCCCTTTGGTCCAGGAGCCCGGCGATCATCCCGGCGATGACGCGTGCGCCGTCCACATCGGGGCGTTCTGGCGGGGGCGGCTTCTGAACGAGACGATCCAGTGCGTGGCGCCAGCGCCCGGCGAGCAGTGCTTCCTGATCGATGTATTCGCAGCGCAGGAACCGCGGCATCGCTTCGACCATCACGTCGTACTCGGCGAAGCGGCCGCGCGAGGTGTAGAGCATCGCCGTGTGGTTCGCGATGCACTCGGAGATGATGCCGTAGCCCGGCTTCGTCACGACGACATCGACAGCGGCGACCAGATCCTCGTAACGCATCCCGGCATCGTAGACGGCGTTTTCGTCGATGAACTGGACGCAGCCCGGGAGCGGCCCGGGCGCATCACGGCCCGTCAGGACGATTCGCCAGTCGGCCGTGCAGTCGAGACGCGCGGGGTCGAAGCCCTGAAGTCCGTACCCGCCAAACGAACCGAGCGCCAGTTGCGCGTGGCGGGGCAGTCCGAGCCGATCCCGGACCCGCTCGCGCTCGAATGTGGCTCGACGAGCGACGAAAGGGACGTCAACGATGGTCGCGAACGTCTCGAAGCCGCCGTGCAGCGGAAGGCGCCATGCGGCGGACGCATGTTCGTACGCACTCCGGATGGCGGGCAGCAGCGCGGGCGCTGACACGCGGGACGCCGGATACGCCTCGTAGATCCAATCCCAGGTGAAGTTCGACAGGACGACTGACGGAGTGCCGTGTGCGGCTGCCGCGGCGCACGCGAGCGGCGGGGCGTCGGAGATTACCAGCCGGGCATCGTGTCGGCGCAGGTGCACGAGCTCCGCGTCGACAAGCTGCGGGAGACGATCGTAGAACGCCGCGGCGGCCCGGATCGTCGCGTCCTCGTCGAGACGGACGCTGTCGATTTGTATGACGCCCGTGTCGCACGGCTCGTCGATGAGCGTCAGCGGAGTCCGTGCCGTGCGGTCGAACAGCCACCGGGGCACCGCGCTGCGGACTACGATTTGCCATGACGGGAGCCGGCGGCCGACCGCGTTGATGACCTCGATCTCGCGCGAGGCGTGGCCGAACCCGTGCCCCGAGATGTAGAAGACAATCGCCGGCACGGTGGATCAGGCGACCGTCGGGTCCGCGACAGGCACACCGGGCAATGCCACCTTGAGCACGTCCTCGAGCGTGCGCGCCGGCACGAACGTCATGTCGTTCCGCACGTCGGCCGGCAGCTCCGCGAGATCCGGCTCGTTCATCGCGGGCAGCACGAACGTCTTGATTCCGTAGCGCCGTGCCGCCAGGGCCTTCTCGCGGATGCCCCCGACGGGCAGGACGAGGCCCGACAGCGTGATCTCCCCGGTCATGGCGACGTCAGCACGGACCGGCTCGTTGCGCGCGGCAGAAACGATCGCCGTTGCCATCGTCACGCCGGCCGAGGGGCCATCTTTTGGAATCGCTCCGGCGGGGACGTGCACGTGAACATCGTGCCTGGCGAGCGTGTCGCGCTCGATGCCGAGCGCCGCGGCCTGCTGACGCACGTGGCTGAGCGCTGCGCGCGCGGACTCCTGCATGACGCTGCCAAGCTGCCCCGTCAGGGTGAGATGCCCGGCGCCTCCGGGCAGGAGCACCGCTTCGATGAAGAGCACATCGCCTCCGGCCTCCGTCCACGCGACCCCCGTGGCCACGCCGGGACGCGACGTGCGGAACGCCATCTCGGATCGGAACCGTGAGGGCCCGAGGTACTCGACAACCTGGTCCGCATCGACGCGCGCGCGATGCGCGGCATCCGTTGCGACCCGGGCCGCGACCTTGCGGGCCAGCGTGCCGATCTGCCGCTCGAGCGTCCGGACCCCGGCCTCGCGCGTGTACTCGTTGATGGTCCGGCGCACTGCCGCATCGGTGATCTCGATCTGATCCGGACGCAACCCATGCTCTTCGAGCTGCCGCGGTATCAGGTACATCCTTGCGATGTGGACCTTGTCCTCCTCGGTGTACCCGCTGAGCGAAATGAGCTCCATGCGGTCGAGGAGCGCCGGATGGATCGTGCCGAGCTGATTCGCGGTGGCGATGAAGAGCACGCGCGAGAGATCGATCGGGATCTCGAGGTAGTGATCCCGGAATGCGTGATTCTGCGCCGGGTCCAGCACCTCGAGCAGCGCCGCCGCCGGGTCCCCCTGGACACCGACCGAAATCTTGTCGATTTCATCGAGCATCAGCACGGGATTGGATGACCCTGCGGACTTGAGCGCCTGCACGAGCCGGCCCGGGAGCGACCCGATGTACGTCCGTCGATGCCCTCGAATTTCCGCTTCGTCGCGGACCCCACCGAGGGAAATGCGCACGAACTTGCGGTTCATGGAGCGGGCAATCGACTGCCCGAGCGAAGTCTTGCCGACGCCGGGAGGGCCCACGAAGCACAGGATGGGCCCCTTCATTCTCACGCCGGCGCCGCTTGCCGCCGCGGGCGAGCCGGAAGCGGACGCAGGCGCGATCGCGGCGGTGCTGCCGGCAGCCACCGCGTGGACTACGTCCGGCGGTGCGGGGGGCGCGGTGTCAGCCGTTCCCCTGTTGCGGAGCTTCTGCACGGCGAGATACTCGACGATCCGCTCCTTGACCTTGTCGAGGTCGTAGTGATCTTCGTCGAGGACTCGCCGCGCCTCCACCGGATCCAGCCGGTCCTCGGTCGTCCGGTCCCACGGCACGTCGAGAATCCAGTCCAGGTACATGCGTATCATCTGGTACTCGGGGGACGCGGGCGTCATCCGTTCGAGGCGCTCGACCTCGCGCATCGCAATCGCGGCCACCGCGTCGGGGAGCCCCCGTTCGGACACCCGCTTCCGCAGCTCCGCGGATTCGCCATCCCCCTCGCCGAGCTCGGTCTGGATCGCTTTCAGCTGCTGGCGGAGGACGTACTGGCGCTGCGCGTCGGTCATTTCCTTCTCGGCCCGCGACTCGATCTGTCCCTTGAGCTCGAGCACTTCGATCTCGCGCGACAGCACCGTCGAGACCGCATCGAGCTTCACCGAGAGGCTGTTCTCCTCGAGCAGGCGCTGCTTGTCCTCCGGCTTCATGTCGAGCAGGCTGGCGAGCAGATACGCAATCCGCAGCGGGTCATCGAGGCTCATCACGAGCGTCTTGACGTCGGGCGAGAGCCCGGTCGCGAGCGAAAGCGCGCGATCCACGAGCTCCTGAAGGCGGCGCACCCGTGCGTCGATGTCGACCGACCGTTCGGTCGTCTCGGGCAGCGGCTTGACGAGCGCTCGGAGAAAGCCGCGGTCCGCCTGGAGGAATTCCGCCCGCGCGCGGGCGATTCCCTCGACGAGCACGCGGATCCCCCCGGGCCCCTTCGCCATCTGCCGGATGATCGCGACCGTGCCGACCCGGTGCAGATCGTCGGGTGCGGGTTCCTCCGCCGGGCCGTGCTGCATGAGCAGCAGCACCATCCGGTCGCCCGCCAGCGCGCGGTTGACGGCTTCGATCGAGCCGGGACGGTTCACCCCGAGGGGCGCCACCGTCATCGGCAGCACCACGGCTTCGCGCAGCGGCACGACGGGGAGCTCGGATGGAAGCGCGGACGTCTGCGCGTCGTCAGCCATGTTCACTTCGCGGGTAATTTGAGCCGCGGGGCCTCGCCGTCGGCTGCCATCCAGGCAGCCCGGCACGCCAGCTGCGTGATCCGCTCGAGCTTCGCGAAATCAATCCGGGCGGTATCGTCGTCAGGCGTGTGGTAATCGGGGTGCAGGCCCGTTGTCAGAAACACAGCCGGGATGCCGTGCTCGAGGAACGGCCAGTTGTCGGAGCGGTGCAGCAGGCCCTGCGAGTCCCTGTCGTAGTCCTCCTTGATGGTCAGCCGGATGGTGTCGTTCGCCCCTTCCACGATCGCGGCGAGATCGGGCGAATAGGTGTAGCCGAGCAGATGCACGACGTTGGTGTTCTGACTCGCGGCGGTACGGGCGAATCCCTGGTACCGCGGATCCGACGGATCGGGGATCTCCTCCTCACGGCCGATCATGTCGAGATTCAGATTCGCGGCGACGTGCCGGGCGGGCAGCGGCGCTGCCGCGTAGTACTCGGCACCGAGCGAGCCTTTCTCCTCCCCGTTCCACAACGCGAAGACGACCGCCCGGGAGGGCCGTTGGCCCTGCGCCGCGGCGCGGGCGAAGGCAGCCGCGATGGCGAGCACGGCGGCAGTTCCGGAGGCGTTGTCGTCCGCTCCGTTGTAGATCCGCCCCGCCTCGTCGATGCCGTCGTGATCCAGGTGCGCCCCGACCACCACGGTATCGGCGGAGGGCTGCCGCCCCTCGATGATCCCGAGCACGTTGTTCATGACGACCGGGGTGGCGATGACGTCCGGCACGAGGTTCGCGTGGACGATCTTGTGTGCGTCGAGCGCCTGGCGGACCGCTGCGGCCGCATGTTCGGACATGGCGGCCACCGGCATGGGGGAGGCACGCATCGCGCCCAGCAGCCGATAGGACGCCGATCGGACCGACGACGACTCCGGCCAGAGGGCGCGCGGATCACCCATGTAGGTGCGGACGATGATGAGCCCGGCGGCCCCGTGCGCTCGCGCGTCGGCGGATTTGCGCTCGACGGACCCCATGGCCGCACGCTCGTCGCTCGACAGTGAGGCCAGCCTCTTCACCGCGTCGGGTACGTCCTCGAGCACCAGCACGATCGCGCCGCGTGCGTCCACCACCGCGTAGTCGTCCACGCGTGCATCCGGCGCCGTCAGGCCATGGCCTGCGAAAACCAGGCGCGCATCGACCGGCCTGTCGCCGGACTCCGGGAGCGGGTAGAAATCGGCGCCCACGCGCGCGTCTGTCAAGCTGGCGTCTCCGGCCGTGACCGTGAGGCTGGCGTTCATGCCGAGTCGCGGCTCGTACACCTCGACGCGCTGGAGGTAATCCGGCGCCGCCGGCGGAACGTGGGCATCATGGAGGGCCCCCGCGATGTACTTTTCCGCCTGTCGATTCCCCGCATGGCCGACGCCGCGGCCCGACATCTCGTCGCTCGCGAGCATTTCCACGTGCTTGTGGAGCTCTGCCGTGGTGATTTGCTGAATGGCCGTATCGACGATCGCTGGAAGGCGGGCCGCGGAAGGTGCGGCGCTCAGGGCCAGCAGGCCGAGCAGCGCAGCCGGAAGCGGACGCGGCAACATGACCCGTCGAGTGTACCCTAGCGACGCCCGGTCGGCGAGACGCAGCCCCGTCAAGCCGCCGCTCAACAGCGCGGCCCGGCGGCGCTCGCGCCGGCGATGCTGCTATGATGGGCCCATGTCTCTTCACGAACGGGATTTTTTCGTCGAGAAACCCGAAACCAAGCCGGCCACTTTCACCTGCACCAAGTGCCGCCACCGTGACGAGTACCAGGTTCGATGGCTGGTCCGGACCAAGAAGGATCGGCTGCCCCCCGGCGCCGACGAGCAGGATCGCGCGATGTACGCGAAGCTTCGCAACTACATGATCCGCGTGGACGATGTGCTCACGTGTAAACGCTGCCAGCGGAAATTCGAGATTCCGTCGCAGCAGTCGATCGTGTTCGTCGAAACGGGGCTTCCGCCGCTCGACTGGGATCCCGAGGCGGATCCGGAAACGTCGGTCGCCGACTGACGTCCGTTCCGAGGCAGCGGCGCGCTCGCGCGTCGGCTCCTGCTGCCCTCCGTCAGTACACGAACGGGATCATGCGCCAGCGCACGCGCCTCCGGTACTCTTCGTAATCACCGCCGAAGGTGTCCACCAGGCCGCGTTCTTCCCACACGATCGCCACCGCGACGTACGCGCAGCTGACGCCGGCGAAGACCGCCCGCGTCGCCGTCATGTCGGCGGCACCCCACACGAACAGCGCCCATCCGAAGTACAAGGGGTGGCGCACGATCCGGAAGACGCCCGTTGTCGAAAGCGGCGCATGCGCCGGCGGCGCGCCGGTGCGGGCGCGCAGAACGGCGCGGATTCCGGCGAGGTCGAGCACGTCGAGCGCGCGGGCGCCGAAAACCGTCAACACGATCCCGGCGCCCTCGACACCGTGCGCCACGAGACGCCACCCCGCCGGCCATCGATAGAGCAGTCCGGGCACGGGCTGCCAGAGTGCGCAGACGGCGATGAACGCGAGGCTCGCCACCCACGTGTAGATCGAGCGCTCGAGCGGCGCCGGGATCCGATCTGCGATCCACGCTTTCGCGTGCGTGCGGGCGAAAAAGCTGTGATGGAAGGCGAAGGCGGAGAAGAGCAGCCCATCGGCCGCTGCGGGGCGCAGCACGGACCCGCCGGCTGCAGTCCATCCGAACGGCCCCAGGTAGCAATACAGGAAGTACGCGAGCGAGACGACGAAGACGGCGCCTCCCACCCAGGCGATCGCGAGCATCGCGCGAGTCGAACGGCGCGCCGCCATCGGGTCGGCCGCGCGGATGGGTGCGTGGTCCATGGATGGGGCGGCCTTCGGGTGGCGAATGCCGCCGGCCGCTATTATAGAAGGATGAGTGCTGGCCTTCCGCGCGTGGCGATCACCGGCATCGGGGTGGTTTCGCCATACGGCGTCGGCCGCGAGCGGTTCTGGGAGCACGTGCGGCGGGGCTGCAGCGCGACGCGGGCGATCACGGAATTCGATGCGTCGCCGTTCCCGTGCCTGGTGGCCGCGCCGGTGCCGCCGGTGACGATCGAGGACGCGGTGGAGGTCGAGGCC
>JBBWZJ010000093.1:0-9211 GCA_039648985.1 Acidobacteriota bacterium | reverse complement strand
CCTTGAAATTCAAGATGGCCCGCCTCGATCTGCGCGACATCGCCAGGAAACTGCGCGGGGCCTGATCTCCGGCTTTCGGCTCTCAGCTCCCGGCTTTCAGCCTCCGCCTTCAGCTTCGAACGGCCCGCCTTGTACCCGCCTCTGGTCCGTTCGGGCCTGGAGCCGTCGTGCCGTCACGCCGTAGACCCCAGGCTCGGTCCCAAACGACAATCGCGGGCAACTGGTTGTCCGGACAGGCCAATGGATTGTCCGATCGAGTCAGTTCTACTCGGCCTCGTGCGTCGTTTCCGCGCACCACCAGGCGTCATATAGAGTCAGGTGAACAGATCTGTATTTACAGGTGTCTCCGCTGTGCCTCGCCGGGCCAAGCGACTCTTTGGACAGCGGCAGTCCTACCGGAATATCCGTTGCACTTTCAACAGTTCGGAACAGGCGGCCCGGACACGCCCGACGCCTGACCTACAACATCAGTTCCAGATTTCTGATCGGTTCCAAGGAGCGCGAATGCAGCCCTCGATGTTCAACGTCCGCGTGCCGCTCGACACGGCTGACGTGTTCCTGATGAACACGTTCACGGACGCGCAGCTCATCGTGTCGCGTGACGTCGCGGCGCTGCTCGACCGGCTCGCGACCGCCGACCCCGGCGCGCTCAACCCTGTGGAACGCACCGCGCTCGCGACGCTCTCGGAGCACGGCTTCATCGTGGACAACCGCGACGACGAACGCCGGCACATCGAGCAGTGGTTCCGCGACCTGCGGAAGAGCGCCGACCAGCTCCGCGTCACCGTCCTGACCACGCTGCAGTGCAACTTCGCGTGCGACTACTGCTTCCAGGGTGACCACGGCGACTACAACAAGACGGCCGCCAAGATGTCGATGGAGACCGCCGCCCAGGTGGCGGCGTTCACCGAGGGGCAGCTCGACACGCTGAAGCCCGCGAGCTTCGTGCTGACGCTCTTCGGGGGCGAACCGCTCCTCAACCTGCCTGTGGCCTACTACCTCTCCGAACGGCTCTGGGCCGCGTCGCAGGCGCGGGGTGTCCGCATGCAGCTGAACGTCATCACGAACGGCCTCCTGCTCACGCCGCAAGTGGTCGACCGGCTTGCGCCGTGTGGCCTCAACGCCGTCAAGGTCACGCTCGACGGCGACCGCCACACCCACAACCGCATGCGTCCGCTCCGCGGCGGCCAGGGCACGTTCGACAAGATCATCCAGAACGTGCGTGCCGTGGCCGGTAAGTGCCGCATCTCGATCGGCGGCAACTTCGACGAGAGCTCGGTCGACAGCTATCCGGCCCTGCTCGACTTTCTCAAGGAGCAGGACTTCGCCGACAAGCTCACGCGGGTCGCCTTCAAGCCGATCATCCGCGAGCCGAAGCCGCAGCAGCCCAAGGGATTGATTCCGCTGACGCTCGTCGGCTCGGAGAGCAAGCCGTTGAACGGCACCTGCATGACGTCGGCGGGAAGCGGCACGGGCGGCGGGGCCAGCGCGGGCATCTGCGACACCTGCAACTTCCTCGACGAGAAGACGTCGTACCTGCGCGACGAGACGAAGAAGCGCGGGTTTGCCACGACCGACGGTGTGCACATGGGCCCCTGCGAGATTCACCGCGAGCACGCCCACACGATCGGCCCCGATGGCGCGATATACGCGTGCCCCGGCTTCACGGGCGATCCCACACAGTCGACGGGGCACATCGACCAGCGCCAGGACGAGTGGCGCCAGCGCGCCGCGTCTCGGTTCGACCAGCTGGCCGCCTGGAAGGAGTGCGACGACTGCGCCTTCATCCCGGTCTGCGCCGGCGGCTGCTCGGTCGCGGCGCACACGGAGCTCGGGAACATGAACCGGCCGAACTGCCACAAGAGCAGCTTCGAGGCCGGTGTCGTCTCACTCGCGCGCGAGGCCGCATCGATGGCCGGCGCTTCGGTCAACTAGCGATTTGTGGTGAAGGCAAGAGGAGAGCGGACATGAAGAACGACAGAAAAGAAGCGGACCCGAAGAAGGTTCCCCTGCGCCCCTGGCTCGTGGACGTCGCCGTGGAGCACCTGCGGTAAGCAGAGGCCGGCGAAATCGTCAACTTTTCGCAATTCAGAGGACATGACCATGAAAATCCAGATCGTCAAGAAGGCCGACAAGAAGCCCCTCCCCCACAGCGGTTGCGCGTGGATGGTGGAAGCACTCCCGGAACCGCGTACCTAACGGCCCGTGGTCGGTTGGGCAGGGCCGCCGGTTTGTGGCTCACGGAGCCAAATTGCCGGTAAGCTGGTGTGAGTGAAGCCGTCACGACGGTTCGACCAGCCGGCGATGGCCTGTCAATCGATCCAGGGCAGACACCGTGGTCAGGCGCCGCCGCTCCGGCGGCGCCCCGGCCGCGCCGCATTGTGCCTGACAGTGCTCACAGGAGGATTGCTCGCACTCGGCAGCTGCCACCGGCTGCCACCCGCACCGTCCAATGCCCATACCCTCCGTCTCGGAACGCAGAAGACCGCAGAGACGGCGAATGTGCTCGCAGAAAAGCTGTCGGCGGAGCCGTTGCTCGTACTGGATTGGCACGGCCGCGTAGTTCCCCGCCTGGCATCTGAATGGCGATGGCTGGACCACGGGCGGGCGCTGTCAGTCCAATTGCGGCCCGGCGTGCAGTTCCACGACGGAAAACCGCTAACCGCGTCCGCCGTCGCCGCGATCCTCCGCAAGAACGTCCGGACCGACAGGGCGGAGGGCTTTAGAAGCCTGACCTCAATCGAGACGCCTAACGAATTGACGCTCGTCTTCCGGCTGGATCATCCGGATTCCTTTCTGGTCGAAGCCATCGCAGGGGCACTGGTGATGGACGAGGCCGATCCGAAGGTCCGCACGGGACCGTTCAAGATTCTCCCGCGAACACCCACGGTCGAAACGGAAAGAACACCCACAATCGAAGCTGAAAGAAATGCCGCATACTACCGCGGCACGCCGGGCCTCGATAGGGTCGAAGTGACGCTCTACGACACGCAACGGGCGGTCTTTGCGGCCATGATGCGTGGGTACGTCGACATGGTGCCAGAGGTCAACCCGGAATCGGTCGAGTTTCTCGAAGGCGCCTCGCAGTTTGGGATGGTCGCGTCCGTGCGTCCCTTCTACATCCCCCTGGTCTTCAACCTCCGGCACCCGATCCTCAAACGCGTCGAGGTGCGCCGCGCGCTCGTGCAGGCCATCGACCGCGAAGAAATCGTCCGGCAGGCGATGCGGGGACATGCCAGGATCGCAGACGATCCGATTTTCCCGTCACACTGGGCATACACCAGTGTCGCCAAGCAGCATCTGTATAATCCCGGCGCCGCGCGGCTGGCGCTCGAGGCTGCGGGGTTTCCCCTCCGACCGCCGAGCACCCCGGGTCGGATGCCAAGCCGTTTCCAGCTCCAGTGCATCTTCTATAACAAGGACTTTCAATTCGAGCGGATCGCCATCCTGCTGCAGCGGCAGCTCGAACAGGTGGGGGTGGATCTTGTCCTGACCAGCGTCGACGAGGCGACCTTGACCCGGCGCGCGGCCGCCGGCGATTTCGATTCGTACGTATTCCAGCTGACAAGCGGCAAGTCGTTCGACTGGACGTACCGCTTCTGGCACAGCAAGGGAGGCTACCAGTCAACAGGCTACAGCGGCGCAGACGCGGCGCTGAACGACTTGCGGACGTCCTATGTCGATCCCGATGTGCGGATAGCGGTGGCGAATTTGCGCGAGCGATTCTACGAGGACGTGCCCGCCGCCTTCCTCGCGTGGCCCGAAACGACCCGGGCGGTCGATACCCGGTTCGACCTGGGTGACCACGCCGACCCGGAATTGTTCGCCAACCCCTGGCAGTGGCGCCTTAGTTCCACTCAGAAAGCGGCGCGATGACCCGCGGCATAACCTCCCGGTTCGTTTTGCTCATCGCTACGGCGGCGGTTCTGCCGCTCGTCGTCTACGGACTGGTCTCGGTGGAATCCCTGCGCCGCGGCACGGAGCAGTCGGTGAGCCGGGGCAACCAGGAGGTGGCGCGGCAGATTGCGAAGCGGATTGGGCAGTACTTCGACAACAACGTCAGGGTCCTGTCCTCGATTGGTGAGGAACTGAACGGAACCGGGCTGCAACCCTGGCAGCGGGCGCGCATCCTGCGCAATCACGTGCTCGACTTCCCGGAGTTCCGCGAAATCTCGGTCTTCGACGTCGCCGGCCGTGTCCTCGCGACGAGCCGCCCGGGAGTGTCGACGCTCACAATCCCTGAGTCGGTCGGGACGGGCGAGACCGTCACGACAACCTTCTACGTTGCCACTCCTCACATCGACACGGATGCACTCCCCACGACGACGCTCGCCGTCCCGCTCATGCAGCGCAGCGACACGCCCGGATGGATTGTCGCCGAGATCTCGCTCGAGGAACTGTGGCGCACGGTGGACAAGATCAAGGTCGGCAACATGGGATACGCACTGCTGCTGGACGAGCAGGCGAGATTCCTGGCGCACGGCAATCCCAACGACAAGAAGCTCATCGCCAGCGGCGCCGCACCCGCGGAACAGAAGCTCGCCGCGACCCTGCATCAGCCAGGTACCGCGTTCGAGTCCGTCACGTTCCGCAACGATCGCAATGAACAACTGCTGGCCGTCGCCGCAGACGTCGGGCGTCCCCAATGGACTGTTCTCGTCGAACAACCGACGAGCGACGCGTTCGAAGTCACCAACCGGCTCGAGCGCCAGCTGCTCGCCGCCATCGGCCTGGCGATGCTCGGCACGGTGGTGCTCGGGTGGCTCTGGGGACGCTCGTTCATCCAGCGGATCTTCGCACTGACGCGCGCGGCGCGCGCGATTGCGGACGGCCATATGGACGAACGCGTCGCGCCGTCAGGCCAGGACGAGATCCGCCAGCTGGGCGACGCCTTCAATTCAATGGCTGATCGCCTCGTCGAGCTGCAGGAGAACGTTCGGAAGCAGGAACGGCAGGCGATGTTCGGCCGGATCGCGGCCGGCCTCGTGCACGATCTCTCGCATCCCATCCAGAACATCGGCAACAGCTGCAAGCTGATTCAGAAGATGTACGAAGACATCGAGTACCGCGAGACCTTCAGAAAGACGGTGGAGCGCGAGCTCGTCATCGTGAAACGGGTGCTCGACGACCTGCGAAACATCGCGCGGCCGATTCCGCTCGAGCGGTTCGCCGTGGACCTCAATCGCACGGTGGCGGATGCAGCCGAAGCGATGGAGCCGCACGCCGAGACCGCAGGGCTGACCCTCCGGACCGAGCTGACGCCGGAGACAGTCTTCATCGAAGGGGACGTGTTCGCGCTCGGGCGCGTCTACCGGAACCTGATCCTGAACGCGATCCAGGCCACAGCGCCGGGCGGGCTGATCGTGGTCGCCACCGAGGCGCAGGCCGACCGGGTGCAGGTCCGCATCTACGACACCGGCTGCGGAATCCCGGCGGAGCGCGTCTCACAGATCTTCGAGGACTTCGTCACGACCAAACGGCGCGGCCTGGGTCTCGGGCTGGCGATCTCGAAGAAGATCGTCGAGCAGCTCGGCGGGACCATCACGGTCGCCAGCGAGGTCGGCAAAGGCACCACCTTCGTGCTCGACTTCCCGCGTACGACCGCGCGCCCGATGCTCGTCGCCGGCTGACCACGCGCCGCGCGCGCGACCGGCCCCGGCGCCCCCCCCCGTACAAAACAACGGCCCTCTGGCAGCACGCGAGACGCGGCGCCAGGGGCCGAGGCCGCGACCGTGCAGCCGTTACTTCTTGGGCAGAACGGTGTCTTTCAGCTGTTTGGCAATCCGCGCCTTGACGACAGTCTTGGCGGGAATCTTGATGGCCTCTCCGGTCGCGGGATTGCGTCCCATCCGCGCCTTCCGCTTCTGGACCACCAGCTTCACCATGCCGGGCAGCACGAACTCCCCGGACCGCTTCAGCTCCTTCTCCGCGAGCGTGTTCAATTCGTCGAAGAACTCCCGCGCCTGCGTCCGCTTCACTTCGAAGCGATCCGCGAAATGCGAAAAGAGTTCGGACTTGCCCATCCTGCGGGCCTCTGCCATCGGCTATTCCCCTTGCTTGGGCGCGCTCTGTAAGACCCGCATAACGGCCGTGCGCGCGTGCGGCGGCAGCGGAGAAATGAGTGCCGGCCGACTTCGTGCCCCACCCGTTCGTTCGCAGTCGCGCAACGGGAAACACTCGAGCCGGCTGGTGGAATCGAGCCACATCCTAGCCCGCGGTCTTTTACGGTGTCAATCACGGTACGCACGCGGACGTGAAAAAAAGGCCGTAAATGCTACAATTTTGTGACATGCCGAGCACCACGCTGGAGACGTTCCCGAACCCGAAGCCGGAACGCGACTACGAAATCGCGATTCGATGCCCCGAATTCACATCCGTCTGCCCGAAGACCGGCCTGCCCGATTTCGGTGAGATCCGCATCACCTACGTCCCCGACGAGCTCTGCCTGGAACTGCGCGCCCTCAAGTACTACATGATCGAGTTCCGCAACCAGGGGATCTTTTACGAGGCGGTCACGAACCGCATCCTCGACGAGCTCGCCGAGGCCTGCCGGCCGCGGCGCATGACGGTCGTCGGCGATTTTGCCGTGCGCGGCGGCATCACCACCCTGGTCACCGCCTCTTACGAGAAGCCCCCCGCACACGCCCCGCCAGCCACTCGAGAGTGGCGTGGCGCGGTGACCGACCAGCCGCCGGTTCGTCTGCCGATCGAGGACTCCCTCGACCTGCACGCGTTCCACCCGCGCGACATCACCTCGGTCGTCGAGGAGTACGTCGAGGCGGCCCACTCAGCCGGTCTGCGGGAAGTGCGGTTGATTCACGGCCGCGGGACGGGAGTCCAGCGCGGCAGAGTGCAGGCGGCGCTCGATCGACATCCGCTCGTCGCGTCCTTCCACGACGACGCCGCGTCGCATCTCGGCGCGACAGTCGCCGTTCTCCAGACCCTCGGTCCAGATCGGCCGCGCTAGCCGCGGAGCTTTAGCTCCGCCCGGCACGTGGAAACGTCTGACACCGGCAGGTCAGAAGAGCCCCGGGCAGACTCTCCATCGCACCAGCTGCCGGTACGCTTGATACCGGGCGTCGATCGCCAGGGTTTTTTCCTCGCATACCGCTCTCGCGAGCAGCGCACCGTCCGCCGCCAGCAGGATCCCGACATTCCAGAGCGACGGGTTCGCCGCGAAGAATGCGATGTGCGTCAGCAGGTATCCCAGGTAGATCGGGTGGCGAACAAGGCGGTAGAGCCCGGTCGAGACGATCCCGCGGTTCGCGGGGATCAGACCGAAGCTGCGCCCGAGCGTCATCTTGCCGGCGATGACGATCGCCAGTCCCATGATGGAGAGCGCGACGGTCGTCGCCTCCGGCGCGATCGCGGTCACGTACGCGGGCTGGAGGAGCGGCGGACCGAGCATCGACGCGAGCGTGAGCAGCCTGGCCTGGACACTGCGGTCGACCGCTGCCGCCGATCGGCGCCGCACGGTCATCACGACGACGAGCAGTTCGCTCAGGAGCAGCAGCAGCCCGGTGATTCGGCCGGTCGCGACGAAGTCGGCGCCAAGCCGCATCGCCATGAACGAGAACAGCACGATGACGCTCGCCCGCGCGGTGATGTCGGCGAGCCGATCGGCACGCGCGCCGAGCGCGGCGCGCGCCTGCGGTGCGGCCCCGAAGGACGCCGGAAAGGTGAGCTCGACACGCTTCACGCGCCAGCTCCCTGCGACTCGGTTTCCTCGAGGAAGTAGCTGCCGCACGCCGCGTCGAGCAGCTCGCGCGTGATCACCGGCTCACGGTTCTGATACCGGCAGATGTCGACGACCTGATCGAGCAGGTCGCGCGGATGGCACGCGCGCATCTGGAGCCCCCGCGGCTTGTAGTAGGTCCGCTCGAGATACTCGACCATCACTGCGTCGAACGGCAGATTCCGCCGTTTGCAGTTGAGCTCGAAGATCCGGCAGTACTCGTCGACGGTGGGATTCTGCGCGAGGATCTTGTACGGGATGCGGCGCAGGAACGCTTCGTCGGCGAGCGACTCGGGCTTGAGGTTCGTGGCGAACACGATGAACACGTTGAACGGCACTTCGAACTTCCGCCCGGTGTGGAGCGTGAGGTAGTCCACGCGGCTCTCGAGCGGGACGATCCAGCGGTTCAGCAGGTCGCGCGGCGGAATGCGCTGACGCCCGAAGTCGTCCACGACGAAGACGCCGCCGTTGGCCTTCATCTGGATCGGCGCCTCGTAGAACTTCGAGATCGGGTTGAATGTCAGATCGAGCATCTCGAGCGTGAGCTCGCCGCCGACGACGACGACGGGACGGCGGATCCGCTCCCACCGGCGATCGTGAACAGCCGTGGTGATGACGCTCTGGTGCTCGGCCGCCGACGTGATCGCCTGGTGGTTCACGGGATCGAACATCGTGATCTGCTGGCCGTCCACGTCCACGGCGTACGGGATGAACATCTCCCCGCCGAGGGCCCGCCCGATACCTTCCGCGACGACGGTCTTGCCGTTGCCCGGTGCGCCGTAGAGGAACAGCGCCTTCCCGGAGTTCACCGCCGGGCCCAGCTGGTCGAACATTCCCTTGTTCACGACGAGATGGTCGAACCCGAGCGACAGCCGCTCGCGATCCAGATACGGCCGCGCCGCCATGCAGGCCCGGACGTACGCGTTGTACTGCGCGAGCGGGACCGGCGCCGCCCCCACGTATCGGCAGATGTCCAGGAACTGGTTCGCGCGATCCCGGCCGAGGTCCGTGAGCACGTAGCGATACGCGGCGGTGCCGGTGCCTGTCGCGCCGCGCACCTCGATCAGCTTTTCGATGCGGGCGTGCTCGACGAGCGTCTCGAGGACCGAGTACGGCAGCCGCAGCTTGTCGGCGAGCCCGGTGCCGCTCGCCTCTCCGGCGATGAGGCTCTTCAGCAGCAGCTGCGAGAGCGTATCGGGATTGAGCCCCGTGGCCTCCAGCGTCGCCGGCGGTGGCGGCGGTTCCGGGGCTGCGGCGGCCCGACGGACCGGCGGTGCTTCAGTTGCAGTGCTCATCAGGCCAACCTCTGGTCAACAGGGATTCCGTTACGCGACGGCGGTGCTGAGTTCGATGCGATCGCCGAGCGTCGTCCCCGACGCGTCGAGCGTACCGGCGGGCAGTTCGAGCACGCCGGCGGTGCCCCGACGCGGCAGCCGGATGCGCCAGGGCTTCATGTTCACGACGCGGTCGATGACG
>JBBWZJ010000086.1:0-9402 GCA_039648985.1 Acidobacteriota bacterium | reverse complement strand
CTCCCGTTCAGCTTTTCCACCCTCACGCTTGTCGTCATGTTCGCGATTCTGATCCGGATCAGCGTGTCGCTCGCACTCGTATCGCTCTCGGTGGTTCCCTTCATGTTCGTGTGGATCCGCTGGTCGGCCCGGCGCATCCGCCCGGGCGCCGAGCGGACGCGCGTGCTGGAGTCGCGGATGACCGCGCGGCTGCACGAGAGCTTCGCGGCCATCCGGCTGGTCAAGAGCTTTGCGCGGGAGCCGTACGAGGGCCAGCGGTTCTCGGGGGCCGCCAACGAGGCGATGCGCGCGCGGGTCGTGCTCAGCACGCGCGAAGCGATCTTTTCGTCCGTTATCGGAACGCTCACCGTGGTCGGGACCTCGGGGGTGGTGCTCGTGGGCGGGTTGCTGGTGCTTCGTGGACAGGTCAGCATCGGGACCGTCCTCGTGGCGCTCGCCTATCTCGGCTTCGTCTATGGACCGCTGTCGGGGCTCGCCAACACGGTCGGCTCGATCCAGCAGGCGCTCGCCGGTGTCAGGCGCGTCCGCGAGACGCTCGAGCGCGCGCGGGAAGCGATAGACGACGGGGGAGGGATTGAACCGGGCCGGCTCTCGGGGCGGATCCAGTTCGAACGCGTGTCGTTTGGCTACGACGGTCCGCAGGTCCTGCACGACATCAGCTTCGTAGCCGCACCCGGTGAGTTCGTGGCCATCGTCGGTCCTTCGGGGTCGGGGAAGACCACGCTCGTCAGCCTGATCCCGAGGTTCTATGAACCGACGGCGGGGCGTGTGCTCATCGACGGCGTGGACGCCTCCCGGTACCGGCTGGGTCCCCTGCGGCGGCAGATCGCCCTCGTGCTGCAGGAGGCGATCATGATGTCGGGCACGATTCGTGACAACCTGCGCTACGGGCGGCTCGATGCAAGCGATGCCGCGATCGAAGCCGCCGCACGCGCCGCCAACGCACACGATTTCATCCGCCGCCTCGAGCGCGGGTACGACACCGAGCTCGGCGAAGCCGGCGCCGGACTCTCGGGTGGCCAGAAGCAGCGGCTCAGCATGGCGCGCGCCTTTCTGAAGGACGCGCCGATTCTCATCCTGGACGAGCCGACAGCGGCACTCGATGCCGTGGCCGAGCGGCTCGTGCTCGCGGCTCTGGCGCGCCTGCGCGCAGGGCGGACCACGTTCGTCATCGCCCACCGGCTGTCGACCGTGCGGCAGGCCGACCGGATCCTGGTGCTCGACGCGGGGCGCCTCGTCGCGGAGGGCACACACGACATGCTGATGGCGCAGAGCGAGCTCTATCGCGCACTCGCCAGTCAGCTCACCGGCGCGCCGGAGGAGGAGTAGCCGGCCATGCGTGTCGTCATCTTCTGCCATTCGCTGATCTCGGACTGGAATCACGGGAACGCGCACTTCCTGCGGGGCATCGCGACCGAGCTGCTGTCGCGCGGCGACGAGGTGCACGTGTACGAGCCGCGCGACTCCTGGAGCGTCGCGAACCTTCTCGCCGACGCGGGGCCCGCCGCCATCGAGGGGTTCCACGAGGCGTACCCCCGGCTGTCGTCCCGTCGCGTCGACCCGGAGGCGCTCGACCTGGACGAGGCGCTCGAGGGGGCCTCGCTCGTACTGGTCCACGAATGGAATGAGCATCCGCTCGTCGAGCGCATCGGGCGGCACCGGGCGCGGGGCGGCCGCTATGTGCTGCTGTTCCACGATACCCACCACCGGTCGGTCACCAGCCCCGAAGCCATGGGAGCTTACGACCTGCAGCATTACGACGGGGTTCTGGCGTTCGGCGAGGTGATCCGCGAGCGCTATCTCGCGCTCGGCTGGTCGCGGCGCGCGTGGACCTGGCATGAAGCGGCCGATGTCACGCGGTTCCATCCTCCCGCGGCCGCGCGGCGACGAGATGGCGATCTCGTGTGGGTTGGAAACTGGGGCGACGGGGAGCGGTCTGATGAGATCCGGCAATATCTGATCGATCCGGTGCGGCAGCTTGGATTACGCGCGCGCATTCACGGCGTACGTTACCCGGCTGACGCGGTTCGGGAGCTGGCCGAGTCGGGCATCGACTACGCTGGCTGGCTGCCCAACTACCGGGTGCCGGACGTCTTTTCGCGGTTTGCCATGACGATGCACGTGCCGCGGCAGCCGTACGTGAAGGCCCTGCCGGGGATACCCACGATTCGGATGTTCGAGGCGCTCGCGTGCGGGATCCCGCTCGCCTCGTGCTGGTGGGACGACTGCGAGCACCTGTTCAGACCGGGGCTCGACTACCTCGTGGCTCACACGCCGGCGGAGATGGTCGGCATCCTGCGCGACATCGAGGAGGACGCCGCGCTCGCGGAAGACCTCGTGCAGAACGGGCTCGACACGATTCACGCCCGGCACACGTGCGCCCACCGGGTGGACGAGCTCGCGGGGATTGTCGCCGGCATTCGGGGAACACCTGTGGAGAAGGCGTTCAGCGTATGAAGATTGTGATACTCGGCCTGTCGATCACCTCCTCGTGGGGCAATGGACACGCCACCACGTACCGGGCGCTCGTGCGTGCGCTCGCGGCCCGGGGGCACGACATTCTCTTTCTGGAACGTGACGCCCCCTGGTACGCCGAGAACCGGGACCTGCCGGAGCCGCCATATTGCCGGACGGCGCTCTATCACGATCTCGCCGCCGTCGAGGCGCGGCACGGGGCTGAGATCGCCGGCGCGGATCTCGTCGTGGTCGGCTCCTATGTCCCCGACGGCATCGCGGTGGGCGACATGGTGCACCGGCTCGCCGGCGGCCTGACGGCCTTCTATGACATCGATACGCCGGTGACGCTTGCGCGCCTGGAAACGGGCGGCACCGACTACCTCCAGCCGGCGCAGATCGCGCGCTACGATCTGTACCTGTCGTTCACCGGAGGGCCGACGCTCGACCGGCTCGAGGACAAGTACGCGGCGCGGATGGCGCGGCCGCTCTACTGTTCCGTCGACCCCGACCTTTATTCGCCGGCCCCCGCCTCGGACGGCGTGCAGTTCGACATGGGGTATCTCGGGACGTACAGCGAAGATCGGCAGCCGGTGCTCGACCGGTTGATGCTGACTGCCGCGGAACGCTGGCCGGGCGGCCGCTTCATCGTCGCGGGACCGCAGTATCCCGAGTCGATCGAGTGGCTCCCGAACGTCCAGCGCGTGATTCACCTCGCCCCCGCGGAACACCGGGCGTTCTACAACCAGCTCCGGTACACGTTGAACGTGACGAGGAAGGACATGGTGACGGCCGGATATTCGCCAAGCGTGCGGCTGTTCGAAGCCGCCGCGTGTGGCACGCCCATCGTGAGTGACACGTGGCCCGGCCTCGATTGTTTCTTCACCCCCGGGTCCGAGATCCTCCTGTCGCGGAGCGCCGACGACACGTTGTCGTATCTGCACGACCTCACGGAGGCGGAACGCCACGGCATCGGCCGCCGCGCCCGCGAGCGCGTCCTCGCCGCCCATACGGCCGCGCATCGCGCCCTCGAGCTGGAATCGTACATGCGGGAAGCGGGGTACCCCGTCGAGCGGACGCCCGCGTCGTCCAACCCTTCACCCATGGAGACGCTGCAATGAGCGCGGCCTTGTCGCCGGAACGGATTCAACAGCGCGTGTCGGAGCTCGGGCCCTGGTTCCACAACCTGAATCTCGGAGGCGTGCAAACCGCGCCGGAGCACTTCCTGGGTGATTACCCTGCGGTCAAGTGGCAGCGCTTCGCCGGATCCATTCCCGGTGATCTCACGGGCCGCTCGGTCCTCGACATCGGGTGCAACGCAGGGTTCTATTCGATCGAGATGAAACGGCGCGGCGCGAGCCGCGTGCTCGGTCTCGATACCGATCCCCGCTACCTCGCGCAGGCGAGGTTCGCCGCCGAGATCCAGGGCGTGGACATCGAGTTTCGCCAGATGTCCGTCTACGAGCTCCCCACGCTCGGCGAGCGGTTCGACCTCGTGCTGTTCATGGGCGTGCTCTACCACCTGCGCCATCCGTTGCTCGCGCTCGACATCCTTCACGAGCACGTGGTCGGCGACACGCTGGTGTTCCAGTCGATGCTGCGCGGCAGCGCGGAGGCGGGCGCTGTCGATCCCGATTACGTGTTCTGGCAGACCGAGCATTTCGAGGCGCCGTCGTATCCGCGGATGTACTTCGTGGAACACAAGTACTCCGGGGATCCGACCAACTGGTGGATCCCGAATCGCGCGTGCGCGGAGGCCATGCTGCGGAGTGCGGGGTTCGAGATTGTCGCGCATCCCGAGGCCGAAGTGTTCGTCTGCCGTCGCGGAGCGGGTGAGGCGTCGCGCCGGATGCGCGAAGAGGAGCTGGCGGCGTGGTTGAAGCGGTGATGCTCTGGAACGAGCCGAACAACATCTCCCATTGGGACTTCGAGATCGACCCCGGCTGGAAGACGTTCGGCGAGATGGTCAAGCAGGCCTCCGCCGCGATCGCGGCCGAACGCGCCGGCCTGCCTCGCGTGCTCGGCGGCATGTCCCCGATCGATGCGAACTTCGTGAAGACGCTCGAAGCGCAGGGAGTCCTCGACGCAGTGGACGTCGTGGCGCTGCACGGTTTTCCGCTCGACTGGAACCACTGGCAGATCGACGAATGGCCCGACAAGCTTGCGGAGATCCGGAGCGTCACGCGGCTTCCGCTCTGGGTTTCGGAGGTTGGCGTCTCCACGTTTGGCGCGGAGGAAGTGCAGGAATTCGGCCTTCAGCGCACCGCTGAGCTTCTCGCGGGGCGCGTCGATCGGGTCCACTGGTACAGCCTCTACGACCTGCCGCGCGCCTGGCCGGCGACGACACGGCACCGCGAGGCCGAAGGGTCCTCCTATTACCGCCACTTCTACATGGGGCTGCTGCGGGAGGACGGTTCGCCGAAGCGCGCCCTCCGGCACTTCTCACGGCTCACGCCGGCGCTCGGCGTCTGCCAGTGGTTCCACTTCGAGGATCACCGGCTGGATTCGGCCGTGCGGTGGCTGAAAGACCTTGGCGTGCGCCACCTTCGGACAGGACTCAGTTGGGCCGACAGCCTGCGTCCCAACGCGCAGGAGTGGTTCGACAGGCAGATGCGGGCGCTGGAGCCCTTCGACGTCACTGTCACGTTTTGTTACACGCCGGAGTCCGAGGGGGTCCGACCACACCACACGAGCCCCCCGCGGGACCCGCGTGCGTTTGCGGATTTCTGCGCCGCCCAGGTCCGGCGGTACGTGGCATAGTGGAGTAGGCGCGGCTCCGGGTGAAGGAGGGTCCACAGGATGAACGCCAATCGTATCCAGCTCGCGCCCGCATTCAAGCGTCTCGCGACCCTCCAGCGGCGCGTGGACACGCATGCGGACGCCGCCGTCCAGCAGGCTGTGACAGAACTGCTGCGATCGCTGGAGGAGCTCCGCTCGGGGCAGGCGCAGCTGCTGGCGCAGCGCGAGGAGATCGAGGCTGTGCGCGCCGAACTGCGCGTGGAGCGGGAAAAATACACACAGCTCTTTGACGCTGCCCCTGACGCGTACCTGGTCACGGACGTAGAGCTCCTGATTCTGAGCGCCAACCGCGCCGGCGCCGATCTCTTCAACATCAGCCAGCGCTTCCTCTCGGGCAAAGCGCTGAGCGTATTCCTCGCCAAGGACCGTGGTCGCTTTCTCGCTGACGCCGCGCGCCTCGCGCGTGCCGGCGACGGCGCCGAGTGGTCCTTCGGTATCCGGCCGCGAGAGCGCGCGCCGCTGCAGGTGACGGCCAAAGTCGTGGTGCATGCCGGCCCCGACGGCGTGGAACTGCACTGGGTGATGCGGCCGCAACCCGCCAAAGCATGAATCGCCCCTGCACCACCTCGATCCGCCGCGTATTGATCTGAATCTCGGCATTTCGACACGTCGCGAACCCTCGCGACAAGTGGCGCCTGCACGATTGGCACAGCACTTGCGATTTCTGCTGCATGGCTAAATCCAAGCGCAAAGACGACGAAGACGCACGCATCCAGGCGAACGCGACGAGCGCGCCAGAGCTCGACCGTGACCGCGTGGCGCAGCGCGCCTACGAGCTCTATCTCTCGCGGGGCGGCGCCGACGGACGCGATCAGGACGACTGGCTCGTAGCCGAGCGGGAATTGATCGGGAACCGCGGGTCCGACGAATCCTGAGGGACGGCGCAACGCCCCCGGCGGCTCCCCGATCTGCGTAGCGGTGTGCGCGCGGCCAGGAGCGCTTTCGCGATCGGCTGGCCTCCACGTTGCGTTCGAGACGTGGATGGCGTCCCGGGGGTCCGCTCGAATCGGCTGCTCCGGCTGGGAGTACAAACACTGGCGCGGCGACTTCTATCCGGCCGAGCTTCGACGTGCGCAGTGGTTCGAACACTACGCGGCGACGTTTGACACGGTCGAGATCAACAACACGTTCTACCGCCTGCCCGAAGAGGCGACGTTCGCCGCTTGGGCCGCGCGCGCTCCGGCCGGGTTCTTGTTCGCCGTCAAGGCGAGCCGATTCCTCACCCACATGAAGAAACTGAAGGATCCGGAAGAGCCCGTGGAGCGGCTCTTCACCCGCATGCGGCCGCTCTGTGAACACCTGGGTCCGGTGCTTTATCAACTGCCGCCCGGGTGGAAGTGCGACGCCGCGCGGCTGGAGCACTTCCTGCAGGCTCTACCCACCGGCATTCGCCACGTCCTCGAATTCCGCGATCCAAGCTGGTACGCCGACGGGATCCTCGCACTCCTGGAACGGTTCGGCGTCGCGTTGTGTCTCCACGACATGCGCGGCTCCGCAACCGTCCGCGAACGCGTGGGGCCATTCGTGTACGTGCGCTTCCACGGGGCGACCGGGAACTATGGCGGTGGGTATTCGGACCGGCGCCTGGCCGGATGGGCCGAGTGGCTCTGCCACGCGCGCGCAGCGGGCGGGGACGTATACGCGTATTTCAACAACGACGTGGGCGGGCATGCCCCACGGAACGCCGTCACGTTGCGGCGCTTGATGGGAGAGCAGCGATGAAGAACGGGGAGAAATTCCTGCTCGGCGTGGTCACCGGGGCCGCGGCGATGCTCGCCGGGAGGGGCTTGGTACGGGCACGCCGCGCCATCACGTTCGCGGGCCGGGTCGTCGTGATTACCGGCGGATCCCGCGGGCTGGGGCTCGTCATGGCTCGGCGACTGGCCGCCGAGGGCGCGCACCTGTGCCTGCTGGCGCGCGACGAAGCCGAGCTCGCCGCCGCCCGGGAGGAGCTCGCGGGCTCGCCCGGAGAGATCCTCACCGTGAGCTGCGACATCCGCCGCCGGGCCGACGTCCGCGCCGCCGTGGACACGATCCTCGAGCGCTGGTCCGCGATCGACGTCCTCATCAACAATGCCGGCGTGATCCAGGTGGGACCCCTCGAGCACATGACGACGCAGGACTTCGAGAACGCGATGGCGACGCATTTCTGGGGTCCGCTCCACCTGATGTTCGAGTCGGTCCCCTCCATGCGGCGGCGCGGCTTCGGCCGCATCGTCAACATCACCTCGATCGGCGGGCGAATCGCCGTGCCGCATCTCGCGCCTTACTGCGCGAGCAAGTTCGCGCTCGTCGGTCTCTCCGACGGCGTACGGACGGAGCTCGAGCAGTACGGCATCCGCGTGACAACCGTCACCCCGGGGTTGATGCGCACGGGCTCGCCGGTGAACGTGGACGTGAAGGGAAAGCACGAAGCGGAATACGCGTGGTTCGTGATTTCCGATTCGCTGCCCGGGCTCTCCACGTCAGCCGAGAGCGCGGCGCGCCAGATCATCGAGGCATGCCGGTACGGCGACTCGGAGCTGACGATTACGCTCCCGGCGCGCATCGCCATGATTGCCAACAATGTGGCACCCCGCTTCGTCGCGCGCGCGATGGAAGTAGCCAACCGGCTTCTGCCTGGGCCGAATGGCGCCGAAGGAGACCGGCGAAAACGAGGGGGAGAGTCGACGTCGAAGTGGGCGCCGTCAGCCGCGACCGTGCTGACGGATCGGGCCGCGCTGGCGAATAACGAAATCTGATCCTCCGCCACCAGCAGCCCGAACCCGTGAACCCGGAACCCGGAACCCGGAACTAGTTATCGCTTGTCGAGACCCGCCCGCTCTCGACCTGCTGCTTCAGCTGCTGCAGATCGTCGCGGATCTCGGTCGCCGCGTCGCGCCCCAGCAGCCGCGCGACAGCTGCGCCGGCGTTGCCCCCTGGCGGGCTGTACTGAAGGCGCACACGGACGCGAGTCCCGTCTCCGGTGCCCGTCTCTTCGAAGTTGACCGAGCCGGCGCTGACGACATCAGAGCCCTCGATCGACCGCCAGCCGATCACCTTCCCCGGGACCTCATTGATGATCTCCGCGTTCCATTCGACGTGCGTGCCGGCGGGACCGGCGGCGCGCCAGCGCGAAAGCGTGTCGGTGACGCGTTCCACGGACTCGAGATGCCGCATGAAGCGCGGCAGGTTTTCGAGATTCCGCCAGAACCGATACAGCTCGCCCGCCGGCCGGTTGATAACGACGCTCTCTTGGACGATGACCCCGCGCGAGCCTGAGAGCGCGCCGCGGGTGTCCTCCCCGCCATCGCCCGTGTCGATGCCCAGAAATTCGTACGCGTGGCAGTGCCCCGAAACGCCGCGCTGGAGCAGCAGCGCACCGGCGCCCGCGATCAGCCAGCCCGCGCCCCCGCGGCGGGCGAGGCCGTACAGCACGAGCCCGACGCCCGTCGCCATCGATCCCCAGCGTTCCGCATCACTGATGTTGCGTCCGCCTCGAATGCGCGCCTCGCGGGCGTCGCCCGGGAACTCCATATCCATGTAGCTCATCGTCCTCGCCTCTCGTTGTCGTGCTGCCTACGGCTTCGAGGTTCCGCTCGTCGGGGTCCATGACGGGGGATCGCTCGCGGGGAATGACTGTTCGGACGCCTCCATCACCTGGTCTGACTGCCGCCAGCCCTTTGCCTGCAGCTGGCGATCGATGAATTCCCGCGCGACGCCCAGATCGCGGCGGCCCATGGCCGCGCGAACCGTGAGGACGGCGCCGACCGTCGCCACCAGCCCGCCGCCGAACCCGCCGCGCCGCGAACCGAGCATCGCGAGGGCTGTGCCGCACGCGGCGGCCATCCAGCGCTCCTGGTCATACGTGGAGAGCGTCGACGAGAGGCTCGGTTTGTCCCAGACGCTCTTCGCGCCCCGGGGTACTGCCAGATTCAACGTTCCGTCGGACATGAGCGAAATCCTTTCACCTCGGTGCCTGTTGGACCAGCCTGGCGACGTGGTCCCCAACCGGACGACCGCTGCACAAGGCATGCCCGTCGCCGCCCCGTCGGCGCGCGGCGAAACCGGGTTGTTTGGCCGCGTAACGTTGCACACGCCGGCGCCAGCCCTGGCTGTGGCCCGCGGGTTGTCGTGATTCTGGACGGGAGCAGTCAGAAGAGACGGGGT
>JBBWZJ010000081.1:0-3703 GCA_039648985.1 Acidobacteriota bacterium | reverse complement strand
GATAAACTCGCGGCTCCCGCGAACGACTTGTTACCGCTGTGCTGCCGGTACACCCAGCAAGGCTCATCATCGAACCGCACGAACCGCGCCCCAGCCGCCAAGGCACGCACCCACAGGTCACGATCCTCCTCGCGCAACAACGACTCGTCGTAGCCGCCCAGCTCGCGCCACAACTCGGCGCGGATCAGCGCGAACGACGGGATAGCCGGGGGAGCCTGGAAGAACCACCAGCGATCCTCGTTCCCCGTCACGAGCGGCGGCGCGTAGATCACGTCGGCGTCGTCTGTGCGGTCGAGGAGGGCGCGGAGGCAGCCGGGGAGAAGGAGGTCGTCGTCGGCGAGCGGCAGCAGCCAATCGCCCTGCGCGTCGGCGGCGAGCCGGTTCATCGTGACCGCGCAGCCCTTCCGAGCCTCATCCACGACGACGAGGTGTTCCCAATCACCGAACGTCTGCGCCGCCACCGACGCCTCGCACTCGGAGAGCATCTCGGCGCGCTCCGGAATCGACGGCGTGAGGACGCTCACGAGAGGCGTCACGCGGCCACCCGCTCGGGAACCCACGGCCGGACAACCTCAGACACCAGCTCGAAGCTCTCAGCCACCCTGACGCGTTCCAGGAGCGCCGGGAACGTCTCCTCGAGTCCGTTGCCGCAGACGTTCTGCACGTGCGTGTGGACGTGGTCACCGTCGCCTTCGCAGTGGAACCGGATGCCTTCGGGCCGGCGGTGGTCGTTGTAGTGCTGATCCGCCACCCAATAGCCGAGCTCGTGGAGCGCGAGATACGTCCCGTCGCTGATCTGCCATCCGGGCGATTTCCAGCCGCGCGCCATGCCCTCGGGTGCGGAGAGGAGAACGTCGATCGCCTGGTCGTACGTCCAGTGCTCCGCCTCGCGCGCGTTGGCGCAGTCGGGGCCGCCGTGATCCCAGCCGTGCGGGACACACTCGATCCACTCCGGCAGGCTCGCGAGGAACGCGGGCGTGCAGTAGGCGGGCACCGCGAACGCCGTCATGCGGAACAGCGGATTCGCATCGTGGAGGCGCTCGAGGAGGTCGAGGCGGTGGTTCGTGGCATGGAGGTCGTCTGTGTCGAAGATCATGCGAGCACCCCGTCACAGGCGAGGTCGCGCCAGCAGTCCTGCTGCTGGTAGCGGGCGATCATCTCGTCGTCCCAATACACCTCGTCGCGCGCGGTGATGTGCCGGTAGTTGTCGGGGTCGAAGCCAGTCTCGACGTGGCGTGCGGCGCGGGCGCGCTGCTCGTCGGGCGACCGGTACAGGTAGTGCTTGATCGGCGCTACGCAGCGGCCGTCCCCGACGACGCCGGAGGGCTTCGTGTCGTACGTCTGCGTCTCGGAGTAGCGGACGTTCGGGCCTCCCTTGAACATTCGGAACTCAGGGAAGCCGGGGCCGAGACGCCATCGCAGCTGGTCGAGCGGATGCGTGGCGTTGTCCCATTCCTCACCGTCGCGGGGGAAGTAGAACGGCAACTGAAACCAGTAGCCGTCGTGGCCATCTTCGACGATGTCGCGCGGGTCGCACGTCCAGACCTCGTCGCCGTGCAGGATCAGGAACCAGTTGTCCCAGCCGTGATCCGCCACCGCCGCTTCATACAGGGATTGCCGGTATCCGCACACCGGCTTCTCGGTGTACGGCGGTCTGGGTAGCTCGGCATCGGTGAGGTAGCCGCCACACTTCGGAGACGCCTCACAGATCCGACGTGACACGTCGTTCGGCGTCGTGCCGTCGAGGACATAGAACACGTCGACGATCTCCTCGTGCGCCGCGACCACAGCTTCGAGGATGTCGTCCTCGTGGCTGACCATCAGCAGACCGATGAACTTCATGCGGCCATCTCCGCGAGCTTCCGATCCCAATAGGCCGTGTCGTCGTCGGCCTGTCCGTCCGTGCCGAGGTAATGGTTCGCGTCGTAGCCGTCGAGGTAGCCGACGACGCCGCCGCGCGCGCTCCACCACATCGAGAGGTCGTGATCGTCGCCGCCCCACAAGGGGTTGCGCTCGTTGTGCCTGTAGCCGTCCGCGAAGACCCTGGCGGGGGCGGCCATGAAGATGCCGCCGATCCCGGCCGTCACGGAGACACCGTTGATCGTCTCGAAGACGTTCGGTGGGTTCCTCAGGCCGTGGATGCGCGGCGACAGGATCGCGTTTCGGTCGATGACCGCCTCACAGACATCGCGGAGCGTGTCCGGTGTCAGCAGCTCGCAGTCGTTGTCGAACTTCACGATCACGTCGTAGTCGGAAGGGTCCAACTCCTCGTCCAACATGAGGTTCAGACCACGACAGATCCCAATGTTTTTGGTGAGCACAGAGTAGGCGGTGATGTGGTCGGCTTCGTACTCGCCGTCGAGCCAGTCCGCGGTGCCGTCCGTGCTCGCCTGGTCGAGCACGAAGTGGTCGTAGACGCAGCCTGCGTTCTCCTGGAGCGTGGCTAAGCAGTGACGCGAGTACGCGAGCCTGTCGCGCGTCAGGGTGAGAACAGCGATGTTCACGACGAAGGCTTCCTCTTTGGGTCGAGCATGAGAGCCAAGCAGGCCAAACCGCGACGTAGGTTGGCCGATGCAATCACGATCGCGATAGGCCATGCCAAGACGTGAACCCACGCGATCATGCCGCCACCTTCTTCGCTCTCCGCATCGCCCGGTTCGGCAGCGGCCCAACCTCACGCGGCCTACCCAACGCCTCCAGTGCGGGCTTCCAGTACGTCTCCGTCACCAGATCCGCGTCATAGGCGAGGGCGAACTCTCGTGCCTGGTCGCGCATCCCCGCCGCGTTCTCGTACGCGTCCTCCAACGCCTCCAAGATGCAGCCGACGCTCGGACACATGAAGAACGCCTCATGCTGCGGGTCGTACCAAGGCTCACCGTCGACCTTCCAGCCCGCACCGCACAACTCCGGCATCGACGTCCAGTCCGTCACGATCACCGGAGTCCCGCAAGCCTGCGCCTCCACGATGGGGATTCCGAACCCCTCGCCGTAGGACGGGTTCAACAGCACATCGAAGCTGCTGTACAGGTCGGCCATCGCGGCTGAGTCGATGCCGAGCTCCATTGACAACTGATCCGTCGTCTTCACCGCCTCAAGCGGCACCTCGAACCGGTCCAACAACCTCGCCATGTTCAAGCCCGGCTTGATGTTCCCCGGATGCTGCCGCCCGGACAACTCCGTATGCAGATAGAGCTTCGCATCCGGATGCTTCCGGTAGAACGCGGAGAACGCCATGATCGACTGCGGGAACGCCTTCCGTGGTGGCCCGCTCGCCGGCGGCATCCCACCGCTGTTGTTGGCCACGATCCCGACCAGGAAGCTGTCGTTGAGTCCGGCTGCTTCGCGGATCAGGTCACGGTTCCCCGGCTGAAAGACGTTCGTGTCGATGCCGTGCGGCACATACAGCGGGTCGAGTCCTTCGTCGCGGAGCATCTGCTCGCCGAACCGCGACATGGCGATCGTCCGTGCGCCTGACTGCCGGAAGAACTCCGCGACCCTCGGCGGGCACGGCTGATGATCCACCGGCGTCCACACCGCGAACGGCACATCACGGAACACGTCCGGTCGGAGCACCCACGCGTCCATCAGTGCGATCACCAGATCCGCCTGGAAGCTGTCCGCGTAGCTCGAGAGAAGCAGGTTGCCCCACTGATCATCGGACGGGTAGACGGGGATGTCCTCGAACGAGAGCATCGACCCGCCG
>JBBWZJ010000348.1:0-2846 GCA_039648985.1 Acidobacteriota bacterium | reverse complement strand
CGGATGGTCGACGAACGAGGCCAGCGCCCGATGCTTCGCGGAGTTGACGAGAGTCTCCGGGAACTCGCCCCACAGCATGAGTGAGTCGAAGTAGAAGTGGCCGCCTTCGAAGGGGAAGGCCGCGCCCAGGATGCCCTCGTTGTAGAAGAGCGTCTCCTTCCGCTCGGCGCGGTTGAATTCGACGGCTGCGCGTCTGTCTGCCAGCCGCGCTTCCCGAGCCTCGTCGAAGATGGCGACCGGATCGAGGTTGCGCTCCTCGATCAGCGCCAGCGCGATCGGGCTGATCGAGCCCCGCGAACCCCGCGCCTCGAGATCGGCCCGCGCATGCGCACGCCTACGCTGCGCTGGCTTCAGATAGCCGCGATAGTCGCGCACGTCCTTGACGGTGCAGGCGTTCTCCGTGCCGACCGGCGACCATTCGAGACATTCGTCCAGCACGACGAAGATCATCAGGTATGGCGAGTACAGGATGTCTTGCGCCTCCTGATCAAGCGGCAGGGGCTGAAGCCGGAACCAAAGTGGGGCGGCGCCTTCGCCGATGCCGTCCGCCGCCTCCTCGAAGGCGCGGCGCATGCGGAGTTCGCGCACGAGGATCCTGTCCCTGAGGTTATCGACGTTCCCGAGCAGACTGACCATGCGGTCGGCGATCTGGCTTGGGGAGGCGTCGCCGATCTTCGTCCAGACCCCGGCGTCCAGACAGAGTGGGACGACGAAGTCACCGAAGTCGAAGTCGATCGCGAGGCTCTCGCGCGCGCTCGGTCCGACGAAGCAGTGGCGGACGCAGCCTACATCCGGTGCCGTGACGCCATCGCAACCCCGGGCGGTCAGCGCCGTCCGCAGCTCATTCAGAAGTTCTACGAGGTGGGCGGATCCGACGTGTCGCCCGGCCACCTCGATGTCCGAGATGCCGTCCCATGCGTCGCCGATCCACTCGGTGCGGCTGACGAGCTCGGCTGTCGCCGAGCGGTGAAGCGACTTCACCCAGGTGTCGACCTGGGAGGCGTCGAGGCGCCAGTAGGGGCGGTCGGCCGCGAGCGACGCCACGATGTCGATGCCGTTCGATGTCTTGTTCATTTCCATCTCCATTCAATCCATTTTCCTCCACCACTGGAGGATCCCATCTGACATTCTCGAGGTGTGTTTCGTCCCGGACGCGATCCCGAGACCGCGCCCGTCGAGCCGGTGGCCTGATCGACTGAGGGCAGGGGGATCGCAGAAGCGTTCCGCTCGTCCGCGCGAGCGCCGCCATACGGGCGGACATGCGATCGGATCGTCACGACCTCTCCGGCGAGCGCCAACTGGCGCCTGCGGACGACGGCGGGGATTTCGCCGCCCGCCTAGGACTCCGGTCGGCCTCGCCTGAGATGATCCGCAGCGCGCATCATTTCCGCCGCCCTGGAAACGCGACCACCTTGCCCTGATCAGCCGGAAGTTGCGGAGCCTGTTCCCGCTCTTCAGCCGCCGCCGGCCAGACGGTTCCGCTCGTGGAGCAGAAGAGCAGTTGCGGCATGTGCACCTTCACCCGCACGGAGGGGCCGCCTTCATTGGACAACCCGGAGGCGGTCTCCTGGACGATCATTTCGTCGCTGAGGAAGGGATGGTCGAGTAGCTGGGTCACTGGCCGGCCGACAGAGCGCGCGAGTAGGGCGGCGGGCACGAAGAGCGAGCGCGCGGTTATCCAGTCGCCCGAACACTCGATGGTCGCGTCGCCGACGCCCGGGTCGGCCTCCACGTGTCCGTCCTGCATGATGACCACCGTACCGTCCGGAAGCCAGAACCGCGGTTCGTCTGCGAACCTCCTGATGGTCGTCGCCACGTCGCCGAAGTGCCCGATGGCGTTGAGTGCGAGCTGGCTGATCCTACCGCTTGCCCCCTGTGCCGTCAGCTCGATGCGCCTGCCGTGTCTGGCCGTCACCCGGTCGCGCAGGTTCCGAAGCTCCATCTCGAGGTCGTCGATCGATTCCAGTTGGATCGGCATGGTCTGCGGCAGCAGACGATCGTCCAGCGCTTCGAGCAGGACGACCACGGCGGGCTCCTCCCTGGAGCGCCAGTAGGACAGCTGCGCGAGGTGTACGTCGAGCAGACGGACGGCGATGCCATCCTTTTGCCACGCGGACAGCAGTTGGCGGGCACGGTGCCGGACGCTCTGGAGCGTTTCGGACACCAGCTGCATCCGGGGCATGCATGCCGCTAGGCTCTCTTCGACCTCCGTCACGACCCTCTTGGCGTCGTCCTCGGCATCGTCTCCGTCGTCGTCTCGGCCGTATGGATCGCCATCCTGTACGAAGAGGGAGATCCCGGGAGCGAGCTCCACGAGGACTTCGAACGAGTTGAAGTCGTCATCGTGATCGGCCTCGCTGACGCTCGTCACGCGAGGGCGGACGCTACCGGCGTGCTCCTCGCATCCCGTGACCGCGCCTGCCGCAACCTGGTAGAGGCCGCGCGACGCGTCATCATCCTCGCCGAACAGTACCTTCAAGTTCCACTTCTTCATCTTTTTTCCCCAACCATTTGAGTTACACCGTCTTCATGCCGCGAGACGTTCCCCTCTCCAGAGCCGACCGTCGTCGGCGTCGAACAGCAGCTTGTCCGTGAGGTCGAAGCGGATGATGTCCGGATAGAGGCTTTGCCGAAGTCAGCGAGCGGCTTTACCGGCACGATGAGGTCGGCGCTGATCGGCGCATCGACGAGGAACGACTCCCCCCGGTCCCCGTGTGGATCCCACGACGTTCGATGACGCGTCGCCGTGGTCGGAAGCGTGAGGACGGCTGCGGATCGTAACTAAGAAAACTCGCTTCGAGATGACGTTCTGCTCGAATTGCTCAATCAACTTACATCTCCTGGTG
>JBBWZJ010000346.1:0-32798 GCA_039648985.1 Acidobacteriota bacterium | reverse complement strand
GGGGCCGCCCCCCACCGCGGTTGGCGAAGTGCGGCCCATGCCGGCCGCGGCGCCCCTGGGCCTTCTCGCCACGGGCGCGACGCTCGGCGCCCTCGCGCTTGTCGGGGCCGGCGTGATTGCCACGCGGTTCGGCGCGAGCCGCATCGCGTTAGCAGATCGGCTCGCAATCTGGCACGATACGCTACCCGTCGTGCGGGACTTCTGGCTGACAGGCACCGGCGCCGGAACCTTCCGGGCGTCCATGGCTGTCTATCAGCGCAGCAAACCCGAAGTGATTTTCAACCAGGCGCACAATCACTACCTGCAGGTCGCGGCCGAGGGAGGGCTGCTCGTCGGCGTCCCGGTCTGCCTGGCGCTTGCGCTTCTGGCGCGGGGCGCCTGGCGGCGGCTCCAGGCCGATCACTCGGCCATGTATTTCATCCGGGCCGGCGCTCTGTCGGGCCTCATCGGGGTCGCGCTTCAGAGCGTCTGGGAGACAGGGCTGACGATACCGGCCAACGCCGCGCTCGCGGCCGTCCTCGCGGCGATCGCAATCCACGCGCCCGAGCAGGGGGCCGCCGCGGGGCGCTGATGTCACTGCGCATTGGCATCGACGTGGACGGGGTGCTCGCCGATTTCCGGACGGGGTTTCACGAGACGTCGAGGACGAGCCTGGGCCGCCAGGTCGAACCCCTGCAGAGCGCCAAAGAGACCCAGCCGCTCGCACCCGACGAAGTGAAGCGCGTCTGGGAGACTGTCGCGCGCACGCCCAACTGGTGGATGACATTGAGGCCGTACGAGCCCGATCAGATCGCGCGGCTCTACAGCCTCTCCCGCGACGCGGGATGGGAAGTGTTCTTCCTGACGAATCGGCCCGCAAGTGCCGGCGATTCCGTGCAGTTCCAGACCCAGACGTGGATCGAACGCTACGGTTTCTACATGCCGTCCGTGCTCACGATCCCCGGCTCCCGCGGCGAAGTCGCCAATGGCCTCCGGCTGCACCTCGCGATCGACGACCTGCTCCTGAATTGCATCGAGGTAGTCAGCGCGTCCACCGCCAAGGCGCTGCTCCTGCTGCGCAGCGGTGACAAGGCCCTGGAGGATCACGCGCTGCAGCGCGGCATCGGGGTGGTCCCGACCCTGAAGGATGCGATCGAGATCGTGCAGCGCCTGCATGCGTTGCTCCCGGGCCGCCGCGGACGGCTGATGCGGCTGGCCGACTGGTTCGCCCCGCCTCCGCCCCCCGAACCGCTGCCCTACAACCCGCGCCTCAGCCGGCCGATGCCGCCGACCGAAGAACGGTAACACCGCGCGCGCTCGAGCTCTTTGGCGTTCCGAACGAGATTGCACCGTACGCCGCGGGCGAGTATCCTTCGCCCTATTGGAGATGCCACACTCGTCGTTCCCCATCTCGGACACCTCGCGCATCGTCGCGTCGCGCGATCAGGTGTCGTGCAATCTCGCTGACGAAGCTGCCATCGTGAATCTGAAGAACGGGGTGTACTACGGACTGGATCCTGTCGGGACCCGCATCTGGAGCGTGCTTCGCGAACCCATCACGTTCGCAGAAATCCGCAACGCGCTGCTGACCGACTTCGATGTCGAGCCGCAGGCGCTCGAATCCGACATCAGGGATTTTCTGGGTCAGCTTGCGGAACAGGGATTGATCGAGATCAGCTCGTGAGGCGTGTCCGAGGCGCAGCGTGGCTCCGTCCCCGGCAGGTCGTCGTGCTGGCGCACGCGTGGCTCGTCGTGCTCGGGATGAGGCTGGGCCTGTGGTTTCTCCCCTGGCCCCGGCTGATGCGCGTCGCCGCCCCGTCTCGCGTCGGGACTCGCGGTCTGACCCCCGGCCGTCTGGAACGCGCCGTTCGACTCGGCAGCCGCCTCGTTCCGCGCGCCACCTGCCTGACGCAGGCGCTCGCGCTCAATCACCTGCTGGCCCGCCATGGACATGCATCGACTGTGCAGATTGGCGTCCGGAAAAGCCAGGGGCGCTTCGCCGCCCACGCGTGGGTCGAATGCAGCGGCGGCACCCTTCTCAGCAGCGCGCCCGAGGTCACAGCGTATTCGCGGGTCATGACTTGGCCTCCGCGCATCACGTGAGCCTCCAGTGAGCGGCATCGCCGGAGTCTGTAATCTCGATGGACGACTGGCGCAGCCGGCGCTCGTCGAGGTGATGGCGGCGGCGATCGCGCACCGGGGAACTGCGGATTCTCCCGTCTGGTGCGCCGGGCCTGTCGCTTTGTCGTGCCGGCTCCTTCGTGTGACTCCGGAATCAGCCGGCGAGGTACAGCCCGCACGAGATCACGCCGGGAACGTGCTGGTCTTCGACGGACGGCTGGACGACCGCAAGGACCTGCTCGCCGCATTGCGCAACGCCGAGCTCGGTCGGGACGCCCCTGACTCGGCACTCGTGCTTGCGGCCTGGCGCGAGTGGGGCGACGAGTGCCTCGCCAGGCTGCAAGGGGACTTCGCCCTCGTCCTGTTCGACGCAGCCGCGCACACGGTGATACTTGCCCGCGATCCGGTCGGCTGCCGCGCCCTGTATTACTGGAGCAGCGGCACGACCTTCGTCTTCGCCTCTGAGATCAAGGCCATCCTGGCGCATCCCGATGTACGGGCGAAGCCGAACGAAGACCTGGTGGCCGATCTCTTCCTGCTCGAGCGGCTGCCTTACGGAGACGAGGGGGACACCTTCTTCCAGGGCATCCGCGCGGTGCGCCCCGGCTGGCGACTGAGCGTCACACGCGAGGGGACAGCGGCACGCCGCTTCTGGGATTTCAACCCGCGAACGCAGCTGCGCTATCGCTCGCATGCCGACTACGCGTCGCGGCTGCGGGAGCTTCTCGTCAACGCGGTCGCGCGACGGCTCCGCACCAGCCATCCCGTCGTCGTCGCCACGAGCGGAGGACTCGATTCCTCAATCGTCCTCGCCATCGCCGACGATCTGCGCGAGCGCGACGGCCGAGCCTTCGCGCTACTACCCGTTTCCTATGCCCCCGTAGACGACCCGACGACCGAAGAGAACCGCTTCATCCACCTGCTCGAGTCGGCGCGCGGGCTGCGCGTCCATCGTCTTGCGCCGGGCGCGTGCGACGATCCGGAACAACTCAGGCGGGCTGCCTGGCACTCCGAGTCGCTGGGGTTTGTCGAGGGAACGTCCGCGCAGTGGCCGTTGCTGCAGCATGCGCATGCGGCCGGCGCCAGAACTCTTCTCACGGGCCTCTGGAGCGATCACTTCATGTTCGTCACGGGATACCTGACGGATCTCTCGCGCCGTCTCGCGTGGCGTGAAGTCGCCCGGCACCTGGCCGAATACAGACGGTGGTTCCCCGACGCGGACCCCGGTTACTTCCGCAAGCGCTTTCAACGGGAACTGCTGTCGAACCTGACGCCTCGTGCCGCGCGCCGCTGGCTCTCGCGGCTGCGGGCGACACGCCCGCGCACTCACCAGGCGTGGCCGATCAGCGACCGCCTGGAGGCACGAGTGAGACGGCGCCGGCCTGCCGCGCGTCACCCGCGATATGCCAGTGTTCACGCGCGCACGATTTACCAGACCGCCCGGGGCCAGTCGCATCGGCTCCAGATCGAAGCTGATGAGAAGGTGATGGCGGCCTTTGGCCTCGAGCACGCGACGCCGTTTCTGGATCGTGACGTCATCACGTACCTGATGAGCGTACCGGGTGACGTCCTGAACCGCGGCGGGGTGCCCCGGGCGCTGCTCCGTGATGCCATGGCCGGCCTCGTTCCCGCAGAGATCCTGCGCCGACGATGGCGCAACGACTCGGCTACGCCAGCGGCCCTCGAGCGTGACCGTCGCCAGACGGCGCTTGCGTTCCGCACCGAGCTGCGCGCGTCGCACGCGCTGGGTTATCTGCCGGACGTGCGCTACGCAGACCTCGACTCGGTGGACCTGGTCGGCCTGGAAGTGTGGAGTCAGGTGTTCTTTTCTGATACCCTGCATCCGGCTGAGGAGGGCCCCACAATGCCAGCACCGACACGAGTGAGCGAGAGCGGCGAGAAGCTGCCGTATTCCCCTCCCACGTTGACGATTCACGGCAGTCTCCAGGCCATCACAGCTGCTGGCTCGAAAGGTGGCAACCACAGTGACAGTGGCAACCCGAAAACGTGGAGCAACAGCGCCCCCTAGCATCAGCGTGTAGTCCATACGCCGTGGCGGCACGCGGCTGCGTGCGCGGCCTGTCCCTTCTTTGACCAGGGGTACCCGATGAGCGGCGTTTTCGGCTGCTGGCAGGCCGGTCGGCAGCCTGCGAATCGGGCGGAGCTCCTCGCCTGCATCGGCCGCATCGGGCCGCACGGTGCTGCCGGAATCCGCCACTGGACCGAGGGTGGCATCACACTCGCCCAAATTTCCTCCCCTCGGGCCTGCCTTAACGACCCGAACCTCAGCGCATTTGCATCCGACAACACCGCCTGTGTGTTCGACGGCCGCCTCGACAATCGCCAGGCTCTGTGCCGTACCCTCGATGATCATCCGCTGGTCCAATCAGGCTGCGCTGACGAGGCACTCATCATCGCGGCGTACGACCGATTCGGGGACACGTTCGTCGAGCACCTGGACGGCGACTTCGCGCTGGGCGTGTTCGATCGACGTCTCAACCGGCTGCTCGTTGCACGTGACAGGCTGGGGTTACGCCCCCTCTGTTATGCGCGGACCGGTGGAACCTTTCTGTTCGCATCGAATGCCAAGACGATCCTCGCGTACCCGGGGTTCAGGGCGGTCCCGGACGAGGCCATGCTGGCCGATTCCGTCCTGTCATTCATCTCGAGTGACGCGGAAACGCGAACGTTCTTCGACGGCATTCGCTCCCTTCCCCCGGCCCACATGATGATGGTCACGCCCGAAGGACTGACCGTCCGGCGGTACTTTGAGTTCGACACGCGGCGACAGCTCCGACTGCGTTCCTGGCAGGACTACGTGGACGCGTTCCATCGACTGTTCACGGCCTCGGTCGCCGATCGCCTGCGGAGCACGAGCCCCGTGGCCATCGCGGTGAGCGGCGGGCTCGACTCTGCGTACATCTTCTGCGTAGCCCAGAGGCGTCTGCGTGAGGCGAACGCCCCCTGCCCGGCGGTTCTCGGCTTCAATTACGCCGGCCGGCCGGGGACGCCATCCGACGAGAGCGGCTTCGTACTCGATCTGGAACGGGCGTGCGGCGTGCCTATCGCACGCATAGCCCAGCGGCCGGGGTTCATCGAAGCCGCGCGAGACAGCGTGTGGCACACGGAGTCGGCCATGATCGACGGTCTGGCCTGTCAGGCCGCTGCCGGGCTGCGCGCGATGCGCGATGCGGGAGCCGGCCGGCTGCTGACGGGTCACTGGGGCGACCAGATGCTGGGAGATTCGGACTACCTGTTCGATCTGTTGCGCTCGGGGCGCTTGCGGCTGCTGAAGCAGCACCTGAGGGGCTGGGGCGTCAGCACTCCTCGATTCGCGATGCAGTTCGGCCGCGCCATGGCCGCCCGTCACATTCCGCCGTCGATCAAACTCGCGGCCAGAAATGCCGGCAAGCCGGCGGACGCAGTCGCCTGGAAGTCTCCGTGGTTCACCCGTCGTTTTCAGCAGATCCTCCTTGAGCGCGCGACCTTCGCACCATTGAGGCGTCCTCCGGGAGGGAGCCACGCGGCCGCCCTGTACCGGCAGAGCCGTCTGGGCTATCACGTGCAATGCATGGAGTGGAACCATCGGACCGCCCTGATGCACGACATCGACATCGCATTCCCGTACCTCGATTGCGAGCTCATTCAATTCCTGATGGCCATCCCCGGGGACGTGCAGTCCCGCGACGGCGTCTCCCGCGGCCTCATGCGCGCGGCGATGCGGCGCATCGTCCCCGATTCGATCGTGGATCGGCGGAACAAGGGACAGTTCACGCACCTGACGAACGAGACGATCGAGCTGGATTTCTCCGCCGTCGCGGAGCTGCTCGGCCCGTCGGCGCTGTCCGTGCAATTCGGGTACGTCGAAGGCAGCGCGCTGCGAAAGGCGCTCGGAGAGTGGCGCACGGGGGCACGCACGGTGGGGAGCGCGATGCTGGCGAATCGAATGACTGGCCTCTGCGGCTTTGAGCTTCTGCTGCGAAATTTTTTCGCCGGGGAGGGCGCCGGCCGCGTCGCGAGTGTCCGCACGTGATGGCCGAACAGCGCGTCCGCGATGCCGCGGATTCGAAGGACGAGCCGGTGATTCAGCACTTGTACGGGATCGACATCCGTACTCGGTGGGCTGTCACAGGCGTGGCTGTCCGATCGGAAGGGCCGTGGGACGTGGAGCTCGCCGAGGGTGACACCGTGGCGCTCGCCGCCGCCGCTGCATACGTCCCCCCGGCACACGCGCGGTCGTGGGCGCAACATGCCGCCCTTCCAGACGGGTCCACCTATCGGCGCTGGACGGACCTATTCGAATTCCTCGTGAGCCCCGACGCGCGCCACATCCAGGCGCGGACGCTCACCGACGGGTGCAGGGAGGCGCTTCTCGCCTACCTGCTCGTTGACGCGCTCGCCTTGTCGATGGTGCAGCTCGGATGGGAGCCCCTGCACGCGACCGCGGTACTGACCATGCACGGCGTCGTCGGGTTCATCGGCGAGAGCGGCGAAGGCAAATCGACACTGGGTGCCCTCTTCGTGGCGGGAGGTTGCCCCCTGGTGACGGACGACATGCTCGTCCTGAGGGCAACGCGGCAGGGGTTTCTGGCCGAACCCGGCCCGCCGCGGATCAAGCTGTATCGCGACATCGCCGCGCGTATCTTCGGGTCCGGGCGGACCGGCGTGCCGATGAACCCCGCCACCGCGAAGCTCATTATTCCGCTCGCGGACCACGACGCCGTGCGGGAAGCGCACCCGCTGGCCGCGTTGTATCTGATCGCCGAAGACCGAACGGGGGACGCGATCGCTCGGCCGTCCATACGACGCCTCTCACCCTCGACAGCCCTCCCCCGCATCCTCGCGAGCACTGCGCCGCATTACCCGTCCAGGCCAGAGCGGATTAGAAACCAGTTCGCGTTCGTGACCGACCTGGTGCGGCGGGTGCCAATCAAGACCCTCTCGTACCCGCGGGACACCGAGCGGATGTCGAGTCTGCCGGATGTCGTGCTCGCGGATCTGGCGGCCTCCGCCGCCGGGCACCCCGCATGACCACGGCGCTGACCTCTTCGCGACTCGATGCGGTGCTGAGGGGAGAGCCGGTCCCGTGGGGCGCATTCGACGCCTCTCCGTCGGAGCTGGTGCGCGCATGCGCAGCACGGGAGATTTCGGGGCTGGTTCACGAGCGGCTGGAGCAGTCTGCGACAGGTGCGGACTGGCCCCGCGACGTGCGCGAGGAGCTCGCGCGCGCGGCGCGCGCCGCCACCGCCGCGGCGCTCGTCACGGCGAGAGAGATCGCCGCCGTCCTCGCGGCGCTGTCGTCCAGCGGGATTGATCCGGTTCTGTTGAAGGGTGTGCCGCTTGCCTACGGCCTGTACGACGCGCCCGGGTCGAGGGCGCACGCGGACACGGACCTTCTCGTAAGGAGGGATCAGGTCGACGAGGTCAGGCGGGTGATGGCGGGACTCGGTTACGTCGAACCGCCGTTGAGCGACGGCGAGCTGGTGTTCTGCCAGTTCCAGATGATGCGGGAAGACCGGTTCGGTATCCGGCACCTGTTCGACGTGCACTGGAAAATCAGCACGCAGTCCTTATTCGCCGACGTGCTCACATTCGAGGAGCTCGCGGAAGCAGCGAAGCCCGTTCCCGCGCTCGGGCCAGATGCCCGGGCCGCCGGCCCGGTGCACGCGCTGCTGCTCGCCTGCATCCACCCGGCGATGCATCACCGCAACAGCGAGCGGCTGATCTGGTTGTACGACGTCCACCTGCTGATGAACAGTCTGTCCACTGCCCATGCGGAGCAGTTCGCCGCGATGGCGGTCAGGAAGCAGGTCGCTGCCATCTGCCTCCACCAGTTGACCGTGACACGCGCGCGGTTCCACACGGCCATTCCGGATCGGCTGATAAGCATCCTGGCGGGGTCGGGCGCCGAGCCGTCGGCCACGTACCTCCAGCCTGGGCGCCGGTGGGAGCACGAATTCGGGTCGAACGTCCGTGGCCTCACGCGGTGGCGGGATCGCCTGCGCCTGGTTCGCGAGGTCACGTTGCCGGGACGGCGCTACATGCTGGAGGCTTACGGCGTGGGGCCTCGCGGGACGGTCCTGCTTCCCGCGCTGTATGTTCACCGGTGCGTTCGCGGCGCGTGGAGGATCGTGCGCCGGCGGAAGTAGGGCAGCGGCGTCACCGCCGTGCGCAGACGAACCAGACCTGGCTGTTCCACATCGCACCAAGGCGTCCGAGCGGCGTGAACAGGCGCTGCTCCACCCGAAATCTGGCGGCAATCTCCTTCGCCAGTACCCGCCAGTCGAACCCCTTGTGCCCGCAATATTCCAGCGGCCCTGTTGCCGTTTCGACCCTGTGGTGGGCCCGCACGAGGTTGGGCCGTGCGAACGTCGCCGCCAGGAGCTCGCGCGGCGAATAGGTCTCGCGGTATTGATAGTCGCCCTGCCTGCGCCACGCGGCGACCGCGCGGAAAAACTGCTTGCCCGCGAGCGCCGGCCCGATTTCAATCGGCACGCTGACGACGAGACGGCCACCGGGGGCGAGGAGGTCACGCAGCTGGTCGAGGACGCGCACGCGCTCGGCGTCCACGCAGTGCTCCAGCACTTCCATGCAGGTCACGACGTCGTACGCGCGCTCGTGCTGCGGCCCGTGCAGGTCGGCTGTGAGGACGAACTGCAGGCCTGACAGCGCGGCCAGCCGCCGGCGACATTCGGCGAGCTGCCGGGCGTCGACGTCCGCGCCTACGGCATCCGCAAACGTGCCGTGCGTGAGCGCCATGAAGGTGCCGTCACCGCACCCGTAGTCGAGGAGCCGTCCGCCCGCTGCGGATGCGGCGAGACGAGCGGCAAGGCGGAACCGGCTGCCGTGGCTCCACGCGACGACGCGGCTGGGGCAATAGATTTGTTTGCGGGCGTAATCGCCCGAGGCGAGGAGATCATTCACGGGCGTCTCGATGCGGCCGGCTGCGGGACGCACCCGGGTGCTCAGCTCCACATCGACGTCAACAGGATCTTGCGGAACTCGGCATGCCGGAGCAGCGCCACCGCGGAGCCGCCATGCCAGTTGAAGTTCGCCGTCTGCTTGAGGAGAGGGACCACGCCGTCGATGCGGGCGAGCTCGACGACAGCGTTGATGGCGCGATCGTTCAGGCGTGATGCCAGACGGCGGAACTTGAGGCCGATCCGGATCTCCGATCCGAGCCTCGCCTGCCAGCGCGTCTCATACACCCGGAGCCGCGCCTCGCTGAGATCGTCCTCGCGGAGCGCCGGCGCGAGGACGTCAGCGGCAAGCTGCCCGCTGAGCAGGCCGTAATAGATGCCGCCGCCGGTCGTGGGCTTCACGAGTCCGGCGGCGTCGCCCACCGCCAGGAGCCGGTGACCGTACGTCTTTTCGACAGGGCCCAGCGGAAGAATCTTCATCCTCGGCCCTGGAAGCGTGCGGCCGCGCATATCGTGGCGGCGTGCCAGCGACCGGGCGAGCTCGGTGAACCGCGACGCCGCGTTCGCTTCGCACATAAGACCGATGCGATTGAACCGCCGGCCATCCCGGGTAAAGGGCACGGTCCACGCGAAACCTCCGGGCGCGACGCTCCGGCCAAGGTACACCTCCACGGTGTCCGGACCGTCGAACTCCGCTTCGATCTGCGCACTCTGGATGAAGGCCCGGGGCACGCCGAGCCCCAGCGCCCGGTTGAACCGGTAGCTCGCGCCGCACGCGAGAATGCAGACGCGGGCTTCGAGGCAGGCGGCCGCCGAGCCGCCGGTGACGCGAACGCGATCCTCCGAGATCGCGATCGACTGCACCCGGGCCCCGACGCGCAAATCGGCCCCGGCACGGCGACTGCTGTCGGCGAGCGACCCGTCGAACACCGCGCGATCCACGATCGCCGCGCGAATGCGTTCGGCATCGATCGACACGGCGCTGCCGTCGGCGGCCACGAATCGCGCGGCATGCGTTGTCGCGACAATGGCGTGGCGGGGGATGTCGAGCTCGTCGAAGGCGTCCAGGCCGAGGAGGCCCGTGCAGTGCACCGGCACGCCGATGGCGTCGTGTTCTTCGAGGACGACGACGGCGTGTCCCTCCAGGGCAAGCGCGCGCGCGGCCAGCAGCCCCGCGGGGCCCGCACCGACCACGACCACATCGGCCAGGCCGGGACGGAGGTCGGCTACAGGGCGCAACGAATGCGCCTCAGTACTTCCTGCCTCTGGCTTCCCATGTGCCATGCACGCTAATCCAAAATGACAGCAGAATCAATCGCACATCGAGCAGCCAGGACTGTCTGCGCACGTATAGGCGGTCGTAGCGGAACTTCTGGTGCCGGGGGATGTCGCGGCGGGCGTACACCTGGGCGAGCCCAGTCAGGCCCGGGCGGACGAGGATGCGGTCCTCGAAACCGGGAACATCCTCGAGCCGTACGAGGCGGCCGTCACCCGCGGCCTCGATTTCGCCCGGGCGGAGCGCGCGAGGACCAACGAAGCTCATGTCGCCGCGGAGGATGTTCCAGAGCTGCGGCAGCTCGTCCATCGCGGTCGCCCTCATGAACCGGCCGACCCTCGTCACACGCGCGTCGGCGAGGGTCGCCTGCACCGCGCCCGTGAACGCTTCGGCGTCGGCGCGCATCGAGCGGAACTTCAGGGCGCGGAACGTCCGTCCCCCTTTCCCGACCCGATCCTGGCCGTAGAACACGGGGCCGCCGTCCTCTGCCCTGATCGCCGCGGCGAGCACCAGCCACAGCGGCGCGGACGCCACCAGGCCGAACGACGAGAGCGCGAGATCGAGCGCGCGTTTCCTCATGGCGCCTCTGCCGCTTCTCTGTAGACTGCCGCCGCCGCGCGTCGCATCCGGTCCATCGTGAATTCCGCTTCGACGCGCTGCCGGCCGCCCCGACCCAGCCGCGCGCGGAGCGCGCCGTCGCGGACGAGCTCGGCCAGTGTCCGCCGCAAGGCGTCCACGTCTCCTGGCGGCACGGTGAGCCCTGTCTCGCCATGGCGGTTCACCCAGGGCACGCCGGACGGGAGACGCGTGCTGACGACAGGCTTGCGGCACGCCATCGCCTCGAGCTGGACGTACCCGAACGCCTCCGCCCGAGTGACCGAGGGCAGCACGAAGATGTCGCACGCGTGATAGAGCGCGACCAGCTCGTCGTGCGACACCTCGCCGGCGAAGCGCACACGATCGGTCACCTGAAGTTCCGCGGCGAGGGCGGTCCACCCAGGCCGCGACGGACCATCACCCACGAGGACCGCGGACGCGTCGAGACCAACCAGGGCACGCAGCAGGACGCCAACCCCCTTGTACGGCACCATCCGCCCGGCAAACAGAATCAGCGGGCGTGCACCAGCCTCGGCGCGAATCGTCAGCGCGCGCGCACGCACGGCCGGCGTCACATCCCACTGCGAGAGATCGATCCCAAACGGAACGACGCGGACGCGCTCCCGGTACGGGGCAAGCGCCGCAGCCTCTTCGGCAAGCAACGGCGACGACACGACGATGCGGGCCGCGCGGGCGTAGGCGCGCCGGACGAGCGGATGGTAGAACAGCCTGTATTGAAGCGGCGGCCGCACCACCTCACTGTGGAACCACACGGCGAGGGGCAGCCTCATTCCCGCGACCGTCAGCGACAGCAGGGCCCAGGGGTTCGGCTCATGAATCATCATCAGATCGCCGCGCGCCCGCCCCATCTCGCGCGCGAGCGACGGCGCGACCGGCACCGACCCGGCGGCCCCGAGGATCCCCAGCCGCGTGACCTGAACCCCGCGGACATCCTCGCGGATCGTTGTCCGGCTCGTATTGCAGACAATCACGCGGTTCTCCACCTGCGGCGCCGCGTGCTCACAGAGCGATGCCAGCACGCGTTCCATGCCACCGGTGACAGGCGGATAGAACTTGCCGATGTGGACCACCTGCATCGCGGGGGACGTCGCCGTCACTGAGCTGCTCCGCCGCCTGGACTCGCGAGACGCTCGTACAACTCCGCGACTTCACCCGTATAGCGAGACCAGCTGAACGATGCCGCGCGATCCATGCCCGCTGTACGGCGTACCGTCCAGTCCGCCGGGCGCTCGCGGCGCTCGCTCAACGCGCCGACGATCACGCCGGTCCACGCCTGCACATCCTCGGGCGGGCAGTACCGGACCGCATCACCTCCGACCTCCCGCAGCGCGTCGATGTCACTCGCCACCACCGGGGTCCCACACGCCAGCGCTTCGAGAACAGGAAGGCCGAAGCCCTCGCGCTCCGACGGAAGCAGGACGAGCGCGCTTCGGCGATACACGGCCGCAAGGGTGGCGCGATCCAGGAACGGCAGCACGACGATAGACGAGTCGAGGCCGAGGTCCCGCACGAGGGCCCGCTGTTCGGCGGTGAACGGGCCGCCGACGCGCACCAGTCTGACGTCCTGCCGCTGCCTGCGCACCGCCGCGATTACCCGCAGGAGCACGTCGATGCGCTTCCGCGCGATGGTGCTGCCGACGTGGAGGAGCTCCGTCATCCGCCCCGCCGGTCCGAGCAGGCGGGCGGCTTCCACATCCGCGGCCGGCTCGGCGGCAGGCGTGCAGCTCGGGTGGGGCCCGTTCAGGACCACGCTCGTGCAGGCCGGATCGACGCGCCCGCGCGCGACGAGCGCGTCCCGGGTCGCGGCCGTGTCGCACGCGATGTGTCCCGCCCGGCACAGACCGGTGAAGATCCGACGGGTCATCGCGCGGAAAATGAACGAACGCGCATCCCGGCCGGGCTCGAGAATGGATCGAAACGTATCCAGGTCGTGGCACGTCACGAGCGTGCGCGCCGCGGGCAGCGTGTGCACCAGGTGGGCGTAACTGTGATCCACGATGTGAAAGAGGTCGAAGCTCCGCGAGATGCCCCGAGTGACGGCGGGGTAGTCCCAGAGGCGGTTCGTGAACCGATCGACGGTGAACGAGGCATCCGTTTCCCGGACCACCGGCACGCGAAGCAGACGCGCGCGGAGCGGCGGCCTGATGAGCACCGGCTCGATCCGGCCTGCGTGCTCCGTCCTGAGGTGCTCGACGAGCATGTCCGCCACGAGGTCCATGCTCGGCCACTTCTCCTCGAGCAGGTCGGCAATGACGGCAACCTTGAGCGGCGTCACGCGCTCGCCACCAGCTCGTCGAAGAAATCCAGGTGCCGCCGCGCCACGACCGGCCACGCGAACTCCGTCCGCGCCCTTCGCAGGCCACGATCCGCAAGTGCGCGCCTGGAGGCTAAATTCTCGAGCACCCCGTCGAGCGCCGCGGCCCACGCCTGCTCGTCGTCTTCGGCGAGCAGGATGCCGGCGTCCCCCAGCACGTACGGAATTTCGCCGCTCCGGCTGGCGAGCACGGGGACGCCGCACGCCATCGCTTCGATCAGCATCCGCCCGAACTGCTCACGCCACCTCGGGGTCGTCTGGCTTGGCGCGCACAAGACGTCCATTGCGTTCAGATAGTCGGGCACCTGCTCGTGTGCGACGTCGGTCGCGATACTGACACGTCCCGGGTGCGCTGCGGCGAGCGCCTCGAGCGCCGGTTGACCAGGGCCGCCGCCGACGAACAGCGCGCGCCAGGGGCCTGTCACTTGCCGCAGCGCGGCCGCCAGGACCGACAGCCCCTTTTCCGGAACGAAGCGGCCCAGATATCCGACCACCGCCACGTCCTCGGTCCACCCCCGCTCCGCGCGGATCCGGTTGCGCGCCAGCGCATCGGGGGCAAAGACCGTCGTGTCGACCCCCGGGGGAATCATCCGGGATGGCACGTCCGCGTATCCATGGCGCGTGAGTTGTGTGTCGTGGATCGTCTTGCCGAACGCAATCCAGCCGTCGGCACGCCGAAGCACCCGGCGTTCGATCCAGTTGAACGGGGGCGGGTAACGCTTCGCCAGGTTTTGAAACGTTGCGAAGACCAACGGCACATCCGGCCCGGCGAGCGCCGCGATTTGGGCGCACGACGCGACATACGGCTCTTCCCAGCAGTGGATGACATCCCAGTGCTCGGACAGCAGCGCACGCAGACCGCCGTAGAACATCAGGTGCGGCGACCGCGTCAGGTGCGCGGCCAGCGGCCGAAGCGCGCATGCCTCACCGGCTGCAGAGTCGAGACGAACCGGCCGCAGATCGCCGTGATACTCGGCGGGCGCCGCCACGGTCACGTCCCACCTGCCGCTGCCCTGCCGCGCCATTTCGTCCGCAAGCCGCCGGTTGAGCGTGACCACATACGAATGACCAATCGTGAGCAGCCGCTTCATGCCCTGCTGCCAGCGGCGTACGGCACGACCGTCCGGGCAAGACGGCGCCATTCGCGCAGCGTCGCCCACGAGATCGCGTGGCGGTTACGCCAGACGTCGGGCAACTCCCGTCCGATCTCGTTGAGGATCCAGCGGACTCCTCCTGACTCCGCGCCCGCCTGCGCCTTCATCCGGCGATAGCGCCAGAAGCGCAGCGGCAGGCTGACCGCGACGATCGGCCAGGGCTCGTTGTACAGCGAGTACAGGCAGTCGTTCCGAATGACGAATCGGACGTACCGCGTCGCGTTTCGCCCCGCGGGATCGGGAACGTGCCCGACCAGAGCGCCGGGCAGATAGACCACCCGCAGGCCGGCGGCCAGCACTCTCACGCAGTAGTCTTTTTCCTCGCCATAGAAGACGAAGTTCTCACGGTATCCGCCGAGGCGGACGAAGACCTCGCGGCGGAGCAGGTGCGCGAAGCCGATATACGCACTCACACAGGCCGGCTCGAGCCCGCGGCCCGGCTGCATGGCTTCGGGCCAGGGCCTGCCGTCTGCCTCTGCCTGTGCGAAGCCAACCGCCGCAACCGACGGATCGCGCTCCATCACCGTCATGGCGGACGCCACCGCTGCGGCCGAGAAGACCACCGCGTCGTCGTCGAGCAGCAGAATGTAGGGCGTTGTCGCTTCTCTCACCATGCGGTTCCGGCCGCCGATATAGCCCGCCGATGGGTCGCGGATGATCGTGACGGCGAGCCCTGCCGGCAGTTCGGACCCAAGCGCAGGCGTGACGGGCGGGTCGGACGCATTGTCGAACACGAGGATCGGCGACTCGAGCGGCGCGAGCACGCGCAACGACTCGACGCAGCGCGCCACGGCGGCAGGACGGTTGCGCGTGGTGATGCCGACAGTGAGATCTTTCACGGCCGGTCCGATCCACGCGATGCGAGTGCCCTGGCGTACACGTCCACCGTGTGCTCGGCCGTGCGCTTCCAGGACATCGCCGCGACGCGGGCGGCGCCGTTCGCGCCGAGCCGCCTTCGCTCGTCGGGCGAGCTCATGAGCCGGGTGACGGCATCGGCGAGCGCCCGGCTGTCGCGAAAAGGCACGACCACGCCGGTCTCGCCCTCGCGCACCAGTTCGGGCGCGCACCCGGCCGGCGTGGCCACCACGGGAAGGCCCTGGCTCATCGCTTCGAGCAGGACGAGGCCGAAGCCTTCATACGTCGAGGGAAACACGAGGACGTCGTGGCGCCTGTATTCGTCGATCACGCGTTGTTCCGGGACGCGGTCCACCACCGTCACGTACGGGCGTGCAGCGGCCGAAAATGCCCTGAGTACGAGCTCCGCCGGCACCCCGGGTCCCAGGACCGTCAGGGGCACGGGGCGCCCATCCTCTGCCAGGCTGCTGAAGGCCGCGGCAAGATACGTGATCCCTTTGGTGTAATCCCAGGATCCGCAGAAGAGCGCGCCTGCACCTCGTCGCGCATGCTCAGGAGCTGTCGAGAGAAAGCGGTCCGAAACCCCGTGCGCGACCACGTCGATCCGATCGGCTGGCTGCCAGCCTCTCCGGCGCGCAAACGCTCGATCACCTTCGGTCAGCACGAGCAGCCGGTCCGCGACGCGTGCGGCCGCGGAGACCTGCGAGAGGCGGGACGCCGGGTACCAGATGCGCCGCGTCCACGGCTTACGCGTCAGGCCCGCGCGGCTGTCGTCGAGCATGCGTTCGTAGTTGCGATGTTCCAGTCCATTCGACCGGCAGATGAGCGCCGTCGATCGTCGGCGCCCCAGCCGCCTCGCGGCACCGAACCACAGGCCTTCCGCGCTCGCCGCGTCGACGACGTCGTACCCGCCATCGGCGAGCGCCGTGTGAACTGCGCGGGCGGCCAGCACGGGGGCGACGAGCTGACGTATCTGACGTCCGGCGGGTCGCGCGCCCAGGTCGCCAGCGAACAACGCGTCACATTCGTGCCCCGCCGCGCGAAACTCCTCCCGCAGTTTGTGCGTCACTTTCGCCGACCCGAGCCGGGGATCGTCGGCGTAGTCGCCAACGAGCAGAATCCGCAGCGGCCGCGCCGTCATGCGGCGGCCGCGACGGCGAGCAGTGCGTCGAGGGTGTGTTCGAGGGCAAAGCGGGCCTGATACAGGCGGCGGCCGCGGGCCGCAAGCGCTGCGGTCGCCCCGGGGTCCTTCAGCAGCATCGCCGCTGCGGCGGCGATCGCGAACGGATCGGATGCGGGAGCGAGCCTCACCGCGTCAGCGTCGCGCCACGTTGGCTCCGTCAGCTTTCCTTCCGTCGTGACGACGGCCACTTGGTTGGCGAGCGCCGCCATGACCGTTGTCCGCCGCGTCGTCACCCCGTCCGGAAACGGCTGCACGACGAGGTCGCACGCCCGGAGCGCCGCGGATACGTCCGGGCTCGAAAGGAGGCCGGTCGCGTGCACGCGATGTCCGAGTGTCGGGTCGCGCTGCGCCAGTTCTGCCAGGAAGGCCTCCGAGCCGCGGCCAATCAACACGACACGCGCGGCGGGCACGGCCTTCAGGATCAATGGGACCACCTTCGTCAACTCACGGCCGATGTGATCGCCGAACGTTCCGAAATGCCCGACGATGAGTGCCTGCGGATCACCGCCCATGAACCGCGCACGCCATCGGGCGACTGAACCAGGCGACGCATCGGTTGTGATGGTCGCCGGGATCGGCGATTCGACCGCCGCAGACAACCCGAGCGGGCGCAGGCAGCTTGCCCACGCGACAGTCGAGACATACGTGACGGCCCCTGCCCGGACGAGCACGGCCGCCATCAGCCGCTGCACGAGCGCAAGCGCGTTCCGCCACGGGCGTTGCCAGCAAAAGTAGAAGTACGGCTCGTGGAACATCACCCGCACATCAACCCCGCGGCGCCGCACGGCCATCAGCCACACACAAAAGCGCACATTGGCGCCACGGGTTCCGAGCGCGTTCGGCACGTACTCGAGAACGACGCAGCCCGGCATCGAGCGGAATGCCTCGTCGAGCGTTCGGCGGGACCCCGCGCCGAACACATCAGGAAGCTGGTGGATGTTGAGTCTCCCCGCCGCGGAGTCCGTCGCACTCGGACACCAGACGTGGACCGCGGCTCCGCGGGCAGCCAGCCCCGCCGCGACGAGCCGGGTGTAATCGCCCACCCCGCCGGTCTGCGGCGGATACTCGCCGGTGAGCAGGTGAAACGTCGGCGTCACGCGCAGGCACCGGCTGCCCCGGCGGCACGCGCGAGCACTCCTTCGATGATGTCGATATGCGTTGCCAGCGAGAGTTGGGACGCGACGCGGACCGCACCGTCCCCGAGCCGCACGAGATCCAGGGGTCGGGTGAGTATCTCGACGATCGCGTTTCCCAGGGCACTCGCGCTCCCCACCTCGCTCACGAGACGGCCATTCACGTTGTCGTGCAGCCATTCGCCGATACCGCCAACGTCGAACGCGACCGCAGGGACGCCGTGTACTGCGGCTTCGAGGCCGACGAGGCCGAACGGCTCGGGCCACACGCTCGGCACGGCGATGACGCTGGCGGTTCGGAGCACGGCAGTACGGGAAGCTCCCGCGACCCAGCCGTGAAACGTCGCCTGGACGTTCAGTTCCTTCGCCAGTTCGCGCCAGGGCTGCTCCACCGGTCCGTTGCCGGCAAGCATCAGCCGCAGGGGTTTCCCGAGCAGTCGTGACGCGTAAGCGGCCGCCCGAATCAGGATGTCGCCGCCCTTGATCGCCGTCATCCGGCCGAGGAACAGGACCGTGGCGTCGACGGGAGGTATCCGGACCGTCTCACTGTTCGATTCGGTGGGAAAGAGCGGCGCTGTGGTGATCGCGTCCCCCGGAATCCCGTGCCGCTCGTACTCTCGCGCCATGTGCTGGCTGGCGACCACCACGTGGGTGTAGCGCGTGAACAGCCTTCGCTGGCGCGACGCCCAGCCGAACTGCTCGAGCATAAGCGCGGGGCGAAGTTGTCCGCACCGGCGCGGCAGATACAGCCCCAGGCACGGCAATCCGAATTCGCGTGAGCAGGGCTGCACCGACGGAAACGTGTGCGCCTTCTGGCCGCTGACGCAAGTTCCGAAGTAGCCATGCATCATCTTGACAACGGGAGCGGCCGACACCAGCTGCTCCTCCACTTCGAGGGGCCGCATGTTGTGGGAGAAGCAGACGTCCGGGCGCCAGGCGCGCACCCGGTCCACCACTGTCGCCAGACCGTCGTCCTCCACACTGAACACGCGCGGGACGCGATCGAGCCGTGTCGGACCGGGCTGGGATCGCGAGGGGGTGCAGAGAAACGCGACGTCGTGGCCGTGTGCTTCGAGGGCGGGCATGAGCGCCGCGAGATAGCTCTCCACACCGCCGGCGCCGGCGGCGGCATCGTGCGCAATCAGGATGCGCATCGGCGCAGCCTCAGGGTCACGCCGGCAAGGGACCATGGATCGGGCTGGCCGTCGAGGCGTTCTGCCTCGAGCCCCTGCCGCACGAGCTCGGCCTCGAGATCCTGCCGGCCATATCCGAAAGCCGGCCACAGCGAGGGATGCATTTCGACGAAGAGGGCGAGCGAGACACCGCCCGCGGCGATCGTCTTGCGGGCGCCTCGCAACACGTCGAGCTCCGCTCCCTCGACGTCAAGCTTTATGAACGACGGACGGATGGCGAGAGCGTCGCAGAACTCGTCGATGCTCGTGGTCTTGACTGCAATGCCGTCAGCCGCATCCGACGGCAGCAGACGGTTGTCACCCTGCATCCCGACGGCTCTGAATCGCGCCGTGCGCTGTCCGTCGCTCAGCGCCTCTTGATGCACCGTGACGCGACCCGCGATGCCGTTCAGCGCCAGGTGGCGGTTCAACCCGTCGCGTGAGGCGGGGGCGGGCTCGAACGCGTGCACGCGGCCCGCAGCGCCCACCCACTGCGCCAGCAGCACCGTGTAAGCCCCGAGGTTCGCGCCGACATCGAGCGCTGTCGCGCCTGTCTTCACAACCGCCCGAAATGCCTCGTACTCTTCAGGATTCCACGCGACCTGCCGATTCGCCGCAGTGAGCCGGACGACCTCGCCGTGCGGCAGGTGCGCGACCAGGCGCCCGCCGGCAAAGCTGTCCATGGCGAATTCGTAGATCCGCTTCAGCGGCTTCTTCAGGCTCGAGTTCGCGAGAGGCGCACGGAACGGCTTGCCGGCCCGCTCGAGCCACCCCGGGCGCCGGAAGTCGTCGCCTCGCCCGAATTCCATCACGGCCGGCCAGTACCCTCGAGACCCGCGAGCCCCAGCAGGCCGTCAAGCCGCAACGTCGCCAGGCGGCTTCGAATCAGCGCCGCAACAGGCGGGTAGCCGAGGATGAGAGACCGTGCGCACAACGCATACGTGAGGCCGACGAGCACGCCGGCCACCACCGTGCCGGCAAATCCAAGCGGCATCCGCAGCAATCCGATCCCGGCGCAGACCAGGATGAGGGGCATCGAGAGCATCGCCCACGGCCGGAGCACCTCGCGGATCAGGCCGTGAAGGGCAAGCCCGGTCCTGTCTGCCAGTGCAGGGATGAGGAGCGGGATCAACACGATCACCTGGGCGCAGAGCGAAGCCAGCGGGATCCCGATCAGCCCGAAGCGCCGGCCCAGCGTCAGCGCGAGCACGACCTGGACGGCGCCGGATGCCAGCGCGGCAAGGCCGACGTGCAGGCGCTTGCCGAGCGCGGAGGCGACGACTGCCATCCCGTGCGCGAGGGTGCTGACGAGAATCACGGTGGCGAGCACGGCATTGACCCACACCCCGGCAAACAGGTGCGCGCCCACCCAGCCGCTGACGAACGCGCCGTTGACCGCAAGCAGGACGCATGTCGCGCCGGTCGCGAGCGCGAGGTACACGCGAAATACCGCGGCGACCGCCTCACGCAGGCGTTCAGGACGTCGCTCGCCCGAGAGTTGCGCCAGGCCGACGAGACTGCTGTCGCCGGGCACCCACGACATCTGCGTCATCATCTGCCCGAGCTTTGCCGTCATCACGAGCATCGTGATCCAGAGCGGGCGCCCGAGTGACGCGAGCACAATCGCATCCGTCGCAATCGACAGACGCCACCCCCACGCACCAAGCCAGGCGCCGAATCCTTCGCGGAACAAACGTGCGACAGCCGCCGCCGACGGTCGTGGCCATCCCTGCATGAGGTCGGGAGCCACGGCGCGCAGCCTCAGGATCATCACGACAGCGCTCAGGAGCGAGGGCACTGCGGCGCCGAGTGCCAGTGCATACAGGCCGTACCCGGCCCTCAGCATCGACACCGTGATGATGAGATCCATCGCCCATGTGGCGGTGGACATGGAGCCGTAGAACTTGACGTCCTGGAGTCCGATGAGCGTGGAGCCTGCGACGCGCAACGGCAGGACGATCGCCGTGACACACGCGATGGCGGTCAGCGGACCGACGATGGCCGCCCGGTCGGCAGGCGCAAGACTGAGGACCCCCGGGGCCACGCGCCAGAGCAGCAGCACGAGGCTGCCGTACATGACGGAGACGAACACCGCGGCCGAGGCGGCCGTGCTCATGATGCGCTGCATCTCGGAACGGTCCCCCCTGCCGTCCGCCTCGGCGATGAGCCACGGCACGACCCCGATCACACCGAGGTCGGCCATCGCCGCATAGGCCAGGACCTCGCCGGACGCGAGCCAGTATCCATAGAGCCGCTCACCGACGCGGTGGAGCACGAAGGGCACGAGTGCGAGCCCCACGACAATCGATAGCGCGAACTGCAGGTACGCAAACGATGCGGTTATCGACGCGCGGTGGGTGCGGCTCACCGGGTACGGCCTCTCGCGAGCTGCCGTACGCCCGCCGTGACCATCTGCCGCGTCGTCGCCATCCACCCCGCGGCCCCTGCGCGGCGGCGCCAGTGGCGCCGTTCACGACGATGCTCCGCATCGATGATGGAATCCCAACGCGCGTGGAAGAGTCTGCCGTTGCTCAGCACCTTCGCGAGATGCGGGGCCGAGGGGGTGCGGCCGAGCGTCGTGCTGCCCAGATGGTAGTAGGCACCGAGCCGTTCGTACCCCGATGTCGCGACCCGCCATCCGGCCTGCCGGATGCGGCAGGCGAGATCCGCCTCGTCCCATTCGGTCGGGCGGAAGGCCTCGTCGAGGAGGCCGACACGCTCGATGCACGCGCGGCGCACGACCCACGGTCTAATCACGATGTCCACTTCCTGCAGCCGCCACCAGTTCGCCGGCCACGGTCCGATCGTGCTCGGCAGCCGGCGCCAGTCCACCAGCTGTTCCCACGTGTCGATCGGCTCGGGGAGGGGCACGCAGTTCAACCCGCGGCTCAGGCTGACGAGCCCGATATCCGCGTACGCATCGAACGTGCGCACAACTTCCGGCACGAGCCAGGTGGCGCGCAGAAACATGTCGTCCTGCCAGGCCATCACCAGCGATCCGCTCGCCGCACTGATGCCGCGATTGGTGCAGCGCAATTCGTGCGAATCATCCTCGTGCACCCAGCGGACCTGCCGCTCGCCCCACGGGGTCCGCGAGACCTCGGCGAGATACGCCGGCGTCGCGTCGCGGCACCCGTCTTCGACGACAATCAGCTCCACGCCGGGGCCGCCGTGCTGACGCCAGCCATCGAGACACGTTCGCAGCACGTCAACGTTGTTGAACGTCGGAATGACGACGGACAGAACGGGGGTGGTCATGATCGGCGCGCGTAGGCCTGCAGATTCAACGTGACCGGCAGATGCACCCCTCCGGGCAGCGCGCGCGCGGCGCCGTGCAGCAGCCTGCGGGTCCACCGTGCGCCCACGCCGCGCCACCCAGCCCCCGCCGGCAGCTCCGGTGCACCAGGCGCGATTTCGATATCCGAGAAGCCCGCGCGCTCGAGCGCAAGCCGCAGCGACCGTGGTGAGAAGTGGTTCACGTGCACGAGGTTGTCGGCCAGCGTCGGCCTGTAGCCGCGAACCAGGCGTCCGCGCCATTGTTCCTTGCGCAACTGCCCTGGTCCCGACGGCACTTTGATCGCCGCCCACCCGCCCGGTGCGAGCAGGGCGGAGACCCGGGTGAGCACCTGAATCGGATTCGGGATGTGCTCGAGGACGTCCGTCAGCGTGATGGCGTCGAATCCGGCCGTGGTCGAGTCCACGTCGTGGACGTTCAGTTGCCGGACAGAGGCGCCCGTACGAGCGGCTGCGTAAGCCGCGGTCTGCGGGTTGAGCTCGAGGCCTTCCGCCCGCCATCCCTGCGCGCGCGCGAGCGCGATGAATCGCCCCGCATGTGCGCCGACATCGAGCAGCCTGCGCCGCGATGGATCCAGCCGTCCTCTGAGTGACCGCAGGATGTCGCGAAAGATCGCGTCCTTGTACTCGGCCTCGAACTCATTGCGGATCCAGTTGTCCGACCAGCGCTGGTCGTAGAGCCGATCGAAGAACCGCGGCAGCGAGGGCCGCGCGGATGGCTGGGAAAACCCGCACGCGGCACAGCGGCGCAACGCGAGCGTCTGGCCGGAATACTCGGCAAGACCGGGATCCTGTGTAGCGTACGTCGAGAGCTCGAACAGGAGCTCGTGCACCGGGGACATGTCGGATGCGCCGCAGACGTCGCACGTGTCCACCGCCTCGAACAACGCCGTATCGAGCGTCACGCAGTCACCGCCCGCGCAATCTCGACGCCCATGTCGGTCCACGTGCGACCGCGGAGCCGGTCGGAGAACGGCCGGAGCCGGATGGCGGCTGATGGCGCGTTCGATCGCCAGCCGCGCAGACGTTCCGCGATGCCGCCCGCGTCCTCCACGTCGGCGATCAACAAGTCCTTCAGGTCCGCGGGATAGAGTTCCGCGATGCCGGCGCTGGCGCTGACAATTGCCGGAACGCCCCGGCAGATCGCCTCGTGGACGCCGAGCCCGTACGCTTCGTACCGTGCGGGATGGACCATCACGTCGGCTGCCCCGATCACGCGCGAGATGTCCATCCGGAAACCGAGGAACGTGATCCGGTCGGTCAGCGCCATCGCTCCGACACGGCGCCGCCAGGCCGGCAACTCGGCCCCGTGTCCGGTAACCGCGAGCTGCACGTCCCAGGTCGCATCCCGGCAGAGCATCTCCCACGCTTCCAGCAGACGGTCGAAACCCTTCCTGCGGTCGCCGAGCCCGCCGACGAAGATCGCGACAGGACGATCGAGCGGCCACCCGAGCTCCTGTTTCCAGGCGGCTCGCTGATCCGCGCTGACGAGCGAGAACTGCGCCGCGTCGGATCCGTAGTACACGACGCGGGTACGAGCCGGGTCCACGCCGACGCGCTCGCGCACGTCCGCGGCCGTCCGCTCGCTGTTGCACACGACAAGTCGCGCACGCCCGAGCGCCCGGCGCTCGTTACGGACGTAGTACGCGTGCGCCACCCGGGCCAGCAGCCGGCGCCGCGCGCCATTGACCTCGGGCGCGTGTGCGGCGTGGACGTAATGAACCCACGTCACGTCCCCGGTGTCCGCGTTGCCGCCGTTGGCGATGACGTGTGCGGGACGTAATCGCCGGGACAGTCGCGCACCAGCGGCCGCGAGCAGCGGGGCCCCGAGCAGATTCGAGCCGAGCGGACGGCGGATGCGATGGAACTGGACCGGCGGCGTCGCGAGATCCGGCCAGATGCGGTGAGCCACGAGATCGACCCCGGCGCCGCATCCACCGAGGTGGAGGGCGAGCGCATGGTTCGCGCGATCCATCCCGCCGAGCGGCGTGAAGTCTCCTGCAATCATCAGCCAGCCGCTCATAGACTCTGCAACCGGTAGTGGCACGCCACGCCGTGGAGCGCACCCGCCAGAAACCAGTACTGGATGCCGATCTGCGTCACAAAGGGTGTGAAGCTGAAGACCATCACGGCAATCCCGAGGTTCGCCGCAAAGACCACACCCCCGCAGACCGCCACGCGCGGATACCGGGTCTGCATCGCGAGCCGGTACTGGCTGGCCGCGGTGGCGATGAGCGCCCCGGCGTAGAGGACGATCATCAGCACGCCGCCGTCGATCATCCAGCCGGTCATCTGGATCTCGGCCCAGATCCCGGGAACGCCTGGAGTGCCGAAATACGCGCCCGTCATACCCCAGCGCCCGAGCCCGGCGCCGAGCGGGTAGTCGAACAGCAGCTGGTTGAAGGTCAGGTTCAGCTGGACGCCGCGCGCGCGGTAGTAAACCGCGAGCGGGTCGTCATTGACGAGCGTCATGAATCGATCCAGCACGCTGACGCCGCCAAGTGTGATCGCCCCGATGAAGCTCGCCACCACGACGGCGGCCGCGAGCATCGCGAAGGCTGTCGCCTTCGCGGCGCGTCGCTGGAACATGAGGATTCCCGCATAGATCCCGAACATCAGGAGTGTGACCGCGAGGCTGATGCGCACCTGGCTCAAATAGATCGCGGCCAGGCCGGCCCCGGCGAGCGCAAACGATCCCGCGCGCTTCCATGCCGCAATCGGGCTGAGGCCGAAGATCACGCCGAGCAGCGCGGCGAACATCCCCGGCCCCGCGACTGCCCCAGGGGTATCGAAGAGGCCGGGCGGCCGTACGATCGTGCGACCGTTCGGTCCTTGATACGTTGCCGTGCCGAGCCCGGTCGCCCCCTCCGTCACCACGCGTGACAGTTCCGTCGGCATCCAGCGCGCAGGGTCGTAGACCTGGAGGACGCCAACCATCGAATTGACTCCGCTGCAGACGAGAACAATCCCGAGCAGGCGCGCCAGATGCTCCGGCGTGCGGACGAACACAGGCGCCCAGAACAGCGGGGACATGACAGCGAAGTACACGCTCATTTGCGCGATCCCGGCGATGAGTGAGGACGTGTACGGACTCGACAGCATCAACGCCAGCAGCCCCATCACTGCGGCGACCCAGGGATACGCGCGGTGTGCAGGAGGCCGATCGTGGGACTGCATCTGCCACCACCCGAACGCCGCGAGACTGATGCCGAACGCCGAGAACCGGATCGGCAGGCGGAAGCCCTGAGTGCCCGGCAGGTAAAGCAGCGCGGGCAGCGCGGTCTGGCTGATGACGAACAGTTCCGGAAATCCCCACGCGGCACGAGCCGGCGTGGCCGCGCCGGCGGCCTGCGCGGCAGTCTGGACATCCGCGGTCATCACGCCGTTCATGCGGGGCTCACCGCCAGCCTGGCCGCGGCTTCATACGCCACCGCGAAGTCGCCGGCGAGACGCCGCGCGTCGAACCGCCGTGCGGCAACGGCCCGTGCCTGGGCTCCCAGGCGCAGCCTGGCCGCCGGATCCGACGCAAGCGCCGCAATGGCCGCGGCGAGATCGGCCGCATCACCGGACCGGTGCGTCACGGCGTCCTCGCCCGCTCGCACGAGCTCCGCCGCTCCGCCAGTGGCACTCGTCACGAGCGCACGTCCACACGCCATGGCTTCCGCGATGACCAGTCCGAAGGGCTCAGGGCTCGTGCTCGCGTGGACGACGACGTCGAGGGCTCGCATCGCCCGGTCGGCACTCTCTACGAATCCGGTGAAGCCGACGCGGCCCGCGAGGCCGTACGACGCCGCCACAGCCCGCAGTTCATCGGCCGAGTACTGGCTCCGATCCGTGTCATAAAGCGCGCCGCCGACGATGTATGGCCTCACCATCAACGACGAGGGCAGCGAGGCCACCGCCCGCAGAAAGGTTTCGTGCCCCTTCCACCGGCTGAACGTGGCGACGAGCCCCACACGCACGGTGCCCTCAGGTGCGGGCGTCAGCCCGGCTAAGGCATCCAGATCCGCCACGGGTCCGACCGGTGAGAAGCGGTCGAGATCGACAGCGTTGTAGATGACGCGCACCTCCGCGCCCGCGCCTGTCACCGAGCGGACATCGGCGGCGACGCTTTCCGAATTCGCGACCATCAGCGAACAACGACCCGCGTAGTGCTTGATGAGCCTTCTCGTCAACGGACGGCGGCTGATGTACTCGTGCATGTGCCACACGATGGCGCGCGCAGGCGTCCGCACCCTCGAAGAGAGAACGTGGGCCTTGATGCCATTGGTGTGGACGATGTCGGGACCGATCGCGGAGAGCAGGTCCCGCAGCTGCCGCTCGTACGCCGGCAGGCTGAGGGCCGCCCTCGCGAGCATGATTCCGCCCGCCCCGGCGCGTCCCCTGCTCAACCCCGACTCGCCCATCCTGGCGAGCGATCCCGGCATCGGCAGCGTGCTCACCTGCATGCCGAGCGCGGCCGCGCGCGCGCTCAGCGGGCCGTCGCCGGGAACGACGACATGGAGATCCCAGTCGGGCCTGAAGCGCCGGAGCTCGGCCGCGGTCTGCAGCAGCATGGCTTCCGACCCGCCGAGCTGATCCGAGACGCTGACAAATGCGATCCGCATCATGCGGGATCCGGCGCTCCGGGCGCGGCGGCGAGGATGTGCGGCCAGGCGCCGATTGCCCCGCCCGCGACGTACGGGCGCAGCAGATCCGCGGCGCTCAGAGGGCCCCGTGCGGCGCGGCGATGGACGTGCGGCGAGTGCGCAATCGTCCATGCGCGATACCCTGCGCCGAGCAGCGCCTGCACGCAATCGCGCTCCGATTCTCCACGGGCCGCGAGCAGTTGGGGATGGCACTCGAGCAGCACGTAGCGGTAGCGCCCGGCCACAAGCCCCGCGCGCATGCCGGTGAGCACCGCCGCCTCCCCCCCTTCCACGTCCACCTTCACGAGGCGCACGGTATCCACCCCCGCCGCGTCCAGCGCGTCGTCGAGCCCGACCGTCGCACAGGTGAAGTCCGTCGTGACGCCCGGACCTGCCGCATGCGAGCGCCCCCAGTTCCCCTCGTCCGCGCGGAATGCGACGAACGACAGCGACCCCGGGCCTGCCGCCACCGCAATCTGACGCGCGTCGATCGAGACGAGGCGGTTGGCGGCGATGTTCGACACGAGCATCCCGTAGAGGCGGGGTTCCGGCTCGAACGCCACGATGCGCCCGCGAGATCCGACCCAGTGGGCCGCGGCGAGCGAGAAATATCCCCAGTTCGCGCCGACGTCCACGAATACGTCCGACGGCCGCAGGAGCCTCGACGCAAGTTGCGTCTCCTGCGGTTCGTAGCACCCGGTGTAACAGACCTCGCGCGCGACCGAGTCACGCTGGTCGCATTCATATGCGAATCCGCCGAGGCGATCGGGCAGGCGCATCATGAAGGGACGGGCGGCGACGTGACGGAGGTGATGCACCACCCAGTAGCGGCCGACCGGCATGTGCGGCATGCCGGCCGCGAGCGCGCGCACCCACAGCGGTGCCGGGCGGGCGTGGCGCTGATCCAGCGTCACGCTGGCACCTGGCGACTGCCGGAAGCGCTGACCAGGGCGGCGAGCGCAGCCAGTTGACGGCGGGGATCGCAGAGCTCGCGCGCGCGAAGCGGACCCGCGGCACCCAGCCGCAGCCTGGCTTCCCGATCCGCGACGAGGGTTCGGAGGCTCGCGGCGAGCGCGCGCTCGTCACCCGGCGGCACCAGCACGCCGCACGCGCCGGTCAGGATTTCGAGCGCACCGCCGAGCGCTGTCGTGACGACCGGAAGACCCGCATACAGCGCTTCGACGAACGTCAGCCCGAAAGGTTCGGGCGTGGTGTTGGGCTGGCAGAGAATGTCTGCGGCCCTCATACAGGCCGCAACGTCCCTCCGCTCGCCGAGGAACCGCACGCGCGCGTCGATGCCCAGTGTCTTCACGTCGCGGCGAAGGTCCTGCTCGTACGCATTCTCGGACGCGCGCTGCGCCTGGCCCGCGATCCACAACTGCCACGGCTCACGAATCTGCGCAACCGCGGCCAGGAGCGCGCGGTGGCCTTTCCACGGCTCGAAGCGGCTCGCGACCAGGATGACAGGGGTCAGCGCGTCAACGCCCATCGACGCCCGGAACGTGGAGCGGTCCGGGCCCGAGGCGTCCGCGCTCACCGGCGCGTAGAGCACCGCGTGTGATGCGCCGGCGTAGAGCGCCGACACGCTCTCGCCGGTGAATCGGCTGTTCGCGATGACCGAATCGGGTCGAGTCCGGCGCGCCCATCGTTCCGGCCAGCTGTCCCCCGACACCGTGTTATGCAGCCAGAGCACGAGCCTCGCGCCGTTCTTCCGGACGACGGGCGCCGCGAGTGCGTAGATCCAGGGGGAGTGACAGACCACGACGACCCCGTCGGCCTCCATCGACGTGAGCAGGGACAGCAGACGGCGGCGGGCTCGAAGAACCGTCCACGGACGACTGAGCCTTGCCGGTCCCAGACGCGTGCACGTGGCGCCCGACGCGTCGATCTCCTCCGACAGCCGTCCCTCGAAGCAGACGGCGAACGTCGGGGACATTTCCGGACACAGGGCGCGGTCCGCCGCGCACTCCGATACGATGCGCTCGACACCCCCATAGAGGTTGCCGGCGCAGAGATGCAGGACCCGCGTCGGTGGAAAGGCGGTCGTCAGAAAATGCGCCTCGCGACGGTAATCGTGTCGCCAGGCAGCACGAGCGTCGAGTCCTTGGCTTTGATGTCGACAGTCCTGCCGTTCACGGTGCGGGTGATCCGGACACGATTCTTGTTCGCGCGATCGGTGATGCCACCGGCCATGATGATGGCCTGCTGCACGGTCGTATCCTGGCTGAGGACCAGCTGCCCCACCGTCTTCACCTCCCCCGTGATGAAGAACTTGTCCGCGTTCGGGACGAACACGGCGTCGCCGGGACGCAGCCGGATGCGGCTCGCACGGCCGTTCTCGATGTCCTGCCGTGGAATGCGTTCCTGGTCCGATGGCCCCGCTGTCCCGCCCGCCGCTGGTCCATCGTGAGTGATCTGCACGTACGACCCCGACTCCGGCGTGGGGTAGCCTGCCTGCGAGAGCGCTCTGGTTAACGTCGGATCACCCTGCAACTCGACGTATCCGGGATTCCTGACCGCGCCCATCACATTGACACGCTGACTGCGGAAATCCTTGACGGCGATGTTGATGTTCGGATTCGTGAGATACCCGCCGATCACCTTGCCGTGCGCATCCCGACGCAGCCCGAGCAGGCGGCGCAGCATCTCCTCGATCTGCCGCGTCGTGAGACCAGCCACCTTCTGGCGGCCGACGTACGGGCAGTCGATCGTGCCGTCGGTGTCCACGAGGAGCGCCGGCCTCGAGAGCGAGCCGTCGTTGAAGACCGTCAGGTTGAGCACATCCTGCGGGCCGACGACGTAATCGTCCGCGACGGCTTGGGCGGCGGCGGCCGCAGGCGCCTCCTGGCGCGCGGCCGGAGCCTGCCCGCCCATCAGCAGCAACATCAGCAGTACTGTGCTCATCGGTTCAATGCTCCCCACGTGAGGCTGGCGGCGACGCGATGGTTCCTGTATTCGCGCGAGGGGTCGCGGTCGGACACGCGATGGAGGAACTCCAGATCGACCAGGACACGCGCCCGGTCGCCGATGCGGCGCCCGACGCCCCCGCCGTAGCTGGTGAGGCGGTCCGTGCCCGGGACGGCCGCTACGCCGCCGCGGTACGCCATCGATTCACGTCCTCCGAGGACACGGAGCTCGAACATCCCGAACGCCTGCGCCGCCAGCGTGCCGCGACCGCCCGTCACGAGGTAATACGGCACGACGTCCTCGTATGAGTACCGCACGTCGCGGGTGAAGGTCGTGTCGAGCTTGTAGCGGCCGACGAACAGGATCCCTATGGACCCCGCCGAGACGAGTCCACGGTAGTCGGGCAGCGACGGGTCGAGACCGTTGAAACGACGGTAGCCGACAGATGCGGTCCCGGTAATCAAACCGAGGGGGCTGAAAGTAACCGTGGGCAGAATCCGCAGCGTGTCGGAGTTGCGCAGCGGCGATCGATCGAACCGGGTCTCTTCTGTGGAGACGACGACGCCGGCGGTGGTGAACGGGGTGAGCGCCACGTTGAGCGTCGCGTCGTAGCCCCGGGTCTTTTCATCCAGGTTCCGGGCGAGGTCGACGCCTCGAAACGTCTCGCCGTCCGCATAGACGTCGCGCGCCTCGCGCGCGGTGAACACCATCTCGGTGCGGGAGGCGATCTTCAGCTTCGTCCCTGCGGCGTAGTTCCGGGGCCTATGGAGGGCGCGAATGTCGATTTCCGAGTTGGCGCGCGCGCTCGTCTGGGCGGACGAGAAGGACGCGAACGGTTTGAGGAACGAGAGGTCCAGGTCGACCCTCGCGCCCAGGTTCCGATTGAGGCTGCGCTCGCTGGTGTACTGCTTGAAGTAGACGAACTCGGTCCCCGTTGTGTATGCCACCCGCAGGCGGCCAGGGTGCAGCGAGACCTCGAGATCGGGGGTCGCGACGAACGTGAAATCCCGTTTCGGGTTCGTGCGTTCGTTGAAGACGTTGTTGTCGATGCCCACGTTCGTGAACGCGAGCCGCGGCCGGAACTCCACCGGGCCAAGACGAAGGGTGGGACGTTCGGGATCCGTGCTCTGCGCGTGAACCGCAGCCGGGCGTATCAGGACGACGGCGGCGACGCAGACGAGCAGCGTCGAGACAGCGGGCCGGCTCATGGCTGATACCTTCATGACACCTCTGCGCGCGGAACCCTGGCGATCCCGAGCTGGCGCGTTTTTCGATACAGGTTGGCGCGCTCGACTCCGAGGGCGCGCGCCGCGTCGCTCATCCGCCACTGGTGCTGATCGAGGACGGCCGCGATGTAGTCGCGTTCGAAGCGCCGCCTGGCCTCCCGGAGGCTGGCGGTCAGATCACACCGGCTGAACGCGCCCTCGATCGGCACGTGCCCGAGCACGTCTTCCTGCGTGACGATCGCGCCGGCGCCGGCGAGCACCTTGACCAGCACGCCCGCGAGCTCGTCGATGTTCTGCACCCACGGCAGCACCGACAGCACCGTGAGCGCCGGCTGCGTGAACGTGCGCGGCGCGCCGCCGCCGTCGCGGACCAGGCGCTCCAGAATCGCCGGCAGGTCGCCCGGCCGCTGCCGCAGGGGCGGGATCGTGATGCGGCACGCGGCGAAGCGGCGGAGCAGATCGGCACGGAATCGCCCCTCCCGCACGTCGGTCTCGAGATCGTGGGAGGTGGAGGCGACGAGCCGGAACGCGAGATTCACCGGACGCTGGCGCGATGCGACCCTGGCCTCTCCGTCGCGCAGCAGCCGGGCGAGCCGTCGCTGGGCCGATGCGGGGAGCTCATCCACATTGTGGAGAAACAGCGTGCCGCAACCCGCTTCGAGGATCGCCGAGCCGCGGCCGAGGGCCTCGAGATCTGCGGCCTGGCGCCTCGACGAGGAGCCAAACAGCCGTGCGTCGATGTCGGCCGGTTCTGCCGCGCGCGTGTCGACGGCGACCACGGGAGCCCGCCGCCCGCCGCGACCGCGCAGCTCCTGGAGCAGGTCCTGCGGACGGCATCCGGCCTCGGCCAGCAGGAGCACTGGCGTTCGGCGCCCGGCAGCCAGCGCCAGCGCCGCACGGGCCCGGCGCGCGGCATCCGAGTCGCCGACAAGCGGCAGAGGGATGTCACGAGCGCCAGCGGCACCGAGGGCCATTTTCAACTTCGAGACTCGCGTTATGGAAGGCACGATAAGAGACAGCTTCGCCCCTTGAGTTACACGAGGGCGGATCCCAGGGGCGCGCGCCGGGGCTGACAGGGGAGTCGAGGTGTGGGGAGAACGGCTGAGATTGTCTCAGGTTCCTGCGGTTGTGTCAAGAATGACACTTCGATGCGGGCGGAGGGACACAGGCCGGAGGGTTCGGGGTTCGGGGTTCCGGGTTCCGGGTTCAGGGTTCAGGGTTCGGGGTTCAGGTTCCGGGTTCCGCGTTCAGTACCTCGCCAGCAGCCGGGCGGCGCGTTCGATCTCGTCTTCACCGGGCAGGAAGTAATGTTCCAGCGGGGGGGAGTACGGCACGGGCGTGTCGAGCGCGCCAATGACGCGAATCGGCGCGTCCAGCCACTCGAACGCCTCCTCCTGGATGATGGCCGCGACGCTTTCGCCGATGCCGCCGGTACGCGAATCCTCGTGGACGATCACGATGCGGTGGCAGTGTCTGGCGACTTTGAGCACGGCAGCGCGATCGAGAGGCGCCAGCGTCCGCAGATCAAGCACCGATGCCTCGATGCCGTCGGCGGCCAGACGACCCGCCACGCGCATCGCGGCATGCACGTAGGCGCCGTACGAGATCAGTGCGAGATCCCCGCCGGATCTCCGCAACGCGGCTCTCCCGATGGGGACCACGGTCGCCCGGCCGGCATCGAGCACCTGCTTGATCCGCGGGTCGCGGTAAAGCGCGATGTGCTCGTAGTACAGCACGGGGTCGGGATCCGCCACGGCACTGGCCATCAGCGCGCGCGCGTCTGACGGTGTCGAGGGCACGACGATCTTGAGGCCGGGCGTCCGGTAAAACCAGGCCTCCGTGTTCTGGCTGTGATACGGACCCGCATGCCGGAGCCCTCCCCAGGGCATCCGCAGGACCATCGGCACGCTCCCGCCCCACCGGTAGCGGATCTTCGCGGCGTTGTTGACGAGCTGGTTGAACGCCGTCGCCACGAAGTCGTTGAACTGCATCTCGCCAATCGGCCGCTGCCCCGCGAG
>JBBWZJ010000344.1:0-11199 GCA_039648985.1 Acidobacteriota bacterium | reverse complement strand
TCGCGCCGCCGTTCCGGGAGGCGGAATTCGACGTGATGTACGGCGAGGGCATTTCGAAGGAAGGAGATCTGCTCGATCTCGCCGTCGATCGCAAGATTGTCGACAAGAGCGGCACGTGGTTCGCCTTCAGCGGCGAGCGTCTCGGCCAGGGGCGCGAGAACGTCAAGCAGTTCATGAAGGAGAATCCGGCGATCACGAAAGCCATCGAGGACAAAGTGCGCCGGGAACTCGGCCTGATCAGGGATGTCGAAGTCGCCGCCGTCTGAGGCGCCGCTTACTTGACGTCCTGGATCTGCACGAGGATCTCGCCGGGCCTGATCATGTGGAGGTCGCGGCGGGCCACGACCTCGATCGTCGCCGCATCGCTCTGGAGGCGCCGGGCCTGCTCACGCAGCCCGGCGTTTTCCGCCGTGATGCGCGCGAGCCCCTCGGACGCCTGCCGGTACTCCTCACGCGCCTTGATCGTGGCGACCAGCCCGCGCTCGCCGACGAGCGCGTTCGCGAGCAGCACGCAGCCGACGAACAGCAGCGCGCGCCCCGCGAGGCGGTCGCGCCGCTGCCGCCGCGCGATCGCGGCCGCCACCGTCAGTTCCACAGTTGTTTCGCGCATCATCGCTGGACCGTACCAAACGTACCAAATTGCGGATCGAAGTACAAGTGCAGAGTACCGCGGATGCGAAAAAAGTACAAGAGGCAGGCGACCGCTTGTGAACGCGTCAGGCGGGCTGTTATGATGAGGGTTCTGTCAACGGCGGTCTGGCGCACCGTGCCGTCCGCCGATTCCTGCGCGTGCCGAGGTAGCTCAGTCGGTAGAGCACAGCACTGAAAATGCTGGTGTCCCTGGTTCGATTCCAGGCCTCGGCACCATTCACGTGCCGTTCACCCCCCAGCCCTCCAGTAATACGCCCGGCCCTGATTCCAGTTCACCGCGAACAGCAGGTCGCCGGACTTCGAGCGGTAGCCGTGGAGCCCCGTCGCGGCGACGCTCGAGGCGTCCAGCGTTCCGCGCAGAACCACCGGCCACCATTCAATCCGGCCCGGCATGTCGCAGTGCTCGCCGCCGAGCGACGTTTCGTCGCTGCGGAGCAGGCGTCGCAGTGATGCCTCTTCGGCGGGCGGAAAATTGACGATGCCCCAGCGCTGCGTGGTATTCGGAACCTGCGCGACGCGGATATCGTGAGAGCCCGCCGGCAGCCCTTCAGGCACCCATCCGTTCGCGATGGCGCCGGAAGCGCGGGCCTCGTCCAAAGTCGCGAACGAATACGTCTGCGAGTTCAGACTCGCGCAGGCGATCACCAAGGCGGCGAACGCAGGCACGGCGCATCGGACATCAAGAGGGAATCCGTTCATCATCCGGAATGGGCGGCGGGGAGGTGTCACCGGGCCGGAGGCAGCGGCGCCCGCGAGCTCGGATCGGGCTCGGTGTGTTTGGGCTTGCGCGGCGCGGCTGGTGACGCCACGACGATCCACTCGGCCTGCTGAACGCCGGCGGTTTCGCGGTATCGCACCTTGACGCGCTCGCCCTTGTGCGACGACAGCTCGGACGCTTTCACCGTCTTCGCACCCTGACGAATCGTGGCGCCGGTCTGCAGGTGCAGTGTCTGCTTGCCTGTCGCAGTGCTGACCACGATCTGCATCGTCTTGGCATCGACGCTGTCGAGCGTCCCCACGATTGACCGTTCCGGGGGTTGGGCGGCCGCAGCCGGCGCGAATCGGCCGCGCGACACCTGCGCCCTCTCGACCGGGGCGCGCATCGCCATGGCGGTCGGCACCACTGCCACCGCGAGCAGCAGGATCAGGATCCGCAGTCGAACTCCGGTGTGCGCCGGCAGGCGACGGTACAGGGCAAGGATGCTCACAATCGTTACAGTCTTCCGGGGGAGCGGACGTCGGACGGCCACGAGGCCGGTCCGGGCATCAATTCTGAACACAATCCCGGTGCCACCGGGTAGTACGACCGATAAAATGAACCAAAGCACCCGTCTGCAATGACTTCCGCCTTGATGACTCCAGCCTCCGACGTGGCCGGGGCGGCGCAGCAGCGCCCCACCGGGGCGAAATTGCGCAAAGCATTGTCTCTCCGGCTCCGTCTCGCCCTGCTCGTCGCACTGAGCACCGCGGCGGTCATCGGCATCGAGGCGTATCTGGAAATTCGGGTGTTCGAGCGCGAGGTCGAACGAGACCTGCTCGAGACGGCACGCCTGACGGCGCTCGCCGTCGCGGACGATTACGAGCTGAGGGTCGAGCCGATCGATCGCGCTGCGCTCGCCGCCGACCTGCACGAATTCGTCCTGACCACCCCGTCGCTGCGCACGCTTTCCATTGTCGAGGTCGCCGATGACACGCCGACCGTCGTCGCGAGCACTTCGTCTGAAGAACGAAGCGAGGCGCTCGTCCTCGCGACCCGTGCCGTCAGCGAGGCAGCCACGTTGTCGGGCAGCGCTCCGCCCGGAGGCGCCGCGGTGGCCGTGCCGGTGACCAGACCCGGTGGCGCGCGCGCGGCCGCGGTGGCCACCGTCTCGCTCGCCTCGCTCGGGCAGCTGCGCACCAAGGGGCGGCGCGTGACGCTGTGGTTCACCCCCGCCGCGATCATCGTGCTCACCCTCCTCGTCGACTGGCTCGGGCGGCGCCTGATCCACAAGCCGATCGGAAACATCCGCGAGACCATGGCGCGCGCCGGGCAGGGGGACTTCACGGCGCGCACGGACGTGGTCCGGCGGGACGAGATCGGCACGGTGGCGATCGGCTTGAACGACATGCTGCGAAGGCTCCAGGACTTCAACGAGGCGCTGCAGGAGCGCGTGGACGAGGCGACGACAGAGCTGCGCATGCGCAACGAAGAGCTCGTCGAGACGTATCAGCGCGTCTTCGCGCTCCGCGAGGCCGTCGCGCGCAACGAGCAGCTGGCGGCTGTCGGCCAGATGGCAGCCAGCGTCGCGCACCAGGTCGGGACTCCTCTCAATCTCATCTCGGGCTACGTCCAGATGCTCCAGGAAGAAGCGGCCGCCGAGCCCCGCACCTCCCGCCGCCTCGAGATCGTGCAGGAACAGATCGACAAGGTGTCCACCGTCGTCCGCACGCTTCTCGATCATTCGAGGAGGCCCGAGGAGCGTCGCGCTGTCGATCTCAGCACGCTGCTCGCCCGGGTCGCGGAGGTCGCGGGCCCGAAGCTCGACGCGTCCGGCATCTCGCTCACGCTGCGCGTGCCCGCCGACCTGCCGCCCATCTGGGCGGATGCCGCCGAACTGGAGCTCGCGCTGCTGAACCTGATCACGAACAGCCTCGACGCGATGTCCCAGGGAGGCACGCTCGGGATCAGCGCGACCCCCTCGGCGCAATCCGTACGGATCGAGATAAGTGACACGGGCATCGGCATACCGGCGGACCTGCTGCCCCGCATTTTCCAGCCCTGGGTGACGACCAAGCCGGCGGGGCGCGGCACCGGGCTCGGGTTGAGCATCACCGAAGACGTCATCGCGCGGCACGGCGGCACGATTCACGCCGCGAGCGAACCCGGACGCACGACCTTCACGATCGAGCTGCCTCTGTCCCAGGCAGCGGAAAGACATCATGCCCAGGATTCTGATCGTTGACGACGACGGCGAGACGTGCCGGTTCATGGCGGAACTGCTGGAACGCCCGGACCGGCAGATGCGGACAACGCAGGATGTCGCTGAAGCGCTGACGCTCGCCCGACAGCCCTTCGACCTTCTCATTTCCGACATCAACCTCGACGCCCAGCAGAACGGGATGGACGTGCTCCGGGCCTTCAAGCAGGGCAATCCGAAGGGCCACGTCGTGTTGATTAGCGGGTTCGGCACCCTGCAGACCGCGATTGACGCTGTGCGCGCCGGGGCCTTCGACTACATCAGCAAACCTTTCAACATCTCCGAAGTGAAAGCCACAGTCGATCGCGCGTTGACGGATGTCGCGACGCCGACGCCCGAGCGTCCCTCGCTCGACGTGCCGCCGCCGGGACTCATCGGCCGCACCGCGGGCATGCTGTCGGTCTACAAGCAGATCGCGCACGCGGCCAACGCGGCCGCTCCGGTCCTGATCATCGGCGACAGCGGCACCGGCAAGGAGCTCGTGGCGCGCGCGATCCACGCGCATGGCCGCCGGGCCCCGAGAGCGTTCGTGCCGATCAACTGCGGCGCGCTCACGGAGACCGTGCTGGAGTCCGAGCTCTTCGGCCACGCGCGCGGCGCGTTCACCGGCGCAATCAGCGACACGAAGGGCATCTTCGAGCAGGCCCACGGCGGCACGGTATTCCTCGACGAGATCGGGGAGACCTCCCCGGGACTCCAGGTCAAGCTGCTGCGCGTGCTGCAGGAAGGCGAAGTGCGACCCGTCGGCGGCAGCCGCACCACCAAAGTCGACGTCCGGGTCGTAGCGGCGACCAACGTGGATCTCGAGCGGGAGGTCTCCGCGCAGCGATTCAGGCAGGATCTGTTCTACAGGCTGAGCGTGATCGTCATCCGGGTTCCGGCTCTGCGCGAACGCCGGGAAGACATCCCGCTCCTGATTCAGACGTTCCTGCAGAACGCGTGCGCACGGGCCGGACGGCGGATCGAGCTCTCCCCCGCCGCCATCCAGGCGCTCACGGCCTACAGGTGGCCGGGGAACGTGCGGGAGCTCGAAAACACGATCGAACGGCTGGTGGTGTTCAGCCGGGGCTCCGTGATCGAAGTCGCGGATCTGCCGTTCAAGGGCAGCGGCCCCGATCTCGACGAGCGCCTGTTTGCGGATCTTCCGTCGCTCGACGAGGTGGAGCGCCGGTACCTGCTGCACGTCATCGAGCAGGTCGGCGGCAACCGCACGCGGGCCGCGGAAGTGCTCGGCATCGATCGTCGCACGCTCTACCGCATGGCGGAGCGCTTCGGGATCGACTTGAAGGAAGAAATTCCGGGCAGCGGCGTCGCCTGATCGATCAGGCCACTTCCCAGCGGCGTGCCAGCAGCCGCGCGGTGGCGAGGAACGCGGCGGTCAATCCGCAGAGCACCAGCACCTGGGGCCACAGCTGCCATAGGGCCGCATCCCGCCAGAACACTTTCAGATAGCCGTCGAGCGCCCACGCGTTGAACGTCAGCAGCCCCACCTTCTGCATTGTCTCGCTCATCAGGAACCGCGGAAACATGCTCCCGCCGAGCGCCGACATCGTGAGCACCAGGATCGTCGAGAAACCCGAAAGCTGTTCGCGCGAACGCGCAAGCGTCGCGAGCACGAGGCCGAGCGCGGCGGCCGCGGCCGCCGTGACGGTCGTCATGACGAAGAAGCCGGGCAGATGAGAGAAGAGCGGCAGCCCGAACACCAGGCTGCCCCACAAGAACATGACCGTGAGCTGCGCGATCCCGCCCAGCGCGAGAAAGATCCACTTGCCCGCGAGCAGCCGTGTCAGCCCCATGTTGGTGGACAGCAGGCGCTCGAGCGTGCCCGCCTCCGCTTCTTCGAGCAACGCGCCGCCGGCGCCCGCGACCGACGAGAACAACAGGAACATCACCCCGACGCCTGCGGCATAGAAGGACACCAGCGAGCCGCGGTTGCTGTGGCTGCGCATCACGTCCACCATCTCGACGCTGACACCCATCCCGCCGGCCGCTCCCCCAGTTGTCCCGCCCGCCCGCGTGACTCCCGGCTCACTCTGCGCCCGGAGCCGCGGCATCCAGGCGTCGACCGCTGACCGGTGCTGCGGCGTCATGGCCCCCGCGTGCTGTTCGAACTGCCGCAGGCCTCCCTGCATCAGGAGGTCGGGCGCCGCCGTCATGGTGACTTTCTGCAGCAGACCCAACACCATCTGGGGGGCGATCGGATCGGAGACGTCGGAGAGGAGCTGAATCGCCGGCCCGCCGCCGCCGAATCCGTTCTTCGCGAACGACTCTCCGAGCCCCGCGGGGATGACGACCGCCACTGGGACATCGCCGCTCCTCACCGACTGTTCGGCGAGTGCTCGATCGAGCGTCGCACCGGTACCCTTCGCGTCCGCCGTGGTCCGGACGCGGAGCGCCTTCTCGTTCTGCAATCCAGCGACGAGGCGCCGGCTGAATTCGGAATGATCCTGATCGACCACACCGAGGCTGATGCGGGCGGTCTGTGCGTCTCCCTGGCCGCCGAATACGCTGGCGAAGATCGAGAAGAAGACAACGGGCAGGAGGAACTTGAGGCTGAGCGCCACGCGGTCGCGGCTCAAGTTCAGGTACCCGATGCGCAGCAGCGTGCCGATCATTCCCGCAGCTCCTTTCCCGTCAGGTGGATGAAGACCGCCTGCAGGCTCGGCCCCCGCACGTCCACGTCGTCCACCGTCCGGCCGGCGGTGCGGATCGTGTCGAGCAGCGGCGGCAGCTCGAGCGCGACATCGCGCATGCGCGTCTTCACGAGAGTGGCGTCGCCGCCGTCCACGTGTACGCCGAGGTCGGACGAAAGCCGCGCGGCGTCCACGGCCGCGAGCGGACGGTTCAGCCGCAGTGAGACAAGACGAAAGCGGCCGACCGTCTGGTCCACGAGCTCGGGTGTCGTACCTGACGCAATCACGCGCCCGTGATCGATGATCACGGTCCGCGAGCACCGCGCTTCCGCCTCTTCGAGGTGGTGGGTCGTGAGGAGCAGCGACACGCCGGAGGCCGCGAGCGCGGCAAGCGTGTCGTAGATCCGATCCCGGCTCTGCGGATCGACGCCGACCGTGGGCTCGTCGAGGAGGACGATGCGCGGACGATGGAGGATGCCGCAGGCGATATTGAGCCGGCGGCGCATCCCTCCCGAGAATTGCCTGACCGACTCCCGCGCCCGGTCCGCCAGCCCCGTGCTCTCGAGGGCCCAGTCGACCTGAGTGCGAAGGTCCGCAGCGGCCAGGCCGTGCAGCCCGCCGAATACCTCGAGGTTCTCGCGCGCCGTCAGATTGGGGTACACCGCGATTTCCTGAGGAACGATCCCGAGCTCGCGCGGCGTGTGCCGGCCGTCGAGCACGCGATCGAACATCCGGATCTCGCCGGCATCGAGTCGCACGCGGCCGGCGATGGCCCTGATCAGCGTGGTCTTGCCAGCGCCGTTCGGGCCGAGCAGCGCGAGCAGTTCCCCCTGGCGAAGATCGAATGTCGCGCCGTCGAGCGCCTTGACCGCGCCGAACGTCTTGCGTGCGTCCTTGACTGTCAGAACGTTCATCGTGCACGCGCTCCTCGGGCGCCGGGCCTTCGCTGTTGCGGCGGGAAGGATCCGGGCGTCACGTTCGTCGGTAGCTTACGCGGGAGAACGCGGCGATGTTCACGGTTCCGGCGAGTGGCGGAGGTGCGCCGGCGGATGGCACCGGCTGGCCCGTCCACTAGCCCTCGGCCTTGTCGTGCACCCGCTTTCGGAGCGCTTTGGCGCCCGCCCTGGCGCGGCGCTTGTCGTCGATCTGCGCGCGGACATCGAGCTGCCGGGCCTGGTGTGCCTGCTCGGCCCCGAGCTTGTGGAAATTCTCGAGGCGCTCAGGCGAGAGCTCGCCAGTGGCGATCGCCCCCAGGACGGCGCATCCCGGCTCCTGCTGGTGGCGGCAATCGCGGAACCGGCACTCGCCGGCAAGCTCCTCGATGTCCTCGAAGGCGCCCGTGGCGGCTTCGCCCGTGTCCCATAACTGGAGCTCACGCATCCCGGGTGTGTCGATGAGGACGCCGGTGCCCGGGAGCCGAACCAGCTGGCGCGCGGTGCTCGTGTGCCGACCGCGGCTGTCCGACTCGCGCACGTCCTGCGTTCGGAGCAGGTCGTACCCGAGGAGACGATTGGCGATGGTCGACTTGCCGACGCCCGAAGAGCCGAGGAGTGCCCCTGTCTGCCCGTGACCCAGGTACTGCCGGAGCACGTCCACGCTGTCGGCGACGCGGCACGAAATGACGTGCACCGGCGCGGCGCCGGCGATCGCGCGCACGGACGCTGCGAGCGATTCCGGATCTTCCACCACGTCGGCCTTGTTGAGCACGATCACCGGAGATGCGCCGCTGTCGGCCGCGACGAGCAGATACCGTTCGATCCGCCGCGGGTTGAAATCGCCGTCCAGCCCCGCGACGAGGAACACGGTGTCGATATTCGCCGCGACCACCTGCTCCTCTGTTGGATCGCCGGCGGCGCGGCGCGAGAATCGGCTCCGCCGCGGCAGGACCGCAAGAATCCGGGCGTCGCCCGCGTGCGCCGCCGGCGCAACGGCTACCCAGTCACCGACTGTCGGGAAGTCCGCGCGGTGCGCCGCTTGGTGCCGCAGCCGTCCCGAGACGCGGGCCAGGACCTCGCCGTCGGCTGTCACGACGCGATAAATATGCGTGTGCTCGAGGACGACGCGCGCCGGGACGAGCCCCTCGGCCGCGTGAAGCGCGAAGGACACCTCGAGTCGAGCGTCCCAGCCGAGGGTCGCGAGATCGACGGCCACTAGGAACGGGCCCTGGCGCGTTCGCCGCGTGCCGATATGCTCATGTGCCGGTGAGACATCATACGACGCCGCGCCCGACCCTCTACTCCACGGGATCCGCCGTCTTGAGCAGCGATCTGAGCACCTCGGCGACGCTCCACGCCTGGGCGATGCAGCCGCGCGGCACATACGGCGCTTCGGCGTCGAAGATCTCGCTGATCGACCCCACGCACGCATCCCCCAGGTGTGTGTCGAAGCCGTCGAGCAGCCGCCGCGCGCCGCGGCGATCGTCCGGGTGGACCTTCAGCCAGGCGTCCACATACGCTCCGATGAGCCACGCCCACACCGTGCCCTGGTGATACGCCGCATCGCGGGACCGCAGATCGCCGTAGTACTTCGGCTTGTAATCCGGGTGTCCGGGCGCGAGCGAGCGCAGCCCCACGGGCGTCAGCAGCCTGGCCCGCACCACGTTCATGACCGCTTCCCACCGCGGGCGGTCGAGCACGGGATGATCGAGCGAAATCGCAAACACCTGGTTCGGGCGGCACGCGGCGTCGTCTCCTTGCTCCCCGTCCACCACGTCGTAGAGATACTGCCCTTTGTCGAACCAGAACCGCCGGTTGAAAGCCTCGCGCGCACGGTCCGCGTGCGTCGGCAGGTCCAGCGCGTCCGTCGCGCCCAGTTGCCGGGTCCAGTCCTGCAGCAGTCGAAGCGCGTTGTACCAGAGCGCGTTGATCTCGACCGCCTTGCCGCGGCGCGGCGTGACGACCCAATCATCAACCTTGGCATCCATCCAGGTGAGCTGGTAGCCCTCCTGCCCCTGGCACAGGAGACCGTCGTCCGGATCGACGTGGATGCCGAACCGCGTCCCGGCGAGATGATGCCGGACGATATCGACGAACGTCGGCAGGAGCGTCCGCAGGGTCTCGACATCGCCCGTGACACGGACGAACTGCTGGACGGCATGGAAGAACCACAGCGTGGCGTCGGCGGTGTGGTACAACCCTTCCCGCGCGCCGTCCGGAAACATGTTCGGAATGAGACCGTCGCGCACGTAATGGCCGAACGTGCGCAGGATGTAGGCGGCTTCGCGGTGGCGATGGGTCGCGAGGGTGAGCCCCTCGAGGCTGATCATCGTGTCGCGGCCCCAGTCGGTGAACCAGTGATAGCCCGCGATGACGGTGCGGATCTCCTCCCCGGCCGCGCGCGCCCGCGCCGCTTCGTCGGCCCGCCCTGCCGGAGTGATGATGAACTGATCCGCCGCGAGAACCAGCTCGGACGCGAACCGATCGAGGGTGCCCCGCGACGCTCTGCCCAGGAGGCCTGTCCGCCGCTCCGATTCGGATTGCGCGGCCGCGTCGGGCGTCAGCGCCTCGACGACTTCCCAGGGCTCCGTCGAAGCGACGAGCGTCACCGGCCTGGCGGCAGTGAGGTCGGCGCGAAAGTACCCGGGGCTCCAGAGTGTCCCGACGGACTCGTAACCCCGCAGCATCTCCATACGGTACGAGACGTCCGACGTGCGGGGGTCGAGGGTGAGGGCGCTCCGTTCGCCGTGGAGCAGCAGACGCAGGGCGGGCAGATGCGCGTCCGCGCACACTTCGTATCGACGATGGACGGCGGATATCGTGAAGGCCTGACCCGACGCCGCGTTGACTGGAGATTCGTAGGGACGGAAGTGCAGCGAGGGTCGGAGCGACAGGCGCACCGGTTCCTTGCCGTCGAGCAGCCGGTAGGTGACGTGCACCGTGTTCTGGCCGTGCGGCATGAGCACGCGCTTCTCGATGACCGTCCCGTGCATGCGATAGGTCCAGACAGGCAGGCCGTTTTCCAGTCGGAACTCCGCGAGGTGCTCCGTCCGATCGGCGGCGTTTGGCCCTGACACCTCCTGTTCGTCGCCGAGCCACAGCACGGCTCCACTCGCCAGCCGCGCGCGCTCGAGCAGGTGGTTGAGCATCACCATCCGGCCGAGCGGCGCCGGCAGCGATGCGACGAGCAGGCCGTGATACCGGCGCGTGACGATCCCGGCCACGGTGCCGGAGGCATAGCCGCCGAGCCCGTTCGTGACGAGCCATTCGCGCCGCGGACTCGGGTCGTCGGCCGCCTTGTCCCTCGGCTGCGGGATGATCCGCGTGAGATCAGCGGCCATGGCCGTCCGCGCGCCGGGGGATTGACGTGAAGAGCACCGCCGACTCCCCCGGCACGTGCCATTCGGAGTCGGCGTGCAGCGGAGGTGTGCCCTGGCCACCGTAGCGAACCGTCTCGCTACTCCAGAGGGGCGTCCACTGCCGGCCGGCGGGTGGCGCGAGCAGCGGTTCGGGTGCGGGGCTGAGATCCAGGTCGCACCCGAGATTCACGACCAGCAGGCAGTCGCCGGCGTCCGAGAAGAACCGGATCACGAGCGCTTCGGGCGCAATCACCGCGCCGTCCACGCGCGCCGGGCGCGAGATGGCCGGAGTCTCGCGCCGGACCTTCAGCAGATCGCGGTGCAGCGCATACGCGCCGCCGTGCGCGGTGCGCTGCGAGAGGTCGAGTTTGCACTGCTCGAACGTCGCCCGATCGACAGGCGACGGAAGAACGTGGGAGACGTCAGGATCCGACATGCTCGCGAATTGCGTCAGGAATTCCTGTCGGCCCGTCCGGATCGGACCGCGCAGCTCCTCTCGATGATCGGCGAAGTACAGGAAGGGCGCGGTGGCCGCGAACTCCTGCCCCTGGAAGAGCATCGGCGTGGCCGGGCCGAGCAGCGTCAATGCGGTGATCGCCCGGTACCGCGGCGGAGACGACAGCTGATGCAGCCGCCGGCCGAACGCGGAGTTGGCCACCTGGTC
>JBBWZJ010000314.1:0-21203 GCA_039648985.1 Acidobacteriota bacterium | reverse complement strand
AACACGATCATCATCAACCGCGCCGATCGCTACGGCCTGTCGCAGCTGTATCAGCTGCGCGGGCGTGTCGGCCGATCCGACAGACGGGCCTATGCCTACCTGCTGGTCCCGCCGGAAGACTCGCTGTCGGAGGTCGCGAAGAAGCGGCTCGCGGCCATTCGGGAGTTCAGCGACCTCGGGAGCGGGTTCAGGGTGGCGGCACTCGATCTGGAGATCCGCGGCGCCGGCAATCTGCTCGGTGGTGAGCAGAGCGGGCACATCGAGGCGGTCGGCTTCGATATGTACATGAAGCTCCTCGAGCAAACGATCAAGGAGCTGAAGGGCGAGGAGCTCGAAGACGAGCTCCGGGCGAACGTCAACCTTCGGGTCGATCTCCGGATCGACGATCGCTACATCCCCGACATGAACCAGCGGCTCACGGTCTATCGCCGCATGGCGGGCGTCAGATCCGAGGAAGAGCTCGACACGCTCGTGGCAGAAGTCCGGGATCGCTATGGTCCGCCGCCGGAATCGGTCCAGAACCTGGCGGAATATGCGGCGATCCGGGTGCTCGCCGACCGGATCGGCCTCGAGTCTCTCGACCGTGAAGGGGCCGCGGTCGTCCTAAAGTTCAGGGCCGACGCGAAGCTCGATCCGGCGTGGCTCTTCCGGGTCGTCCAGCGGCGTGGAGACATTGCCCTGATTCCGCCCGCAACCGTGAAGCTCGACTTGAAGAAGCCGGTTGGCACCGAGCGCCGCCCGGTGTCGCGGCCTGAGCCGGCTCCGCCGCAGAAACGTTCGAAAAAAGGGGGGGACCCTGTCGCGGGGGGCTCGTGGTGGGCCGCGCGGGCTCAGGCCGGCGAAGTGACATCAGGCTTCACGAAAGACGAGATCATGCGGCCCGCCGCCGAGAATCCGCGTTCGGACGACGGCGTGTTCGTGCGCGTGTCGGGGCTGCTCCGCGAGTTGAGCGAGGGCCGGTAAATCGTTTAAGATATTGTGTTCCAGCAGTTTAGGTAGTTGATATGAAGTCCAGACTTATCGCAACCAGCGTGCTCCTCGCAGCCCTCGTGACCCCGATGCGGGCGCAGATTCTCGAGCGAGTCCTCGTGAAGGTCAACGGCGACATCCTGACGCAGACCGAGCTCGAGGAGAAGCAGACGGCCGCGATCCGCGCCCGGATTGGCGGCGGCGAGCTCAAGGCCGACATCGCCAACGACAGCGAACAACTGAAGAAGGCGATGGACGAAGTGACGCCGCAGCTGCTCGTCGAAGCGATCGACGAGCTCCTGCTCCTCCAGATGGGAAAAGAGAAGGGCTATCACCTCAGCGACGAGCAGTTCAAGAGCTGGCTGGAAAACCTCCGGAAAGAGCAGAACCTGCAGGACGACGCGAAGTTCTACGCAGCGCTGAAGCAGGAGGGGATGAGCGTCGACGATCTCCGGAAGAACGTCGAGAAGCAGTTCCTTGTCGGCCAGGTGCAGCGCGACGAAGTCGGCTCGAAGCTGTCGATCACCGAGGAAGAGGCGCGGCAGTACTACCTGGCGCACAAGGACGAGTTCGTGGCGCCGGCGACCGTCACGTTTCGCGAAATCCTCCTCGAGGTGCCGACGACGTCGAAAGGCGGGCAGACGACCCTGAATGTGGGCAAGGAAGACGAAATCGCGCAGCAGGCGGCCGCAGTGCGCGCCCGTGTCGTCGGCGGCGAAGACTTCGCCAAGGTCGCGAGCGAGGTGTCCGCCTCGTCGTCGAAAGCCAACGGCGGCCTCATCGGGCCGATCAACGTCGCCGAAGTCTCCCCCTCCCTGCAGCAGCTGATTCAGAAGATGAAGCCGGGGGACGTGACCGAGCCGCTGCGAGTCCCGCGCGGTTTCCAGTTGCTGAAACTCGAGACGTTGAAGCCCGCCGCTCCCCAGCCGTTCGAGAGCGTGCGCGATCTCGTGGCCGACAAGGTCCACGACGCACGCCAGCAGGTCGAGGTCCGGAAGTTCCTGGCGCGCGTCCGGGGCCAGGCGATCATCGAGTGGAAGAACGACGAACTGAAGAAGCTGTACGAGAGGCGGGTCGCGCAGGACGCCGCGCCGCCGGCGGCCCCCGGGCTCTGATCGGGGACACGTCGGGCGAGGCCGGCCGATTCCGCCCGGCGGCGCGTGTCCGCTGGTGTGACGCGGCGCCGGAAGACGAAGAATGACGCAGCTTCCAAAGGAGCCGTGGTACGCGATCTGGACGCGTTCCCGGCACGAGCAGGTCGTGCGCGAGCAGCTCGTGCAGAAGGGGTACGAGGCGTTCCTCCCGACCATCCCGCGATGGAGTCGCTGGAAGGATAGGAAGAAGAAGGTCGACTGGCCGCTCTTCCCCGGCTACTGTTTCGCGCGGTTCGACGGGCGGGAACGGTTACCCATCCTCAAGTGCACCGGCGTCGTGAGCATCGTCGCGTTCGACGGGGAGATCGCGCCGATTCCGGATTTCGAGATCGACGGCATCCGCCGCGTCGTGGAAAGCGACCTCCAGTTCGACCCCTGTCCTCTGATTCGCGAAGGGATGATGGTGGAGATTGTACACGGGCCGCTCAAAGGCGTGGTCGGCCGGCTCGTTCGCAAGGGGGCTCACGCCCGGCTGGTGCTCGCGGTGGACCTGATAGGCCAGGCGGTCAGCGTCGAAGTGGATGCGGCCGACGTCAAACCGCAATGACGGGCGACAAATACACGTGCCACGTGCCACGTGCCACGTGCGACGAGCTACACGTGCGATGTGCCACGTGCGACACGTGCGACGTGCGGTGAACTGACGCGATGAAAATCGGCAAAATCGAACTGACGCAGCCGTACGCCCTTGCGCCGATGGCCGGTATGACGGACACGGCATTCCGCCGGCTGGTGAAGCGGAAGGGCGGATGCGGCCTCGTAGTGACCGAGATGGTCAGTTCGGAGGGGCTCGTCCGGGGTATCGATCGCACGCTGGAGTACGCCGAGTACACAGAGGAAGAGCGGCCGGTTTCGATCCAGATCTTCGGCGGCGACCCGGCCAAGATGGCCGAGGCCGCCCAAATCGTCGAGGGTATGGGGGCGGACATCGTGGACGTGAACATGGGATGTCCCGTCCACAAGATCGCCCGCCACAGCGCGGGCTGCAGCCTGATGCGCGAGCCCGCGCACGCGGCCGACGTGGTGCGCGCCATGGCGCGGGCGGTGAGCATCCCGGTGACGGTGAAGATGCGCGCGGGCTGGGATCAGGACGCGATCAACGCGCCCGATCTCGCGAGGCGCGTCGAGGATGCCGGGGCCTCAGCGGTTGCGGTTCACGGCCGGACTGCCGCGCAATCGTATTCGGGCGTGTCGGACTGGGCGTTGATCGAGCGTGTCGCGGCCGGCGTGTCCATCCCGGTCTTCGGCAGCGGCGACTGCACCGAGCCGGGGCAGGTCGTCGAGCGCATGCGAGCCGCGACAATCGGTGGCGTGCTCGTGGGCCGCGGCGCCCTCAGAAATCCATGGATATTCCAGCAGGCGGCGGACGTGGCCGCCGGCCGAACACCGCGCGACGTGACGGCAGCGGATCGCGGGCAGTTCCTGCTCGACTACATCGAGCTGCTGATCCACGAGCGGCTCGGCGAGGCCGCCGGGTTCCGCCACACCGCACCCGCGCAGCCCGGGCCTGAGAGCCAGACGGGGCCGGCACGCGGACACGACCGGTGGGTGATCAACAAGCTCCGTGCGCTGAACTCCTGGTATACCAAGGGGCTCGACAACGGCTCGCACCTTCGCATCGCTATCAATGCGGCGGAGTCGCTTCCGCAGCTGCGGACGATCATCGAAGACTTCTTCCTCTCGCCCGCCATCGACGGTCAGTCGATGAGCGTGCCCACGCTCGCCGCATCGACGACGGTGTAGTCGTAGGCGAGAGAACGCGAGGCCGACGCCATGAAGTGGCGGCCGAGCGCGGCGTGCGACGGATGCGCGAGGTACGCCTTCAACCCGTCGAGATCGTCGAACTCCACGATCGCCGCAAACTCATAATCGTCGCGCATCAATTGCTCGTAGCCTGGCAGCCCATGCTTCACCCGCCGGCCCACGCGAAACGTGCGGATTGAGGAGATCTCCGACGAGGCCGCCACGAGGACATGCAGCAAATCGCGGCGCGCTTCTGGCGTCAGTTCCGGTTTGGGACTGAAGAAAATCACGTGGGCGATCACCGCCCCTGTCCCCCCCCGCCGCGTCCTCCGCCGCCCCCACCCGGTTTACCACCGCGCGGCGGACGCGGGCTGAATCGGTTCGGTCCGCCCGGAGGGCGCCCCGAACCGCCAGGACGTCCGGATCCTCCCGGCCGTCCGCCGGACGCGCCGGGGCGATTCGCCGGCGCGCGGCCGCCGGCGTTCTCACCGCGATCGCGCGGAGGTCCGCCGGGTGGCCGTCGATCGGGCCGATCTTTCGAGAACGCACCGCCGGGACCGGGGCGATCCTTCTTCCATTCGCCGCTCCCCTCCGGTCTCTCTCGCTTCCATCCGCCGGCCGGCGGGCGGCCGCTGAACCCGCCGTCACGATTAGGCGGCCGATCCTTCGACCAGGGCGGCCGTCCCGCTGGTGCGCCGGGCGGGCGGCCGGACGGTGGACGACTCCACGGCTTCCGGTCACTTGCCGGCCGGCCGGCAGAGGGTGACGGCTTCCACTCGGGCCTCGGACCGCCGCGCTGTTGCTCGGTGCCGCCGCGCGAATCGCGGCGAGGCCATGCTGGCTTCTCGCGCCGCTCGGGCGGACGACTCCCCTGCGGCGTCGCCGCACGTTCGCCGTCACGCTTCCATGGCGGTTTGCCGCCCCGCTCGCCATCGCGTGTCCAGGGCGGCTTCGGCCCTCGCGGCCCGCCCTCCCGGCTGGAGGGCGGTTTCGCAGCGCGGTCGCCGTCGCGTTTCCACGGCGGCTTTCCACCGCGCGTCGCGTCGCCCGCCGGCGGCTTCGGTCCACGCTCCGCGCCACGGTTCCACGTGGGCTTGCCCCCACGAGCGCCTGCGGGACTCCAGGACGGCTTGCGAGGCCGATCGACCGGACCGCCATCGAACGGCGGCTTGATGGGTGGCACGTCGCCGGCATCGCTCTCACGGTTCTCGGGAGGCGCGTCGGCACGATCGCGAAACAGGTTTTCGGCAAAGCGGCGCCGCTTCTCGTCCCGCGAAACCTTGAACCTGTCGCGCGGATCCTTGTGCTCCCCGCCCGGGCGCCATTCGCGGCCGCGCCGATCGCCGGAAGGCAGCCGATCGGCTGATGGTGGACGACGGCGTGCCGCGGCTTCCGCGCGCTCGACGTCCTGCGACTCCCACAGCCGCCCGCGCGCGAACCACTTCATGACGGCATCCGGGTGGCGCGCCTGCAGTTGACGCAACGTCGGCATCAGCTCGTCCTGCTCGGCGGCGCGAAATGCCGTCGGCTTGCCGTCGAGGATGATCGTCCAGTAATTGTGCCGGGGAGGCATATCCTCGATTATGGCAGCTTTGCGGCGGGCGCCGGCGCTTCGAGCCGTTTGAGCTTTTCGATGAGCGTCGTGCGTTTCAGGTTCAGCAGTTTCGCGGCCTGCCGCTTGTTCCCCTGCGTCCGCTCGAGCGATCGCCGGATGAGCGACAGCTCGATGCCTTCGATGTACCGCTCGAAGTCGAGACCATCGTCAGGAAACCAGACCTCGGACGAATCGACAGGCGCCGGGCCGCTCTGGATCTCGACGGGGAGATCCTGGACGTCGAGCTGCGATCGCCCGTGATTGAACGCCAGGGCACGCTCGACAATGTTTTCGAGCTGGCGCACGTTGCCCGGCCAGTGGTACGCCATCAGGCGGCGAAGCGCGTCCTGTGAGACGGTGATGTGGCCTCGTCCGGCCTCCGTCGCGAGCTTCTGCAGGAAGTGCTGCACGAGGAGCGGCACGTCTTCGCGCCGTTCGCGGAGCGCCGGCAGCTGCACCGGGATCACATTGAGGCGATAGAACAGATCTTCGCGGAACGTGCCCTCCGCCACCATGCGCGTCAGGTCGGAGTGCGTCGCCGCGATCACCCGCACGTCGATCTTCACCGTGTGCGAGTCGCCGACCCGCTCGAATTCGCGCTCCTGCAGGACCCGCAGCAGCTTCGCCTGGAGCGCGGGACTCATCGTCCCGATTTCGTCGAGGAACAGCGTCCCCTTGTGCGCCTGCTCCAGGCGCCCCTGACGCGTCGCGACAGCGCCCGTGAAGGCGCCGCGAACGTGCCCGAAGAGCTCCGCTTCGAGAAGCGTCTCGGGGATCGCGCTGCAGTTGATCGCGACGAAGCGGCTCGCACGCCGCGGGCTGGCGTGATGGATGGCGCGCGCGGCGAGCTCCTTCCCGGTACCGGTTTCGCCGGTAATCAGCACCGTGCTCGACGTCGCTGCGACCGTTTCGAGCAGGTGGAACAGGTCGCGCATCACGCGGCTCTGTCCGACCAGGCCGTCAATGCGATAGCGCGCCTCGAGCTGCGATCGCAGGTAGGCGTTCTCGGATTTCAGGCGCCGCTGCTCGAGCGCGAGCCGGAGCACGTGCAGCAGCGCGTCGAACTGAAAGGGCTTGGTGATGAAGTCCGCCGCCCCCTGCTTGATCGCCTCGACCGCATCTTTCACCGTTCCGTAGCCGGTGATGACGATCGCGATGATCTCGGGGTAGCGTTCCAGGGCGGAGTCGAGGACTTTCCTGCCGTCGATGCCGGGCAGCCGCAGGTCGGTGATGAGGATGTCGAACGCGAACTCGGCGAGCCGCTGCAGGGCGGCTTCCCCGCTGCCGGCCTGTTCGACGACGAATCCATGATCCCCGAGGCGCTCCGCGATCGCTTCGCGCAGCGCGTTCTCGTCGTCGACAATCAGCAGATGCTTCTGGCCGTCAGACATTCAGGCGCGACGGCATTTTGACACCCCCCGGTTGACCGGTCAATGCGCGCGCAAAAATGCGGGCACTTGAGTTCTCGCTGGTCGTTGATTCCTGGGCGGAGTCCTCGTGTGCGGGTGCCGGTTTCAATAACCGCGCGAAAGATGAGTGTTCCCATTTCGGCGGGGCCGGAAGGCTACAGCGGTGTGTGCGCTCGTCCGATAACGTTTTTGAACCTGGAATACGGCAACCTACTCCCGCCCGTCGGTACCGGGCCTGGCGATGAGAGAGATGATCACCGATCGCAAGACGATTTCGATCATGAAGGCGTGCGAGCTGGTGGGCGTGAGCCGCCGCACGATTTACAACTGGATCGCCAGCGGCAAAGTCGAGTACGTCCGGACTGCGGGCGGATCGGTGCGCATCTTCGTCGATACGCTCTGGCGCGAGCCGGGACGCGCGGGCGAGCTCGCGGGCAAAGAAGCCTGATGGGTCCGGCCGCCGACCCCAGAACCGCGAGGACGTCCGTGACCCAACCGCCCGACCTCGGCCTGCTCTTTCATCGCCTCAACAACCAGCTTGGAATCATCCTGGCCAACGCGGAGCTGCTCGAAGCCAAGGCTACGGACGAGATGACGCGCGCGCGCGCGTCCCAAGTGGTCGCCAGCGTCCTTGACGCCATGGCTACGGCGCGAGAAGTGCGCATCCGTTCCAAGGGTACCGAATCGTCAAAATTTTGACGGTTACCGCGCGTATCGTCAAAATCCTGTCTCCCTAGCCGACCATTCGACGCGAAACTGCCCGCCTCTTCACACCGGTTCACACCCTTAAACTGTTATCGTCCAGAGCCTTAGGTCAGTTCAGCGGGGCGTCAGCTCCGCGGCCCGTTCGCGGGGTCAATCTGGCACTTCGGTTGCGCTAGAGCGAGGTCTGCCGTTTGTGGCAGCGACAACCCTCTGGAGGAACCGAGTCATGCAGCGTCAGCCACTCGCCGCCCACAATCGCGATCGGATCGCCGCCGGACTTCCCTTCGTGGAATCGCTCGCGCGGCGCGTCGCGGCCTCGATGCCCCACTCGATCGAGCTCGGGGACCTGGTGCAGGACGGCATGATTGGACTCATCGACGCGGCGTGCCGGTTCGACGAGGGCCGTGGCATCAAGTTCGAGACTTTTGCCGAACGGCGCGTCCGCGGGGCGATGATCGATGCGCTGCGCCGCGATGCCTGGCCGCGCGGCGTCCGCCGGCAGCGTCGCGAGCTCGAGACCGCGCGCGAAGAGCTGCGGCGCGAGCTCGGCGCCGAACCCTCGCTCGCCGACCTCGCGGCGCGGGTCGGGTCCGACGAAGCGCGGCTCGGGCGGACGATCGTCCGCATCAACACCATCGAGTCCACGTCGCCACTGTCGGCCGGCGATCACGTGGACAACGCGTCGCTGCCGGCCGCGCTCGTTCCCTCCGAACCGCAGTCGCCCGACAAGGCGTACGAGCAGCAGGAAGTTCGCGATCGCATTCGCGCCGCGATTGCCTCGCTGCCGCCGCGCGAGCGCAAGGTGATCGGGCTCTATTACTACGGCGAAGCGACAATGAAGCAGATCGGCGCCGAGATCGGCGTGAACGAATCGCGGGTGTCGCAGCTGCACGCGCGTGCGGTGTCGCGGCTCAAAAAGGCGCTGGGGGCGGAGTGCTTCGCGGAGCAGCCGATGAGCCCCGCCATCCTCTCGTTCCAGCAGACGATTCGCCGGCGCCGCATGGCGAAGGCTGAGGTATCCGAAGGCCCCGGAGTCGTGCTGCAGTACAGGGCGCCGTCGCCGGCGGCCCCGCCCATGCGGCGCGCGATGAGGCCTGCGGCCTCGACGCATGCGCCGGTTGCGGCCGCGCGGTGATCGACTGACGCGTCACGGGCGCGGGAGCGTGCGCTAGACGAGCATCTCCCGCGCAACCCGCAGCAGGTCCTTCAGCCTGAACGGCTTCGCGAGCCACCGGCAGGATGTTTCCTCCAGGAAGCGCTCGGCTTCCGTGCCGGCGACATCGCCTGTCACGAAGAGCACCTTGCGCGCCATCGCGGGATCGATGGCCTCGAGCTCCCGGTGGAAGGACGTGCCGTCGAGCCGCGGCATCTTCAGATCGCAGATGATCAGATCGTACGCACGGCCGCGGAGCCGCTCGAGCGCTTCGAGGCCGTCCCCCGCGCGGTCCACCAGGAAGCCGGCATCCGCCAGCGCCTCCGCGACCGCCGCCCCGAGCGCCGCTTCGTCCTCCACGACAAGCACCGCCGCCCCGGCTCCCACGTCGTCCGACAGCGACGGCTGCTCGGGCGGCCGCGGCAGTGCAGGCTTGAGCGGCCCGCCACCGACCGGCAGTTCGACATGGAAGGATGCCCCGCGCCCGGCGCTCGACTTGACCGTGATCCGGCCGCCGTGCTCCTGCACAATCGCGTACGCCACGGTCAGCCCGAGCCCCGTGCCCTTCCCCACGTCCTTGGTCGTGAAGAACGGATCGAAGATGCGGGGCTGCACTTCGTCCGGCACACCAGGACCGTCGTCGCTTACTTCGAGGATGACGGCGTCGCGATCCGCGTCGTGCCACGAGCGGAGCACGAGCGTGCCGCGGCCGTTCGCGCCGATCATCGCCTGCTCGGCATTGATGACGAGATTGAGGAGCACCTGCTGGAGCTGGTGCGGATCGGAGAAGACCTGCGGGAGCCCGGACGCGAGGGCCTCGATCGTGGTGATGTTGCTCAGGCGCTGCTCGTAGGACCGCAGCGCCAGCGTCTCGCGGACGACCTGATTCAGATCGACCATTGCGCGCGTCGTGTGCCGCTTGCGCGCAAACGTCAGCAGGTTGCGCACGATCTTGGCGGCGCGCTCCGATTCGCTGAGGATGGTCTCCAGGCCGCGCCGCGTCTGGTCGTCCACGGAGCGCTGCGCCAGCCGCTCCGCCCAGGTCAGGATCGTGGCGAGCGGATTGTTCAACTCGTGCGCCACGCCCGAAATCGTCTGACCGAGGGCGGCGAGCTTTTCGGCCTGCAGCAGCTGGTGGTACAGGTCTCGCGCCTGGTCCTCCAGCCGTTTCCGCTCCGTGACGTCGCGCATCAGCGCCTCGATGCGCACGGCGGTGCCGGCGGTCTCGGCATGGGCGGTCACCTCGACCCAGATCGGCGACCGATCCGCGCGCCGCAGCCGGAGCAGGTAATCCGTGATCGCGCCGTCGCGCTCGAGTCGCTCCAGAAACGCCTCGCGCGCCTGGGGATCGACGAACCGATCGGCCTCGAACGGCCGCACTTCGTCCTGCGGGGTTTCGACGGCGTACCCGAACATCAGCTTGAGGTACGGATTGGCGGAGAGCGTCCGGGCGGCATCGCTCGACAGCGTTCCGATGTACACGCCTTCGTGCACCGACTCGAACAGCCGCGCGAACGCTTCGGGCGGCGGAGCCGCAGGTGTGAGGGGGACGTTCGGCACGTCGCGCGATTATAGGCGCCTTCGTGTCCATGCGGGCAAGCCGGCCGACCGGCGTGGACACGGAGGCCTGCGCGCCGGTAATCTGACGCGATGTTCACCCCGTCGCTCCTGAAGGACCGCGTCGCCATCGTGACGGGCGGCGGCACCGGTCTCGGCCTGGCGATCGCCGCGCGTCTGGGGGAACTCGGGGCGCTCGTCGCGATCGGCAGCCGCAGCGCCGAACACCTCGAGCAGGGGACCGCCGAGTTGCGCCACGCGGGGCTCGATCCGCAGGCGATTCAGCTGGACGTCCGCAAGCCGGAGCAGGTGGACGAGATGGTGACGCGCGTCGTACGGCATTTCGGCCGCATCGACATCCTCGTGAACAATGCGGCCGGCAATTTTGTCTGCAAGGCCGAGGAGCTGTCGCCGAACGGCTGGAATGCCGTCGTCGGCATTGTCCTCAACGGCAGCTTCTATTGTTCGCGCGCGGTCGGGCGGCACATGATCGCGCGGGGCGGCGGCGGGTCAATCGTGTCGATCCTCGCGAACTATGTCTGGACCGGGAGCGCCGGCACGGTCCATTCGGCAGCCGCCAAAGCCGGCGTCATGTCGATGACGCAGACGCTCGCGGTCGAGTGGGCGCGGCACAACATCCGCGTGAACGCGGTCGCCCCGGGACCCATCGAATCCGCCGGCGCGGCAAAGCAGCTCTGGAGCTCGCCCGCAGCCGTGCAGCGCATCACCGAGCGGGTGCCGCTCGGCCGATGGGGGAAGCCCGCCGACGTCGCCGACGCCGTGTCCTTCCTCGTGTCGGACCACGCCAGCTTCATCACCGGGGACATCCTCACGGTGGACGGCGGCGCCTGGATGGGCCAGGGTCCGTTCGGGTTCACGGATCGCTGACGCGTCACGACTCGGGGGGATCTCTGGGCGGCGTGTAAGTCGCCACCACCTGCACCTTGCACGACCGGCACCGGTAGACGGTCACCGTGGCGGTGCGCTCGATGCGAACCAGCTCGCGCGACCCGCACTTTGGACACTCGACCCGGTTCAGTCCCGACATATCTCACCGGCGACGAGCGCCCCGACGACAGCGGCCGACACCATCCACAGCGCGCTCTCGGTGAGCACGAGAGACACGGGGGCCGCGCCGGCACTGGCGCTCCCGATGATCTGCAGCCGGCGCGCACGGCGCCGGTCCGGGCCAGCTCAACGATGATCGTGGGACAGAAAACCGCGGCAGTTCGGGCAGGTGGCCATCAGCGCGTCTTACCGCGCTTTGGCGGGAGCCGGTTCGTGGATGCCGCGTTGCGCGTGGGCGACGGCCGTGGAGGGCGCTGGCTTGGAGCGGCGAGTCTCTGCGCGCGCAGTTCGTCCGCGATGGAACGAAGCCGTGCAGCGATTTCGGACTCGGATTCCCACTTTTTCTCAGCCATTTGTAAGGCTTCAATGCAGTCGACTGGGTACAGACCGGACCGCCCGAGGCCTAAGCAGAATTAGTGCCGTATTTAATCGGGGAATGACCTAATTCCAGCGGCCGATTGGACGCCGCAAGACCCCTCCCCCAACGCTACAGTGGTCCACGCCGAGGTGACGAGACCGTACGAAATCGTGATAAAATTCAGCCATTGTGGCGGTGGACAGAACAATCAGCGACATTGACTTGTCTATTCTGGGGATCCTTCAGGAAAATGCCAGGGAAACCCAGGCCGATATCGCGCGCGCGGTGGGGCTGGCCCCGTCCGCCATCCTCGAGCGGATCCGCAAGCTGGAGGCCCGCGGCGTCATCCGCGGGTACGTGGCGCAGCTCGATCCCCAGGCGCTCGGCCAGGGGATGCTCGCCTTCGTTTCCGTCCGCAGCGAACACGGGCCCGGTGACGACAGCGTGGCGCGTTCCCTGGCCGAGTGTCCCGAGGTACTCGAAGTCCATCATGTGGCCGGCGAGGACTGCTATCTCGTGAAAGTCCGTGCACGCGACGCCCAGCATCTCGGGTCGCTTCTTCGAACCCGGTTCGGCCGAATCCCGGGAGTGACCTCGACGCGTACGACGATCGTCCTCGAAACGACGAAGGAGACGCCGCGTCTCCACATCACCGCCAACCAGGACGGCCTGTCATGAGCGCCACGTCGCACCGCCAGCAGCGGCTGGCGTATCTCGCGTGGGTCCTGGTGTGCCTCATCTGGGGCACCACGTATCTCGGGATCCGCGTCAGCCTCGAATCGATGCCTCCGGCCTTGATGGGCGGGCTGCGCTGGACGATTGCCGGCAGCCTGCTGGCGTCGTACGTCGCGCTCTGCGGGCATCAGCTCCCGCCCCCGTCACGCTGGCCGGGCATCCTGCTCCTCGGGTTCCTGTTGCTCGGGCTCGGCAACGGCGGCGTCGTCGTCGCAGAACAATGGGTGCCGAGCGGTCTCGCGGCCGTGCTCGTCGCCTGCTCTCCGTTCTGGATGGCGGCGGTCGAAGCGTGCCTGCCCGACGGGGATCGTCTTCGCGCGAACGTGATCGTGGGTCTGCTGATTGGGTTCGCCGGGATCCTGGTCCTGGTCTGGCCCGATCTGAAGGTGGGCGGCGGAGCCGGTCGCGGATTCCTCGCGGGAGTCATCGCGCTGCAGATCGCGGCCTTCGGCTGGTCGCTGGGATCGGCGTACTCCCGGCGCCACGGCCGCTCGGACAATGTGCTCGGGACGACCGCGTACCAGATGCTGGCGGGCGGGCTGATGATGCTCGTCGCCGGGACCGTGCGCGGCGAATGGGCGCACCTGTTCTTCACGACGCGCACCGCCGTGGCGCTCACCTATATGGCGACTGTGGGAGCGATCGGCGGATTCGTGGCCTACACCTATGCGCTCCGTCATCTGCCCGTCTCGTTCGTGTCCCTCTACGCGTATATCAACCCGGTCATTGCCGTCGCGCTCGGGGTCCTCTTTCTCGGCGAACCGTTCGATCGGCGCATGGCTGCCGCCGCCGCGCTGGTGTTTGCCGGGGTCGCCGTCGTGAGGTCGAAGGATGCCGCTCGATCGCCGCGGAGGCTGCCGTCGAGCGCCGAGGCTCACGCGGCGAAGCTCGAATCGCGAGCCTGATCGTCGAGTGTTGAACGCCGCCTTCCGAACCAGTACCATCCGCGAGATGTCCCGGCTGCCCTCGATCAACAAACTGGACGAGTCGTCGTCCGGCTGGTCCTTCTTCCTCTGCGCCCGCAAAGAGCTCCGGACCGGGCGGGACGGCGGAGATTTCCTGTCAGTCGTGCTGCAGGACGTCTCCGGTCAGATCGACGCGAAGATCTTCGAGGACGTGGCGAACCTCGAGCAGGAGTTCGACGCCGGCGAATTCGTGAAGGTCCAGGGCCATGGGAACCGCCACCGGGATCGGCTCGAGCTGGTGCTCGAGAAGATCCGCCGCGTGAACGCGGCGCAGGATCGGCTGGATGGGTTCAGGGAGGAAGAGTGCGTGCCGTGCGCGCCGCGCCCGGCGGAGGAGATGTGGGCCGCGCTCGAGGGGCGCGTCGCCCGCGTGAGCAATCCGTGGGTGCGAGAACTGCTCACCGGGCTGCTCGTGCAGCACCGCGACAGGCTGCTCGTCTGGCCAGCCGCGCTGACTGTCCACCACGCGTATCGTGCCGGCCTCCTCGAGCACGTACTGAAGCTCGCCGAAGTCGGCGAGCTGCTCGCGCGCGCCTACGATGCCGACGCCGACCTGTTACTGGCGGCCGCCATCCTGCACGATCTCGGCAAGCTCGAGGAGCTCACCTACGATGGCGCAACGGCGTACTCCACCCGCGGGAACCTGATCGGGCACATCACGCTCGGCGCGCAGATGATGCGCGACGCGGTTCGGCAGATTCCCGGTTTCCCCGAGGAGGTCCAGACCCGCATCGCGCACCTGATCGTCTCGCACCACGGCGCACGCGAACACGGCTCACCCGTGGAGCCCATGAGCGTCGAGGCGTTCATCTTCTCCGCGATGGACGATCTCGATGCGACGCTGCACCAGGTGCGGCGGCACATGCACGACGATCGACGTGACGGGGACTTCACCAGCTACCATCCCCGCCTGGGGCGCGTGCTGCTTAAACCCGACGCCCGCTGATCAGCCGCACGAGGAACAATACGATCGCGATGACCAGCAGCACGTAGATGAAGTTCCCGAGTGTGTAGCCGCTCACCATCCCGAGGAGCCAGAGAACGATAAGGATGATCGCAATCGTTTCGAGCATGTGCCTTCTCCTTGACGCCGAACACCGCGCGGCGTGTTATGTCCTGGTCTTACAGCAGAGCAACCACTGTGCCGCCCGGCCTCGACGCCGCAGCCCGGCCGTAGCGGCTCCCTTACTCCTGTGCCTAGTGCTACTTGCAGTGGCGTGCCGCGTTTCGGCACAGTCGGCGACCGGCGCCGCGAAGCAGCAGGATGACTCGGCAGGGAAGCGGATTGCATCTTTTCTGGCCGGAGGCGCCATAGGGCTCGGCGCCCACGAAAGCGCGCATGTCCTCGCCGATCTCGCATTGGGCGAACGACCAGGCCTCAGGAAGGTGGACTTCCACGGCGTACCCTTCTTCGCAATCACCCACCGTAGCGGCGTGCCTCACCGGCAGGAGTTCACCATCTCCTCAGCCGGCTTCTGGGCTCAACATGCGGAAAACGAGCTGCTGCTCGATCGCCGGCCGCAGCTCCGCGGGCAGCGGTCCCCCCTCCTCAAGGGCGTCTTCGCCTTCAACGTGCTCGCATCGATTGCGTATGCGGGGGCGGCGTTCGCGAAGACCGGGCCTGCGGAGCGCGACACGCGGGGCATGGCCGCCGCCGCGCGCCTGGACGAACGTCTCGTCGGCACGCTGCTGCTCGCGCCGGCACTCCTCGACGGGTGGCGCTATTACCACCCCTCGGGCAGAGCTGCGCCCTGGGCCTCCCGCGCCGTCAAAATTGGATTGGTCCTGATGGTGGCGCGCTAGGTTCGATCGCCGGAACCTTGCGCGGCATCGTTGCGCGGGCCGAGCGCAAACGTCATCGTGCCCTCGACGACAACGTGGCCGTCGACGCGGGCTACGCCGCGGAGGAGCCCCATCCGGCTGCGCAGCCGCCGGACGTGCGCTTCGATGACGACGACGTCGCCGGGGTGGACGGCGCGGCGATACCGGACCCGCTCGATCCCTGCAAAGTAGATGAGCTTTTCCCGGTTCTCCGGCTTCGCGAGGATCATGATCGCGCCGACCTGCGCGACGGCCTCCGTCAGGATCGTCGGCGGCAGCACGGGGATCTCCCCGGGACGATGCGCGAGGTACCGCTCGTTCAGCGTGACGTTCTTGATCCCGACGATCCGCTTGTCAGGCTCGAATTCCGTGATGCGATCGACGAGGAGAAACGGGTAGCGGTGCGGCAGGATCCGCTCGATCGCGCTGTAGTCGAGGGGGAGGGGGAGATCCATGCAGGGTGCCAGAGTGCCAAGGTGCCAAGGTGCCAAAGTGCGCGCGTGAGGCCGGGCCGCGATAACGGGGAAGTATAATCTGGATTCGCGCCAGCGGAAGGACGCGCGCTGAAAGTGAGCCAAGGCATACCATCGGACAGGGCACCGGCCGAACCGGCTTCGCGCGGGGAGACGAGCTACGCCGAGCACGAGCTCCTCACCACGCTCTTCGACCTTGGCCGGCAAGTCACGAGCGTTCTCGACCTCGACGACCTCCTGCCCCAGATCCCGCGGCTCATCGGCCGTCTGATTTCGTTCGAAGCATTCGCCGTGTACCTCCTCGACGAGCGCCGCGGCGAGCTGCGGGCGGCCTACTCGGTCGGGTACCCGGACTCGGACAAGCCGCTGCGGCTCAAACTCGGCGTGGGGCTCGTCGGCGCCGCGGTGGCGAGTGAGCACCCGCTCCTCGTGAACGATCTCCTCGCCGACGCCCGCTACATCGAATTCGTGCCGGGGATGAACTCGGAAATCGTCGTGCCGCTGCTGCACAAGTCGCGGCCGATCGGCGCGCTCAACATCCTCAGCCGCAACCGCGACCAGTTCACCCCCCGCGACGTGGACGTCGTCAGGCAATTCGGCGCGCATGTCGCCGTCGCGCTGATCAATGCCCGGCTGTTCGAGCGTAGCCGGAACGACGCCGAGGCCTTCGAGACGCTCGCGGAGATCGGCCGGGAAGTGGCGTCGGTCCTCGCGCTCGACGAGCTGTTCGCCCGGATTGCGCAGCTGACGAAACGGCTCATCGAGTACCGCACGTTCGGCATCCTGCTGTTGAACGAGGAGCGCGGCGAGCTCGAGATGAAGCTGGCGGTGCAGTACGGGGAAAAGGTGCGGGTTCCGCCGCTGCGGCTCGGCGAGGGGCTCGTGGGGTACGCCGCGCTGCACCGCGAAGCGGTGCTCGTCGCCGACGTGTCGCAGGATCCGCGGTACATCAAGCTGGTGCCTGACGTCCGGTCGGAGCTTGCGATCCCGCTGCTTCTCAAGGACCGCTGCATCGGCGTCGTCGATCTGGAAAGCCCGGAGCTCGATGCGTTCAGCAAGCGGGATGTCGAGATTCTCACGCTGCTGGCGAGCCAGGCCGCCGTCGCGATTGAGAATGCGCGGCTCTACGAGGAAGTCAGATCGAACGAGGAACGGCTCGAGAAGGAGCTCCGGTTCGCGCAGCGGGTGCAGACCGCCTTGCTGCCGGCGGCTCCGCCGAAGCGGCTGAAAGGGATTGACGTCGCGGCGGCGTTCGCGCCCGCGCTGGAGCTCGGTGGAGACTTCCACGACTACCTGTCGCCCGAATCCCACACGCTCGTTGTCGCCGTCGGAGACGTATCGGGAAAGGGGGTTCCGGCCGCCCTCTACAGCGTGTTCGCCGCCGAACTGATCCGTGGCCGCACGTTCAGGCGGCGCTACCTGCCGGACCGTTCGAGCCCCGCCGGCGTGCTCTCCTCCGTCAATACGATTCTGCAGCAGCGGCAGCTGGAGGAGTACTACTGCACGCTCTGCTACACGGTCTTCGATTTGAAGCGGCGCGTGATGACGCTGGCGAACTCCGGCCTGCCGTATCCCATTCGCTGCACCGGCGATACCTGCGCACAGATCGAGCTGCCGGGCGTACCGCTCGGCTCGTTCCAGGGATCGACCTACGACGAAGTCTCGTTCGCGCTGCACATGGGCGATCTCTTCGTCATCTGCACCGACGGCGTGTACGAAGCGATGAACAGCAGCGGTCAGGAATTCACCGCCGCCCGGCTGCTGGAGGTCGTCGGACGCCTCCGCACGCTGCCACCGGCGAAAATCGTCGAGGGCATCTTTGACGCGGTGCACGAGTGGCGGGGAGATGCGCGGCCGAACGATGACATGACCGCCGTCGCGGTCCGCATCACGACGTAGCGCGCGCGCCACCCGACGCCGCCCTCAGCGGATTGCCCGGCGGCAGATTCAGCGGCGGGTCAGCGTCTGTTGAAATGGATGTCGGTCTGTTCCAGATGGAGCCCGACCGACTGGCCGCCAAATGTCGCGACGTCGTTCACGCGACCCTTGACGCGCACGTGCGAACCGCGCGTCGGCACGCGGCCGCTCTGCGCCAGGACGGTCATCTCTCCGGTGCCGTCGTCCACCTTGTACAGCTTGAACGGCATCAGCGGTACGCCCCACGAGCTTGTCACGACGCCTTCGATCGAGACGGTCCGGTTCTGATAGCGGCCCGGGTTGTACTTGAGCTCCGCAACGCTGGGGTGGCGCAGGGTCATTGCGCACCCCGACAGCGTCGCGATGAGCGCGAACGGTGCGATGAGACGCAAGGTCGATCTAGCCATCTGACACCCTCCCATTTACGACTGCCGCGCGGAATCGACTGACTTACGGCGGGATGCGGCGATGCCAGCGCCTGCCTGAGTTACGCACCCCGTTGATTCCGCGCGACACCAGGGCTACATCAAACCGCGTACCCGCGGCGCGGCGCAATCCCGGGAGCATTTGGGAGCAAAAGCGAGGCCGCGTGTCTCAGCGCGTCCTGTCCGGGGGACGAGTGTGACCTCTGACCCGGACGAACGTTCAACCTTTTCCGGCGGGAGCTCGTCTCACGCGGCAGAACACCGACCCGCACTTGCAGGCCGGCAACGGAAGGATTATCGCCCGGTTATTTCGGAGGAACAGATGAAGCCATGGAACACGGCCGCCCGGTTCACGGCCGCGATCGGCGCGCTGCTGCTCATCGCGGGATTGGGTTCGGCGGTCCACGGACAGGCCCGTGCGGATCGCACGTCCCGCGCGCTGGACGTGATGGCAGGACGCGGCAGCGAGATCGGCGTTTCGGTCCGCGACGTCGAAGGGGAACGGCCGAACGCCGCGTCCGCCCGCGGCGTGCTGATCGAGGACGTGGTGCCGGACGGTCCCGCTGCGAAGGCTGGCGTGCGGAAGGGCGATGTGATCGTCGAGTTCGACGGCGAGCGGGTGAGGAGCGTCAGGCAGTTCGTCCGCCTGGTCGACGAGACACCTGCACGAAGACGCGTCCCGGCCCTGCTGATGCGCGGGACCGAGCGGGTCGAGGTGGCCGTCGAGCCGCGCGCCGGCAGCGCGATCCGGCTGCTCGGAAATTTCGACAGCGATCGCATAATGCGCGATCTCCGGCGTGAGCTCGGTGACGGATTCTCGTTCGCGCCGCCCCCGCCGCCGCCCGCAGCTCCGGATGCGCCGCCGATGCCACCCGTCCCGCCGGTACCGGGATTCGAAGGGTTCGGATGGGGGAACCAAACGAGGCTCGGCATCAGAATGTCCGCACTCACGCCCCAGCTTGCGGAGTACTTCGGGACGAAACGCGGCGTGCTCGTGACCTCCGTCGAGGAGAGCTCCCCGGCCGAGGCGTCAGGGTTCAAGGCGGGGGACGTCGTGACTGCGTTCGACGGCGCAGAAGTGTCGGAACCGGCCGATCTCCGCAGGCGAATACAGCGGCTGCAGAACGGAGACGAGTTCACCGCCGAGGTGCTGCGGCAGAAGAAGCCCCTGACGCTGAAAGGGAAGATCGAAGGTCGAGCCGGCCGGGCGGCCACGAGGGTGGCGCTCTGACGCAATCGCACGTAGCGCGGGGCTTCAGCCCCGCGGGCATGTCCGTCGCCCGTGTCAGGCGCCCGCGGCCTCCACTCTGGCGTGAGCTCGCGCTGACGGGGGGCCGACGAGCGTCGCGAGCTGCGCGGCGAGGATCGTGGCGACCGCCAGTTTCGCGGCATCGGATTCCCCCGAGTGCCGCACTTCGGCCGCCATCACCCCCACGCACCCGGCGGGCGTGAGGAGCGGCGCCGCGATGGCGCCGTTCGAAATCGCGTCCGTCCTTACGGTCTGGAGCAGCGACGTCCTGAACGCAGACGCGGTGGCGTTCTGCGAGTCCCGCAGAATCGTGCCCAGGCGCGATACCAGCTGCTGGGAATACCCGTGCGTCACAATCGGGCTCAACTCCTGGCCATCGGGATCAGCAATCCAGAGCACGATCCCGGGCGCGTCGAGGACCGTCGCCGCACGCTCGAGGATGGCGGGAAGGGCGTGCGTATCGACGACCCGCGCGAGATCCGAGCAGAGCGCGGCGACGCCCGGCAGATCGATCGCTGGTGTATGAGTCACCACGACGGGTGACGGGGGCGCCGCCGGGGCCTGTACCGGCGAAGGTGCGGGTTCGGCGGCCGAACGCCGCCCCTGCTCCCTGGGAACGACTTTCGCGGAGGACCAGCCCTCTTCCACAAGAGCGACCGCGTCAGCGGGAACGGAGGCACGGACGGCAGTCTGGCGCGGTGCCGTCAGGGGAATCAGGTCAGGACGCGCCGGGTCCCCGCCCACCGGGACCAGGAGGAGGATGGCGAGGAGTCCCACTCCTATTGCGGCGCCCGCGGCTTCGAGCCCGCGCCGGTCGAGGGCCACTGCGTTCGACTGGTGCGGAAGCGGCTCCGCAAGACGCGCCTCTTCGAGAGCGGCTGCGGCCGCAGCGGTGAGCTCGTACCCGTTGGCGAAAATGAGATCCGAGGCGAGGAGCTTCTGGCCGCTGCGCGCGTACTCGCGCGCGCGGTGGTCCATCTGCTCGAAATCCTGGATCGCACTCGAGGCCGAATCGAGCGCGGATTGCGCGGGGCCGGCGGTCGCTTGCGCGCGAAGAGTAATCAGGCTGTCGCGAAGCCTGGCGACGCTGGCGTCCACCTTCGAGGCCCAGAACTGATCGCCCTGGCCGGCGGCGACGTAACCCTGCTGGGCGCCTCGCAGTTCGAGGACGTCCCGTTCCGCCGCAACCATCGACGCATCGAAGGCACTGAGAGCGCGGGCATCCTGCCGCGCGCGCGATGTTCCTGCCCACGCGTAGTACGTGGCAACGCCTGCTGCCGCCACGAACAAACCGAGGAGCGTCAGGCGCAACGCCAGGCTCTTCATCCCACCTCCACAATGCGATGTTGAACGTTACTATAGCAAGGTTCCCGCATCCGACAGCTTCAAACTTCCATGTCGATCGTCGCGATCATCAATCCGATTTCCGGCGCGGGCGCCGACGCTGCCGCCGGCGCGCGGCGGATCGCGCTCGTTCGTCACGAGCTCGAACGGCGAGGGCTGCGCGCGGCGATTCACGTCACTGAGCGCGCGGGCCACGCGCGCGATCTCGCCACCGCGAGCGCGGCGGCCGGTGCGCAGCTCGTCATCGCGTGGGGAGGCGACGGGACGATCAACGAAGTGGGCGCGGGCGTTCTCCACTCCGAGACGACAGTCGGACTCGTTCGCGCCGGTTCCGGTAACGGCCTGGCCCGAGCGCTCGGTGTCCCGCGCGATCCGCGCGCCGCCCTTGCGGCTGCCCTCGACGGGCGCACGCGCGCCATCGACGCCGGCACGATGGCGGGTCGCCCCTTCTTCAACATCGCCGGCGTGGGCTTCGACGCCCGCGTCGCGAAGCATTTCAACCTGCGCGCCGCCGGCAGGCGCGGCGCATGGCCGTACGTGGCGCTCGGCGTCCGCGAGGGGTGG
>JBBWZJ010000277.1:0-15687 GCA_039648985.1 Acidobacteriota bacterium | reverse complement strand
GCCGCGAGGCTGTCCGGCGTCCCGCTCCGGAAGATTACACCGTCGTGAACGATGTACGCACGGTCGGTAATCCGCAGCGTTTCCCGCACGTTGTGGTCGGTGATGAGCACCCCGATCCCGCGCTCCTTCAGGTGGAAGATGATCTTCTGGATATCGGTGACGGCGATGGGATCGATGCCGGCGAAAGGCTCATCCAGCAGGATGAACTTCGGCGAGATCACGAGCGCGCGGGTGATTTCGACCCGCCGCCGCTCGCCTCCGGACAAGGTATAGGCCGGCGCCTTGGCGAGGGGTGTCAGCCCCAGCTCGGCGAGGAGCTCGCGTTGCCGGTTCCGGCGGGTGCCGGCATCCAGCGGGAGCGTTTCCAAAATTGCCGCGATGTTCTGTTCGACCGTCAGCCCCCGGAAGATCGAGGCCTCCTGCGGCAGGTAGCCGATGCCCTTGCGGGCCCGGACGTACATGGGGTCGTCGGTGACGTCTATGCCGTCGAGGAGCACCCGCCCGGAATCCGGCGGCGTGAGCCCGACCACCATCGAGAAGGTCGTCGTCTTGCCGGCGCCGTTGGGGCCCAGAAGTCCGACGACCTCTCCCGACGAGATTTGCAGGTTCACGCCCTTGACGACAGTGCGGCCGCTGAACGATTTGGTCAGGTCCGTCGAGCTGAGGGTGGCCACCGTGTTACTGGGGCCCCGTCGGGCAGGCGATCTGGTTCTGGACGGACCGGATCACCCCGTTGCCGGAGGTCGAGACGGTCCCGACCGCCCGCTGGAACGTCAGCACCGCTCCGATCGACTTCTTGCAGTCGGGGGGGTTGGTCTCAATAGCCACGACGGGAGTGCCGGTCATCAGGTACGTTTCGTTCTCGACGGTGTAAGTGAGCCGCGCGCCCGTCGCGGTCCGGCCCGTTTCCTTCACGACCACGGTCCCGTTGGCGCCATATCCCTCGACCCGCTCGAGCTCGTTGGCATTCGCCTTCAGGAAGAGCTCGATCTTCTCTCCCGTGAGGTCGCCTTCCGCTCCGACCATGTGGGCTTTCCCGGTGTACGTCGCCAGCCGCTTCGCATCGTCATATATAAAGGCATTTCCTTCGCCGATCGTGCGGATCTGCGTCCGCTTCCCGGCGGCGTCCACGTCGTCCAGCATCATTTCGGTGCGAACGTTGCCTTGTGCCTCGAGGTTGCCGGACTTGTCGTCGACGATGACCGTGTCGCCACGCACCGACGTGTCGGACTGCCACAGGCGCGCGTTGCCGCTGTAAACCGCGTGACCGGCATCGCCATCGTACGTCAGCCGGTTCGACGTCACGGTCACCGGCTGATCCTGCTTCAACAGACCAGGCACGCGTGACGCTTCGGCGCCGCCGGCGCCGGGCTGCGGGCTGCCAGCAGCGGCACTCGTGACCGGCTTCGCTGCGGGGGTTTTGCCGCGCGCGCCGATCGGCGCGACGGCCGGGAGCGCTCCGGGCGCCGGTTTCGCCTCCGGCATCATCGAGCTCCGGATCTTCGTATCGGCGGTCAGCTTGCGCGTGCCGAGCGTCATTTCAATCGCCCGCGCTTCGACGGTGACCCGCCCGTCGGACACTCTGGGGGACACGGGACCAGGCTCCTGGGTGCTCGAGAGCTCGATCTGGTCGCGATCGACGTGGTACAACGCCCGCGAAGCGTCCGCCGCGACCTGGGGGCCGTCGGTGAAGTGGACGTTGCCGTGAAAGTCCGCCTGCTGGACTGCTCCGAGGCCGGGCTTGGTTTCGACGATGAGTGACTGCGAACGCGCGAGCCGTTCGACCGCGGAAGTCGTGGCGTGCGCGGCGCCGGTCTCCCGATACTCCACATTGCCGGTGAACGTGGCGTTCTGAAGCCCGGCTTCGGGGGGGCCGGAGGCGGCGAGCGCCGCGGACCGAATCCGCTTTGCCGGCAGGTCGCCTTCCGCCGGGAGATCGACCTGCACGTTCTCGTTCGCTGTCAGGCTCGTCACGGTGGAGCCGTCCGGCGCCAGCCCGATGACGACCGTCTTGCCGGCGATGCGCCTGCCAGCCCCCTTGGGGTCCCCGGGGAGCTGCACGACCGCGTTCTCAATCAAATTTGCGCGCTGCAGCGTACGTCCATCCTCGGCGTAAGCGAGGTCGATGTCGCGCGCCGACATGGTCTGGGGAGCGTTCGTCCCTCCGCCGCCGGCAATCCGGCTGTTGCCGCGCAGCTCGAGGCTGCGAACGCGTTGATCGGGGTCTTTGGGTGTGGCGGGCGTCAGGGCGATCGTGATCTCGTCGGCGTCGATGAGCCGCCCTTCGGCGTTGATGTGCGCCGCCCCCGTCAGTCTGATGTAGTTCTCCTGCCGCGCCAGCCCCGCGGCCCTGGAGGACGCGTCGAGTGCCCCCTTGCCCGCCTTGTCGCCGGTGACGGAGATCTTCGCCTGATCGAGTATCCACAGGACTTCGCGAGTGCGGTCGTAGGTCGCGCCCATGCCGCTTCCCTTCATCCGTGCGCGGGCGAAGGTCACAGCGCCGGGGATCTTCACCATCCCCTCGGCCGCCGAATAGCTCGCGTCGTCGGCCGCGACCTCGAGGTCGTTGCTCTTCAACTTGACGTCGTGGAGGAAGTGGGCGGTCTGCAGGTCGCTGCCCTTCATCGCGACATCCGCCTCGCGGCTCGTTACGGTGAACGGCTTGCCGTTCCGATCGGCGGTGACGGAGACTCCGCCGGTCAGACGCGATCGGCCGTCGGGGTACGTGAGCTGGGAGCCGAACGTGAGCAGCAGCACGACCCGCCCGTCGCGCGACTGCTCGATCTTGCCGGTCCCGTGGCCTTCGACGACGGCGTCGGGATCGACGCGCCGGGGAGGCGGCTCGCCGGCAGGCGCTGGCTTCCGATGGCGTCCGGCCACGATGACGATCGCGACGAACACCACCACGAACGCGACGATCGCGCGGCGCGCATTCTTCTGCCAGTTCATAAACAGCTTTCAGCTGTCAGCCGTCAGTTGTGAGCCGTGGCTCGGCGGTGAACCTTGCTGAGGACTGATGGCTGAGCGCTGACAGCTGTCATTCTACTTCCCCGGGACACTGGAAGTCGGCGACGTTCAGCTCCAGGTACGTCTCGCCCTTGAACTCGTTCTTCTCGAGCGAGAACGCGAGATTGACGGCGGCGCGGTTGCGTGTCAGCAGCTCGGCGCGTTCGGCGGCCCGCCAGGCGATGGCGCGGAACCGGCGGCCCTCCTGGCTGAAGGTCATCTTGAGATGGCGCTCCTTGAGCGTGCGGGGCCCGTCCACAATCTCGACGCCGGTTGCATGAAACACCGGACGCGGGTTGGCCATGCCGAACGGCCCCATCGAATCCAGTGCGCGCATGAGGTCGTGGTTGATCGCGGCGAGGCTGAGCGGACCGTCGATGCGCAGGCGGGGCCGCAGCTGGTCGGGTTCGAGCACCTGGTCCGCGTAGGCGTTCACCCGCGCGCGAAACTCAGGCACCCGTGCCGCGTCCATCGTCAGGCCGGCGGCCTGGTGATGGCCGCCGAACTTGATGAACAGATCCGAGCAGTGTTCGAGCGCCGCGAGCATGTTGAAGTCGGGGATGCTGCGGCAGGACCCGTGCGCGACGTCGCCGTCAATCGAGAGCACGATCGCCGGCTTGTGATACGCATCGACGAGCTTCGACGCCGCGATGCCGATGACGCCGCGGTGCCATCCAGGTCCGCCGACGACAAGGACGTTGTGGGCGCCGACGGCGGGGTCGTTCTCGATCGCCTTTCTCGCCTCGACGACGAGCTCCGCTTCTTCCTGCTGCCGGCGGAGGTTTTCGTCGTTCAGCTGCTGGGCCAGGGCTCGCGTCTCGTCGCCCAGGGTTTCGTCGCGCGCGAGCAGCAGGCGCGTCGCGATATCGGGCGTGCTCATGCGGCCGGCCGCGTTGACGCGCGGCGCGAGGATGAAGGCGACCTGATAGCTGTCGATCGTCTTGCCCGTCAGCCCCGACGCGTCGAGCAGCGCGCGCAGGCCTATCGTATGCGGCCCGCGGCTCAGAGATGCCAGACCGAGCCGGGCGATCACGCGGTTTTCGCCGACGAGCGGCACCACATCGGCGAGCGTGCCGATCGCCGCGATCTTGACGAATGCCGCGAGGTAGCGCCCCTTGCCGGCGCGCTCGCAGAGCGCCTGTACGACTTTCAGGGCGACGCCCACCCCCGCCAGGTGCTTGTCCGGATAGCTGCAGTCGTGCCGCTTCGGGTTGATGACGGCAAGTGCCGGGGGCAGCGATCCTTCAGGCTCGTGATGATCGGTGACGATCAGGTCGACGCCGAGCGCGCGTGCGCGCAGCGCGGCATCCGTGCTGCGGATCCCGCAGTCCACCGATACGATGAGCTTCACGCCGTCGGCGTGCAGCCGTTCGATCGCTGCGGGCTGCAGGCCGTAGCCGTCGCGCAGCCGTTCCGGAATAAAGTGCACGACGTCGCCGCCGAGCAGTTCGAGCGCCCGTCGCAGGATGACGGTGGACGTGATGCCGTCCACGTCGTAGTCCCCGTGGATGGCGATCCGTTCGTGCTGCGCGAGCGCGCGCTCGAGCCGCTCGACCGCGACCCGCATGTCCGCGAGTCTGAACGGATCGTGCAGGTGCTCGATCGACGGGTTCAGGAAGCGCTGCGCCTGCTCGGGATCGGACAGACCGCGCATGCACAGCAGGCGCGCGATGATCGGGTTCACGTCGAGCGCTGCGGCGAGCGTGCGCGTCTGTTCTTCGTTACACGGCAGGTGATGCCAGAGCAGGGACTTGCGCATGGAGGCCTGGCCGTCAGCGCTCCAGCTTCAGCACGGCAGGGGTCGGCTTCGCCGTGTCGATGAAGGCGCTGCCCTCCTCGCCCATGCGGCGGAACTTCTCGTACCGCAGCTGCAGGCGCGCATCGACGCCGAGCGCCGACACGTCGGCCAGCGCCGCCGACAGCGCCTGATCGACAAGTGCGGTCGCGGCATCGGGATCGTTGTGCGCGCCACCCGTCGGCTCGGGCACGATCCCGTCGATCAGGCCGAGCGCGAGCATGTCGGGGGCGGTGATCTTGAGCGCCGCCGCGGCTTCGACCTTCCGGTTCGGGTCGCGCCACAGAATCGCCGCGCAACCCTCGGGCGGAATGACGCTGTAGACGGAGAATTCCTGCATCAGGACGCGGTCGCCAATCGCAATGCCGAGCGCGCCCCCGCTGCCGCCTTCGCCGCAGACGATGACGATGATCGGCACTTCGAGCATCATCATTTCGCGGAGGTTGACCGCGATCGCCTCAGCGACGCCCCGCTCCTCCGACTCGACGCCCGGATATGCCGCCGGGGTGTCGATGAAGACGACGATCGGGCGGTTGAACTTCCGGGCGAGTTGCATCACCCGCAGCGCCTTGCGATAGCCCTCCGGGCGCGCATAGCCGAAATTCCGGTAGATCTTCTGCTTGGTGTCGGTGCCCTTCTGGTGGCCGATGACTGCGACCGGCGCGCCCCGGTATTCGGCACACCCGCAGACGATCGCGTGGTCGTCGGCGAACCGGCGGTCGCCGTGGAGCTCGTCCCACCCGGTGAACAGCCGTTCGACGTAATCGAGCGTGTTCGGGCGGCTGGGATGCCGTGCGACAAGGACCCGCTGCCAGGGCGTGAGATTCAGGTAGATCTCGGCCCGGAGCTCGTCGGCGCGGCGGCGGAGCGAGTCGATCGACCGCTCGCGCTCCGGCGTGCGGGGCATCATGCTGAGCGCCTCGATCTCCTTCAGCAGGACGCCGATCGGCTCTTCGAATTCGAGAATGTCAGCAGGCATACTGGTCCGCTCTAGCGAAGCTCCACCGTCCCGGCGCCGCACAGCAGCTCGAGCTCCTCGACCAGCCGTTCGGAGGGGCGCACCCGCTGCGCCACGTCCGCCCGCACCCGCAGCGCGCGCGGCTGGCCGTTCACGTTCAACTCGAGCGATACCCGGCGGTCGCCGCGATGGCGCGAGAACAGTTCCGCGAGCGCCTCGAACGTCGGCCGGCCGTGCGGGGGAACGGCGAGGTGGATCGCCACTTCCTTGGTCGTGCGTTCCTTCAGCGCCGCAATCGGCATCAGCTCGGTCGCCACGATCCGGGCGGACTCCTCGTCCTTTTCGAGCTTACCCCGGACGAGCAGCATCGCGTCGCTGTCGATGACGAGGCCGTGCTTGGCAAACGTCTCGGGGAACACGACGACTTCGACGTTCCCCGCCACATCATCGAGCATGAAGACCGCCATGCGATCGCCCTTTTTCGTCTTGAGGGGCCGGAGGCCGGAGACGATCCCTCCCACCCAGACGTCCGCTTCGGACGTGGTCAGGTCCGCGACCCGTCGCGCACCGAAGATCCGGAGGTCCTCGGCGAACCGGTCGAGAGGATGGCCGCTCATATAGAGCCCGAGCGCCTCCTTCTCCCCCGACAGCTGCTGGATGTCCGTCCACGCCGCCGCGTCCGGCAGCACCGCGTCTCCGGCCGCGGGGCCGTCATGGCCGCTCCCGCCGAACAGCTGCGACTGACCCTTGTCGCGATCCCGCTGGTGGCGTCCGCCGTGCTCGATCGCGCGGTCCACGGCCGCGAACAGCCGTGCCCGCCGCGAGGCGACGGATCCGACAGCCTCGGGCAGCAGCGAGTCCATGGCCCCGGCCTTGACCAGGCTTTCGAGCACCCGCTTGTTGACGAGCCGCAGATCCGAGTGTTCGCAGAGGGTGTACAGCGAATCGATCCGTCCGAGCTCCCGGCGCGCGGCGAGCATCGACACGATCGCTCCTTCCCCGACGTTCTTCACCGCGCACAGCCCGAAGCGCACCCCGCCGTTCACGACCGTGAACGCCATCTCGCTCGAATTGATGTCGGGCGGCAGGATCGTGACGCCGAGGTCCCGGCACTCCCCCAGGTACATCGCGAGCTTCTCGGTGTTGGCCGCCTCGATCGTGAGCAGCGCCGCCATGAAATGCGATGGAAAGTTCGCCTTCAGGTACCCCGTCTGATACGCCACCCACGCGTAGGTCGTCGAATGCGACTTGTTGAAGCCATACCCGGCGAAGAACTCCATCAGGTCGAAAATCTTTCTCGCCTTCTTCTCGTTGATGCCGTTCCTGGCGGAGCCGGCCATGAACGCCTCGCGCTGCTTCGCCATGACCTTGGGGTCCTTCTTCCCCATCGCCTTGCGGAGCATGTCGGACTGGCCCATCGTGAACCCGGCCAGGACGGACGCGATCCGCATGACCTGTTCCTGGTAGGCGATGACCCCGTAAGTGTCGCCGAGGATCGGCGCCAGCTGCGCGAGCTCGTACTTGACTTCGGTCTTCCCCTGCTTGCGGGAGATGTAGTCGTCCACCATGCCGCTCTTGAGCGGGCCGGGCCGGTACAACGCATTGAGCGCGATGAGGTCGTCCAGCCGCTCCGGCTTCGCCTTCCGCAGCAGCTCGCGCATCCCCGAGCTCTCGAACTGGAAGACGCCGTACGTCTGGCCGTCGCAGAACAGCTGATACGTCTTCGCATCGTCCAGCGGGATGGCGTCGATATCGAGCGTGATGTTCTCGGTGCGCTTGATTTCATCGAGCGCGTCCTGGATCAGCGTCAGCGTGCTGAGCCCCAGGAAGTCCATCTTCAGGAGGCCGACGCGTTCGACCTCCTTCATCGCCCACTGGGTGACGATTTCGTCCTTCTGGCTCTTGTAGAGGGGAACGAACTCGGTCAGCGGCCGGGGCGCGATCACGACGCCCGCGGCGTGGACCGACGCATGGCGCGTCATGCCCTCGAGACGGCGGGCCACGGCGAGGAGCTCCTTGATGCGCTCGTCCTTCTGCTCCATCTCCTTGAGGACGGGGTTCTCGGCGAGCGCCTTCTCGAGCGTCATGTCGAGCGCCGGGGGGATGGCCTTGGCGACCCGGTCCGCATCCGCGTACGGGATGTCCATCACCCGGGCGACGTCCCGGACGACGGCGCGCGCCTTCATCGTGCCGAAGGTGATGATCTGCGCCACGTTCGCGCGGCCGTACTTTGTCGTGACGTACTCGATCACTTCGCCGCGGCGCCGCTCGCAGAAGTCGATGTCGATGTCAGGCAGCGACACGCGCTCGGGATTGAGGAAGCGCTCGAAGATCAGGTCGTACTCGATCGGGTCCACGTCCGTGATCCACAGGCAGTACGCGACGAAGCTGCCCGCGGCGGATCCGCGGCCCGGACCGACAGGAATGCCGTGCTCGCGCGCGTAGCGGATGAAATCCCACGTGATCAGGAAGTACCCGGGGTACTTCATCTGCTTGATCATGTCGATTTCGTACGTCAGCCGGCGCTCGTACTCGTCGATCGTGTGCTTGAGGACGCCGCGCGCCGCCAGATCGCGGAGCCGCGGCAGCCGCTTGACGAACCCTTCCCGGACGACATGCTCGAAGTAGTCGTCCAGCGTGAAGCCCTCGGGGACGTCGAAGTTCGGCAGGTGATTGACCGTCCCCGAGAGGTCCACGTTGCAGCGGTTCGCGATCGCGAGCGTGGCCTCGAGGGCGTCCGGAAAGTCCTTGAAGACCTCCGCCATCTCCTCGGCCGTCTTCAGGTAGAACTGATCGCCGTGGTAACGCAGCCGCTCGGTGTCGTTCACGGACTTGCCCGTGCCGATGCAGAGCAGGATGTCGTGCGGCTTGAAATCCGAGTTCTTCAGGTAGTGCACGTCGTTGGTCGCGACGAGCCTCAGCCCGAGGTCCCGCGCGATCGGCTGAAGACCGACGTTTACCACGCGCTGGTCGTCGATGCCCTGATATTGCATCTCCAGGAAGAAGTTCTCGGCGCCGAGAATGTCCCGGTAGGCGGCCGCGGCCGCGACGGCTTTCTGCTGCTGCTCGGTCCGGATCCCTGTGGCGACCTCGCCTTTGAGGCAGCTGCTCAGCCCGATGAGCCCCTTCGAGTGCTGGGCGAGCAGATCCTTGTCGATGCGGGGCTTGTAATAGAAGCCCTCGGTGTACCCCGCCGAGACTAGCTTGATCAGGTTGTGGTACCCCTCTTTCGTTTCGGCGAGGAGCACCAGATGGTTGGCGGTTTCCCCGGGTGTGCCGCTCTTCGTCCGGCGATCGCCCGGGGCCACGTAGACTTCACACCCCAGAATCGGGTTGATCCCGCGCTTGCGGGCCTGGTCGTGGAAGATGATCGACGAGAACATGTTGCCGTGTTCCGTGATCGCCACGGCCGGCATTTTCAGCTCCACCGCGCGGTCGAGCATCTCCTCGATCCGGCACGCGCCGTCGAGCAGCGAGTACTCAGAGTGAAGGTGCAGATGGACGAAGTCGGACATGACAGGCACCTGGTTCCGGGGGTCGGGCGACCCCGTTATTCCCACTCGATCGTCGAAGGCGGCTTTGAGCTGATGTCGTACACGACGCGGTTGATGCCCTTGACCTCGTTCACGATCCGGGACGAGATGGCGCCGAGAATCTCGTGCGGCAGCCGCGCCCAGTCGGCGGTCATGCCGTCGCGGCTCTCGACCGCCCGGATCGCGATGGTGTACTCGTACGTGCGCGCGTCACCCATGACGCCAACGCTCTGCACGGGCAGCAGCACCGCGAACGACTGCCACAACGTGCGGTACCACCCGGCGCGCTTGACCTCCTCGGCGACGATATGGTCGGCGCGCCGCACCAGATTCAGACGTGACGCGGTGACCTCCCCCAGGATCCGCACCGCGAGACCGGGGCCCGGGAACGGCTGACGCCACACGAACTCGTCATCGAGCCCGAGCTCCTTGCCGACGAGCCGCACTTCGTCCTTGAAGAGCTGCCGCAGCGGTTCGACAAGCTTGAATCGCATGCGCTCCGGCAGGCCCCCGACATTGTGATGGCTCTTGATGACATGCGACGGGCCGATGACGGACACGCTCTCGATGACATCCGGGTAGAGCGTGCCCTGGCCGAGGAAGTCGAACGAGCCGAGCTTGAGCGCCTCGGCCTCGAACACGTCGATGAACGCCGAGCCGATGATCTTCCGCTTCTGTTCCGGGTCCGTGATGCCGGCGAGCCGGTCGAGAAAGAGCGTGGCGGCGTCGGCGAAGACGAGAGGCAGGTTCAAGCGTTGGAACCGCTTGCGGATCTGGTCTGCCTCGTCCTGCCGCATCACGCCGTTGTCGACGAAGATGCACGTCAGCCTGTCGCCGACCGCCTTGTGCATCAGCACGGCCGCCACCGTCGAGTCCACCCCGCCGCTGAGGCCGCACACGACGCGGCCCTCCCCGACCTGGGCGCGGATGCGGTCCGTCGCTTCCTGCACGAACGAGGACATCGTCCAGTCGCCGGTGCAGCCGCAGATGTCGTACGCGAAGTTCCGGAGGATGTCGAGGCCGTGATCCGTATGCGCGACTTCGGGGTGGAACAGCAGCGCGTAGAGACGGCGATCGTGATCCGCCATCGCCGCGACAGGCGCGTTCGCACTCGTGGCGGTAACCGCGAACCCCCGGGGCGCCCGCTTGACCAGGTCGCCATGGCTCGCCCAGACCCGCAGTTCCGACGGAATGGAAGCGAAGAGCGGGGCGTCCGGCTGCACGGCGATTGTCGCCAGACCGTACTCGCGGTGCGGCGCGGGCGCCACTTCCCCGCCGAGCGTGTGCGTCATCAGCTGCATGCCGTAGCAGATGCCGAGCACGGGCAGGCCGGCCGTGTACACGCCCATCACGCAGTGCGGGGCGCCAGGTTCGGAGACGCTCTTGGGTCCGCCCGACAGCACGATCCCCACGGGGTGACGGCGCTCGATCTCGGCCATCGACGTGTCGAAGGGAAGGATTTCGCAGTAGACCGACAGCTCGCGCAGGCGGCGCGCAATCAGCTGCGTGAACTGCGAGCCGAAGTCCAGCACGACGACAGTTTGATGATTCACAGGGGAAGGCGTCCGGGCAATCGTGTCTTCGGGGTGCCTGCGGCGTGCCGCATCGCCTGTGTCTGCACAGGTGCCGCCGCGGTTCGCAGCGCGCCGTCGCACGTCGAGTGTGATCGTGGTCGTCCGATGCCCCTTATTATAAGGTGTGCTCCCCCTGCGCACCAGACTTCTTCCATCGCTGATTGCGCTTGTGTGTGTGTCCCAACCCGCCGCGTCCGCCCAGACGCCTGCCGCGAACGAGGCGCCGCATCCGTTGCCGAGCGAGGTGCGCTGGTCTGTCGCGGTGTCGGTCAGGCCCGTTGCGCCTCCGGCGGTGGGCGACGCGAAGATCCTCCTGGCCCTGCAGTCCGGCGTCGTCGTCGCGTACGGCTTGCCGGACGGCGCCGAGGCGTGGCGGGTCGCGATGCTTGCCGATCAGCCCATTGCGGTGGATGGCGATCGCGTGTTCGTCGCGGCCGGCGAGGCGATCCATGCATTCGCGCTCGAGAATGCGTCAGTGCTGTGGCGCGCGCCTGCCGGCACACTCACCGCGCCCATCCTTGCCCAGGACGGGTGGATTGTCGCCGCCTCGAGCCGCGGCCTTGCGGCCTTCAGGGCGGAGGACGGCTCGAAGGTCTGGGAGCGCGAGACCGGCGTGCAGCGTGGGCGCGCCACGATTGAAGGGGACAACCTGTACGTGCCGCTCGAAGACGGCCGGTTGCTCGCGCTCGACCTGGGCACAGGGGCCGATCGGTGGGTGCATCGCTTTGCGATCCCGAAGACGCCAGACACCGGGCCGCACCCGCCAGGTCTCTCGGAAGTGCTGGCGTATCCCGATCGCGTGTTCGTCGGGGCCGCCGACGGAAAGTTCTACTGCCTGAAGACTGCTGATGGCGCGATCGACTGGCGGTTCCATATTGGTGCGGTTCTGCGCGGGCGCCCGATCGGAGAGGGGAACCGGATCTTCGCCACCGCGATGGACAACGTCGTGCGGGCGTTCGATCGCCGCAGTGGCGCGCTGTTGTGGCATCCGACCGTGCCGTTCCGGCCGACCACCGGGCCAGTCCTCCTGGGCTCGATCGTGATGGTGCCGGGGGCGGCCTCGGAGATTCGCGCCTTCGACACCGCGGGTCATCCCGCCGGCCAGATCAAGCTCGACGATCCGCTCGCGACGCCACCCGCGTTTGCGGAAACGCCTGGCGGCGCCGTCATGGCGGCCGTGACCGGCAGCCTGAACGCGCAGTGGAAGCTGCTGCTCGTCGAACAATCGAGAGCGCTGCCCGTCGTGCCGCTGACGCAGCTGCCCGGCGTCAACGTGCCTGTCGCGCCACCGGGTCCGCCGGGCTGAGCTCCGCGAGCTCTTCGCGGATCGCCGCGGCCAGGCGGGACACCCCCTCCCGAATCCGCTCATGGCTGGGTGCGGAGAACGACAGCCGCATCAGGCTTCGCCCTCCGGAATCGGTCTCGCCGGCTGGTGCGCCGCCGCCCGGTTCCACGAAGAATGCCTCGCCGGCCACGTAGATCACGCCGTGCCGCACCGCGCGGTCGAGCAGGCGATCGGCGTCGAGCGGCTCCGGCAGCCGGGCCCACAGAAAGAACCCGCCGCGCGGCATGGGCCAGCTGAGCGTCGCGCCAAGTTCGCTGCGGAGCGCCGCCACCATCACATCGCGCTTCTCTCGATAGTGCGCGCGCAGCAGCGGCAGTTGCCGATCGAGAATCCCCCGCGCCGCGACTTCGTGCACGACGCGCTGATCCAGCGTTCCCGTGCAGAGGTCGGCAGCCTGTTTGGCGAATTCGAACTTCGCCGCGAGCGCGGGCGGCGCATCAATCCACGCGACACGGTAGCCGGGCGCCAGCGTCTTGGAAAAGCTGCTCAAGTAGATCACCCGCCCTTCTGTGTCGTCTGCACGCATCGGGCGGACGTCGTCTTCGATGGCGGAGTCCTCGAAATAGAGCTCGCGATACGGGTCGTCCTCGAGAATGAGGATGTCGCGTCGCGCCGCCCACTCGAGCAGCTCGAGCCGTTTGCGCCTGCCGATGAGGAGCCCCGTCGGATTCTGGAAATTGGGCACGACGTACAGCAGCCGGATGCGGGCTCCCTGTCCCGCCAGGCGTTCGTATGTCGAGTCGAGCGCGCCAAGGTCGATGCCGTCGGCCTCCTGAGGAACACCGGCGAGCCGCGCCTGCACGTTGCGGAAGGCGGTGATCGCCCCCGTGTAGGTGGGCAGTTCCACGAGCACGACGTCGCCGGGATCGAGGAGGACTCGCCCGACGAGATCGAGCCCCTGCTGCGAGCCGGTCGTGACGAGGAGGCGATCGATCGTCGTCGGCGCGCCACGCCGCCGCATGATCGTCGCGATGACGTCGAGGAGCGGACGAAACCCGCGCGTGGGACCGTACTGGAGGACGTGTTCGTCGGCACCCGACAACAGCTCGCGCGCGATTTCCTGGAAGGCGGCCGACGGGAACGTGTCGGGGGCCGGGTATCCCGGAGCGAACGACACGATGTCGCGGTTGCGGGCGAGGAGCGTTCCCATGCGCCGAATGGCCGATTCCTGCATGCCTGCGGCCGCGTGCGAGAGGAAGCGGCCGTACTCCATCACGCGATCCCTTCGCCGGGCAGGGCGGCTGATGTGTCCTCGACGCGGACAGCGGCGAGGCCATGGAGGTAATACCGGTACTGCGTCAGATATGCGCCGAAGGCGGTCAGCGCAAGATATTCAAACACGAAGCCGCGAAGCAGCCACGCGGCCACCTGCAATGGCACCATCGCGAGGCCGACGAGCGGCACGAAGGCAATAAGCCCGAGGCCGGCGGTCGCCATGATCGAGGCGATGGTCGCGACAACGACGAGGAGCAGGACGACCCCGAAGATGCCGGCCACCTCGCGCAGGCTGGCGCGGATGAACTGGCCGACGCGGCCCATCGCGTCGCGGACTCCGAGATCCTCGACAGCGATCGCCATCTGGGTGAGCAGATAGAGGAAGTTGATCAGCGTGATCCAGACGACAAGCGCGCTCGACGCCAGCGCCGCCGCGAAGGTCCATCCGAGCAGCACCCCGGAGTTGCCCGCCAGTGCATAGCCCCCGATGATGAAGCTCAGATAGATCACCGCCGTCGCGACATATGCGATGAGCAGGCACGCGCCGAGCTTCACGTAGCGCCGCCACAGTCGACGGCATCCCTCGAGAAATGGCTCGATATCGGTGCGGTTGGCGCGCCGCAGCGCGGCGAGGCGCAACGGCGGGCGCTCGATCGGCCCCGCCTGCGCCTCGGCGTCCGCGAGGATCGCGACGGTTCCCCCCTTCACGACGAACGTCAGCGTGGACCCGCCGAGTAGAACCAGGACGAACGCGGCACCGAAGGCCGTGAGGGCGACCGGATTCGCCGCGAGCGCCATCAGCACGGCGCCGATAATCTCGCGCACGTCTCCCGCGAGCACTTCCTGGAGATCCGCCCCGAGCAGCAGGACGACGAGGAAAATGCCTCCGACGACAGGCACCGCGAGCAGGAGCTTCAGCGTGCCTTCCGCCACGAACTGCACCGCGATGAGCGGCCAGTTCGCCGCCGCGATGAAGGCGCCGCGCTTCAGCGAGGATTTCAGGGCGGGAGGGTGCGGCATCGACCGGTCGATTGTACCTCTTGCGGTATTCTGCTGGTTCAGTGTCCTCCCCAGCTTCCGCGCGTATGCGCGACAGGACGGTGACGTGGCGGCAGCTGCTTGCGGCCGGGCTCACCGCCGCGCTCCTCGTCGCCGCCGGCGGCGTCGCGTGGGAGCTCTGGCGCTTTGGCGCGTCGCCGGCGGGCGCCTCGGCGCGGCTCGAACGGCAGGTGCGCGGCTCGTTCGATCGCGTCACCGCCGTGCTCTCCCGCGTGGCGACCGGCGTCGCCACCGATCCTGTCGCCGCGCGCGCCCTCGCCGCCGGACCGGAGCAAGCCCGTGACCTCTTCGACCTCGTCGATCGCCGCGTGCTCGGCGCCGGGGACGAACTCGACGACGTGGCGGCCACGGTGTACGACGCGCAGGGCGTCGCCCGCGCGTGGCGGGGCCGGCCCTCTGACGTCATGGCGCCCGATCGGCTTGCCGGTCCCTCCGCATTTTTCGTGACGCCCTCGCCACTCGGACCTCGACTCGTACGGTTGGTGCCGATCCTGGATACCCAGCAGCACCGGCTCGGGTCCGTCGCCGTCGAGCACGTCCTCTCGCCCGCATCGGCGGCCGCGACGATCACCGCTACCGACGTTGTCCTGCCGACCACGCTCGGGCCGGCGTCGCTGCGCATGCGATGGGAGGGGGCCGGCGGCGAGGCTCGCGCGAACGCGTTCGTGCTGCGGGCGCCCGATGGTGAGCCGCTCGTCGAAGTCTCGATGACCCCGGCGGACATCGAGCGCGGGCGCTCGGCGTTTCGGCACAAGGTGGCGGCGGCGAGCCTCGGCACGCTGAGCCTCACGCTGTTGCTCCTGATGGGCCCCGTCCTGGATCGGCGGGCGGAGGCACGCGTCGGCCGCGCCTATTTTGCGGCGACCGGTTTCGCAATCGCGCTGCTGCTCGCGGGCGCGTTGCTCGTGTGGGGCGCCCTCAGCCTTGTCTGGGGTGAAGCGCCGGGGGCCCCTGTCCTGCTGCTGCTCGGCGGTGTGACAGCCCCGGCCGTCGTGGCGCTTCTCGCGGGACCGGCTGTCCGCGCCCGGATCGCCGCGCGGCGGAGGCGGCATTCAGCCCTGGCGCCGCCGCTCGCGTCGGTCGCGCTGCAACTGTGCGCGGGCCTGGCGATGGCAGCCATCCTTGTCGCATTCGACTGGCTGCTCCTGCGGGCGGTCGATCCGGATGCCGTGGACCTGCGTCATTTCTCCCTCCATCCCTGG
>JBBWZJ010000250.1:0-21195 GCA_039648985.1 Acidobacteriota bacterium | reverse complement strand
CGAGATGACCGCGGCGGCGGAGGTCGACGGCGCGCGGTTCGACGGCGTCGATCTCTTTCTCTCCGACCCCCACATCAGCATCGATTCTTCCCCCGACGATCTCAAGCGGCTGGCGGACAAGATTGCCGCGCGGAACCTTGTCGTCGGGTCGCTCGTCGCGCCTGTCTGGGCACCGACGGGGGGCGGCTCCGCGATGGGCAGCGAGGAGGAGCGCCGCGCCTTCGTCACGCAGGTCAGAAAGGCCTGCGAGATCGGCAAGACGCTCCGCGCGCTCGGCATCCGCAAGTACGGCGTGGTCCGCATCGACTCCGCCGCGAGCCCCGCGGAGTGGGCCCGCGATCCGGCCAGCAATACGCGGCGGATCGCCGAGACATTCCGACAGGCCGCCGATGTCGCGGAGGGCTACGGAGAGCGCCTCGCCGCCGAAGGGGAAATCTGCTGGGGGGGCATGCACAGCTGGAAAAGGATGGCGGAACTGCTGGAGATGGTGGGCCGGCCGAACACGGTCGGATTCCAGGCGGACATGGCGCACACGCTCCTGTACACGATGGGGTACAACGCGCCAGAGGATCGCATCCTGCCGGAAAATCACGACTGGTCGAGCCGCGCCGCCCTGGACGCCGCGCTCAAGACCGTGACCGACACCCTGCGGCCCTGGACGATCGATTTCCACGTCGCGCAGAACGATGCCACGGTGAAGGGATCGGGCTCGCACGACAAGACCGGGCGGCACTGCCTGCCGACAGACCCGAACGGCAAGCTCGATATCGCACGCGACGCGGGGTTCTGGCTTCGTGACGGCAATGGGCAGCCCACCCGCGCGGTACAGCACATCTGCTGGGACGGCTGCATGTTCTCGAATACCGTGATGACACAGCGCAAGACGTGGAACGACGTGCTCGGCACGATGCTCGCCGTCCGCAACGCGCAGGGGTGGGATTAGCAAGGGTGCCAAGGGTGTCCGCCTCCGCCCGTCCGTCAGTCGGACCGGCTATGGCGAGACCTCGCCGTAGCCGCTACGCGGCGAAGGCGGGCGAAGGCGGGCCAAGGTGCCAGGGGTGCCAGGGGTGCCAAGGTGCCAAGGGTGCCGGGGGTGCCAGGGGTGGCGCGACACGTTGAGGGTTCGTGAATGAAGACACTGAACATCGGGCTCGTCGGGTATGGGTTCATGGGGCGCACGCACTCCAACGCGTTCCTGCAGGCGCCGCGCTACTTCGACCTGCCGTATCGTCCCGTGCTCAAGGCGGTGGCTGCGAGGAACGCCGCGCGGGTGAAGGCGTTCGCGGACAACTGGGGCTACGAGACGACCGAGACCGACTGGCGCGCGCTGATCGATCGCAAGGACATCGACGTCGTCGACATCGCCAGTCCGAACGATACGCACAGGGAGATTGCCATCGCCGCGGCGAAGGCCGGCAAGATGGTCATGTGCGAAAAGCCGCTCGGCCGCACCGCCGCGGAAGCGCTGGAGATGGTGGCGGCCGTCGAGGCCGCGGGTGTGCCGAACACGGTCTGGTACAACTACCGCCGTGTGCCCGCGGTCACCATGATCAAGAACCTGCTGGACGAGGGGAAGTTCGGCCGCATCTTCCACTACCGCGCGAAGTTCCTGCAGGACTGGACGATTTCGCAGGACCTCCCGCAGGGCGGCGAAGGGCTCTGGCGGCTGGACGTGTCGGTGGCGGGCAGCGGCGTCACCGGCGATCTGCTCGCCCACAACATCGATACGGCCCTGTGGCTGAACGGCCCCATCACCGAGGTCACGGCGATGACCGAGACGTTCATCAAGGCGCGGAAGCACTCGCTCACGGGAAAGATCCAGCCCGTCGGGATCGACGATGCGAGTGCGTTCCTGTGCAGGTTCGAGAACGGCTCGACCGCCACATTCGAGGCGACACGCTACGCACGCGGGCACAAGGCCCTCTATACGCTCGAGATCAACGGCGAGCACGCGTCAGCGTTCTGGGATCTGCACGACCTCCATCGAATCCAGTACTTCGATCACCGCGACGAAGGGCGGGTGCGCGGCTGGCGCAACGTCCATGTGACCGATGGCGACCAGCCCTACATGAAGCACTGGTGGGTGCCCGGCCTCCAGATCGGGTACGAGCACACGTTCATTCATCAGTTCGCCGATTTCGTCCAGGCCGCCGCAGCCGGGAAGAGCCTCGCGCCGACGTTCCGCGACGGGCTCGCTACGGATTACGTCACCGACGCGGTGCTGCAATCCGCGAAAACCGGCCAATGGGAACGAGTCGGATCGGCGAGCTCCGCGACACCGTAAAGGAGAGCAGATGTTTCACAGAGACACTCGCGCGGCGTTGGTGGCGTTCATCGCGGTGGCGCTGTCGATTGGCGACCTGTACGCACGGCAGCAGCCCGCGCCTCCTGGAGCGGGACAGCCCGCTACCCCAGCGCCGCAAGGTGCCGGGGCACCCCCCGCGCCGGGCGCGCGAGCGGGTGGGCCGGGCCGAGGCGGTCCTCGCGGCGCCGCTCCGCTCGATCCGGCCGACCATACTGGATTCCAGCAGATTTTCGACGGCGTCAGCATGAAAGGGTGGGACGGCGATCCCGCCTACTGGCGCGCGGAGAACGGCAGCCTCATCGGACAGACGACAGAGGCGAACCCGCTCAAGGAAAATACGTTCGTCATCTGGAGCGGCGGAGAGCCGGCCGACTTCGAGCTGAAGCTCGAATACCGGATGAGCGCCACCAATAGCGGCATTCAGTTCCGCAGCACGCACGTGCCCCAGGGAACGAGCACGGGCCCCAACGGCACGCAGACCGTCACAGGAAAGTGGGTGCTCAAGGGCTACCAGGCCGACATCGACTTCGCCAACCAGTTCACCGGCATGATCTACGAAGAACGGGGCCGCGGCATCATCATGATGCGGGGGCAGGCGGTCTACATCGGACCCGACGCGAAGCCGAGGATGATCGGCGATCTCGAGCGCACGGCGGACGAGCTGAAGGGGCTCATCAAGCCCGGCGAGTGGAACACGATCCACCTCATCGCGCGGGGCAATACGATGGTCAACATCGTCAATGGACACGTCACCGCGATCCTCGTGGACGACGACGTGAAGGGGCGTGCATCGAAGGGGCTGCTCGGCTTCCAGATCCACGTGGGTCCGCCGATGAAGGTCGAGTTCAGGAACGTTTACTTGAAGACGCTCTAATCCTCGGGACATCGCAGACGTCAGCGGCACGACTGTCCCGGTCCTCCAGTCGCGCAATCCGTACGCAAGAAAGGGTCAGCGGATACGTCCGCTGGCCCTTCGTGTTTTCGCGCGCCGCCGCCTCAGATGCGCGTCGGCTTGAACCCACCCCTGGAGCGGTCATACAGCCAGATCGCAGCGAAGACGAGCAGCAAGATGGCCGGCAACACCGCGACCGCCCTGAAGGACGCCTGTGCCGCGAGACCGAGCACGCGATCGAGCTCCGGGCCAGGCTGCAGGCGGTTGAAGGCGTCGACGCCGCCAGCCACTTCGATCTTCTTGTTGTCGTAAACCGATCCCATCAGCGGCAGCACCACGCGGGTGGACAGCGTGCCGGCGGTCCCCATCAGCCCCATGAGCAGCGCCCCACCCCGCGGAAAGCGTTCGGATGATGCCCCGAGCATCGTCGGCCACATATAGCAGACGCCTACGCCCCAGAGCGTCGCGGCGAGGAGCCCCGTGACCGGCGAATTCGCGTAGCTGAGGGCGACGAGTCCGAGCGCGGCGAGCAGGCACGAGACCCACAGCAGCCCGATCGAGGACAGCTTGTGCACCAGCGTGCCGGCGAAGTGGCGCATCACGAACATCAGACCGCTGACGTACACCAGGAGCAGGATGCCCGGCATGTGGACCGTGCGGCTCAGCGCGAAGTCGACCCACTGCCCGGGCGCGAGCTCGGACGCGGCGGTCAGGAACATGGACAGGAAGAACACGACGAACATCGGGTTGGCGAGTTCGCGGAACATCTCCTTCGTGCTCACGCCGGCCGCGACGCGTTCGGTGGGCGGGTAGGCGGGCCCGATGCTCAACGCGATGACGGCGAGGGCAGGGATGAGCGCCATCACCAGTTTCGCCTGCCAGCCCAGCCCGACCGACGACATCGCGACGCCCAGCACGCCGCCGATGACGAGGCCGCCGGGCCACCAGGCGTGGAGGAGGTTCAGCTTGGCTGTCTTCTCGTCCGGGTAGAGCACCGCGATCAGCGGGTTGATGACGGTTTCGACCATGCCCCAGCCGACGCCGGCGAGAGCCGCGCCCGTGAAGAGGGTGGTGTAGATGCCGGAGCCGGACGAGATCCGCCCCGCGAACATCATGATGAGCGTGCCGAGCGTGAACAGGAGGCCTGACAGCGGCAGCAGGAGGCGCATGCCGATGTAGTCGAGCATCGGGCTGCCGATGGCGATCGTGATCGCGAAGCCCAAAAAGGGGACCCCGAGCACCGTGGCGATCATCTCCGCCGAGTGCACTCTGTCGATGGGGTCTAGGAACGTGCGTTGTAAATCGCCGGCGATGTTGGCCCTCACGGCGGCGTTCACGCCCGCCATGACGAGCGCGAGGCTGCTGACCGCGAGCAGCCGGCTCTTCTGGTATACCCGTCCCTGGGGAACGGTTCCGCCCACTGATGTGCTCATCTCACGCCCTCGTCGGCAGCGAGCGCGCCCGATCGCGGCGCGTCACGCTGCGGATCTCTGTTGGTGATGACTGGCGAAGCAGGAACCCGCGGACGCGTCTCGCAGCCCGTGGTGCCGCCGCCCGGCGGGCCATTCGGAGCCCGCAGGGGAACGCATTGTGCCATGGGACGACGCGCCCGCGCGACAGGGAAGATGCAAAAAAGTCCCGGACCCGTGGACACGGCGGCAAAAACGGGTAGGATGTTCGGCGCCATGACAAATCCTTCCAGACTCCAGGGTGTGCGAGGCGTGCTGATCGCCGCGGCCGTCGCGTCGGCGTTCGTCGCGGTCCGCGCCGCCCAGACGCCGGCGCCCCGTCCGGGCACCGCGCCAAAGCAGATCGTGCTCATCGCGGGCCGGCCGAGCCACCCGCCCGGCATGCACGAGTTCCGGGCCGGCTGTCTGCTGTTCCAGAAGGCGCTCTCGGGTGTGCCGGGCATCAACGTGCAGGTGTATTTCAACGGCTGGCCAACGAAGACCGTGGACGGCCAGGTCGTGGACGACAACGCCGCCCTCGACAAGGCGGACGCCGTGCTGATCTACGCGGATGGGGGCAAGGCCAACCCCGCGATTCAGGGAGACCGCATCAAGGTGATCGACGCGCTCGCGGCCCGCGGCGCCGGCCTCGGCTTCGCGCACTATGCGGTGGAAGTCCCGACCGGGGAGCCCGGGGATGCGATGCACCGCTGGATCGGCGGGTTCTACGAGGATCACTACTCGGTGAACCCGATGTGGAAGCCGCCATTCGACCACTTTCCGGTGCACCCCGTGACGCGCGGCGTGAAGCCGTTCGCCACGCTCGACGAGTGGTATTTCAACATGCGCTGGACGAACGATCCGGCCGCAAAGGAGCGCATCACGCCGCTGCTCGTCGCGACGCCCAGCGACGAGGTCCGGAAGGGACCGTACGTGTCGCCGAAGGGGCCGTACGATCACATCATCGCGGCCAGCGGCAAGCCGGAAACGATGATGTGGGTGTACGAGCGGCCGGACGGGGGGCGCAGTTTCGGGTTCACGGGCGGGCACACCCACAGCCACTGGGGCGATCGCAACCAGCGGAAACTGATGCTGAATGCGCTCCTCTGGATGGCCAAAGTCGACGTGCCGCCGCAGGGAGTCGAGGACAAGATCACCGAGGCCGATCTGGGCATGAACCTCGACGAGAAACCCGCGAGGCGCCCGTAGCGCCCGGTACGTAGCGCGCAGCCCCGCGTGTGTGCGGTCGTTCGTACGTAGCGCGGAGCTTTAGCTCCGCGTGTCCGCGTGCCTCGCGCCGCCCAGGGACCACATGACACAACTTCGGCGCCTCCTCCTCGCATGTGTCGCGGGGCTGATGCTGCCCGCGATCGGCAACGCGCAGAACCCGCATCTCGTCACTTACGAGGGGGCCGCGGGTCCTGGACATGGCAAGCACATCGTCTTTCTCGCCGGCGATCACGAGTATCGATCGGAGGAGACGCTCCCGGCGCTCGCGCGCATGCTCGCGAAGCATTACGGGTTCAAATGCAGCGTCTTCATCACGACGGACCCGCAAACGGGGTTCATCGATCCTGGAAGCTCGGACATGTCAGGCCTCGCGGCGCTCGATACCGCGGACCTGCTGGTGATTGCGCTTCGCTTCCAGGACTTTCCCGATTCCGAGATGCAGCACATCGCCGACTACGTGGATCGCGGCGGTCCGGTCGTCGGCCTGCGCACGGCGACGCACGCGTTCCAGATCAAGCGGCCGGATGCGAAGTTCCTGAAGTTCCACTGGGAAGGCGTCCCGGGGTACCCCGGAGGGTTCGGCCGGCAGATCCTGGGCGAGACCTGGGTCTCTCATTACGGGCGCAACCATGCGCAGAGCTCAATCCTCGTTTTCCAGCAGCAAGAGGCCGCACACCCGATCCTGCGCGGCGTCAGGGACGTGTGGGTGCAGTCGGGCGGCTACACGGCGGCCCCGATCGAAGGCAGCCACATTCTCGCGAAGGGTCGCATCCTGGACGGGATGACGCCCGATGCTCCGCCCGCGCCGGACAAGACGGAACAGCCCGTCGCGTGGTATCGCACGTACACCGCCGCGTCCGGACGGTCGGGTCGAGTGTTCACGACCACGCACGGGGCGTCCGAGGACCTGCTGAACGAGGGGTTCCGGCGCATGGTGCTGAACGCATGCCTCTGGGCCGCAGGGCTCGAGGACAGCATTCGGCCTGATGGCGACATCAGTTTCGTCGGCCCGTACCATCCGTCCACGTTTGCCTTCGGCGGGCACGTGAAGGGGGTCAGGCCGTCCGATCTCGCCGGGTGGGATTCCCCCATTCCGCCGGCCGGCCGGAAGTAGAATTCGAGTTCGCCCACATTCCGGAGCCCATCGATATGACGAACACGCGCAAATTCCTCGCAGCCGTCGCGGCTGCCCTCGCCCTGATCTGCACCACCGGCGGCCGCGCGGCGGAACCGGTGCAGCGACCCGCCGTCCCCTTCCAGTTGAACGAGAAGGAGCACATCAGCATCATCGGCAATACGCTCGCCGAACGCATGCAGTACGACGGCTGGCTCGAGACGATGATCTATGCGCGGTTCCCGAAGCACGATCTGGTGATCCGCAACCTTGGCTTCAGCGGGGACGAAGTCGGGACGCGCCTGCGCTCCAAGAACTTCGGTACGCCGGATGAATGGCTGAGCGGTATCGGGGCGCCGATCGGCGGATACGAAGAAAACCGGTTCGCGGGAACCAATACGAAGACGGACGTGCTGTTCGCTTTCTTCGGCTACAACGAATCCTACGCCGGCCAGGCGGGGCTGCCCGCGTTCCGGCAGCAGCTGACGGAGTGGATCCGCCACACGCGCGAGCAGAAGTACAACGGCAGGTCGGCGCCCAGAGTCGTGCTGTTCTCCCCGATCGCGCACGAGGATCTCCACAACCCCGATCTGCCGGACGGCAAGGAGAACAACCAGCGGATTGCGCTCTACACGCAGGCGATGTCCGAGGTCGCCGCTGCTGAAGGGATTACGTTCGTGGATCTCTTCAAGCCCAGCACGCAACTGTACGCGGCCGCCAGGGCGCCGCTGACCATCAACGGGATCCACCTCAACGCCGAGGGCGACAGGCTCATCGCGCAGGCGATCGATCACGAGCTGTTCGGCGCCCCGAAGACCTACGCGGAGCCGTACCTCGCGTCGCTCCGACAAGCCGTGCTCGACAAGGATTTCCACTGGTTCAGCCGCTACCGCGTCACAGACGGCTTCGCAACGTACGGGGACCGTGCGTTCCTGACGTTCATCAGGGGCAACCCGCGGGACGTGAATCTCGAGAAGGTCGGCCCGGTCGCCAAGGACGACATCCTCCCGACCAATTACGAGGTGCTGCAGCGTGAGGCCGCGGTGCTCGACGTGATGACGGCGAACCGCGACAGGCGGGTCTGGGCGCTGGCGAGCGCGTCAGGGCTGAAGACCTCCGACCCGAAGGTGGAGGACACCGATACGCCGCCGCTCATCGATGCGAAGACGAACGAGCCGGGGCCGGGCCCGAACGGGGCGCACATCTTCATCGACGGAACCGAAGCGATCCAGAAGATGACCGTCGGTCCCGGGCTCAAGGTGGAGCTTTTCGCATCGGAAAAGGAGTTTCCGGAGCTCGTCAATCCCGTGCAGATGTCGTTCGACACGAGGGGGCGCCTCTGGGTGGCGGTCTGGAAGAACTATCCGCACTGGCAGCCGAAGGATGCGCGCGACGACAAGCTGCTCATCCTGGAAGACACCGACGGCGACGGGAAAGCGGACAAGCGGACGGTCTTCGCCGGTGACCTGAACAATCCGACCGGATTCGAGTTCTACAACAACGGCGTGATCGTCGCCCAGTCCCCGAATGTCGTGTTCCTGAAGGATACGAACGGCGACGACAAGTACGACACGAAGGAGTACCTGCTGCACGGATTCGATTCGGCGGACACGCACCACACGATCAACAGCTTCACCTTCGATCCCGGCGGCGCGCTCTACATGCAGGAAGGGATCTTCCATCGCACCCAGGTCGAGACCCCGTGGGCCCCGACGATGCGGCAGGCGGACGGCGGCGTGTTCCGATTCGAGCCGCGGACGTGGAAGGTCGAGGTCTACATCCCCATGAACTTCCCGAATCCGCATGGCCACGTCTTCGACCAGTGGGGGCGCGACATCGTGTTCGACGCGACCGGCGGCCAGCCGTACTACGGCCCGTCGTTCTCGACGAAGAAGTACTACCCGGCCATGGAGACGAAGGATGCTCCGAAGCCGGGCCCCGTGCGCACGCGGCCCGTGGGGGGCACGGAGCTCATCTCGAGCCGGCACTTCCCCGACGAGATGCAGGGCAACATGGTGGTGCTCAATACGATCGGCTTCCGCGGCATCCTGAACTACAAGATGACGGAAGACGGCGCGGGGCTGAAGTCGACGGAGGTGGATCCGATTCTGCAATCCGCGGACGAAAATTTCCGTCCGGTTGACGCCGAGATCGGACCTGATGGCGCGCTTTACTTCCTCGACTGGCACAACCCGCTCATCGGCCACATGCAGCACAACCTGCGGGACACGTCACGGGATCACGAGCACGGCCGGATCTATCGCGTCACATACCCGGGGCGTCCCCTGCTGAAGCCCGCAAAGATCGCCGGGCAGCCGATCCCGCAGCTGCTCGATCTGCTGAAGGAACCCGAGGACCGCGTGCGGTACCGGACCAAGATCGAGTTGAGCGGCCGCGATCCGAAGGAGGTCCTGGCGGCTCTCCAGACCTGGATCGGGCAGCTGGATGCCGCGGATCGCAAATACGAGCACCACATGATGGAAGCGTTATGGGTGCAGCAATGGTTCAACCGCGTGGACGACAGGCTGCTGCGCCGCATGCTGCGGTCGAGCGAGCCATGGGCGCGCGCCGCCGCCACGCGCGTCCTCTGCTACTGGCGCGATCGCATCGAGAACCCGCTGGCCCTGCTCAAAGTGCAGGCGAACGACGAGCATCCCGCCGTCAGGCTCGAGGCTGTCAGGGCCGCGAGCTTCTTCCAGAGCGCCGAAGCGGCCGCCGTCGCGCTCGCGTCTGTCGATCATCCGCAGGATCGCTTCCTGCAATACACCCTCGATCAGACGATGAAAACATTGAAGCCGTTCGTTCGGTGATGGCCGCGCTCATCACATCCGTCGCGTTCGTGACGCTCCTTGCGATCCCCGGTGCACCGGCGGCCGAATCCGCCGGGCGGCCGGCGCACCGACAGCCAGCCACGCGGCAGGAGCCGCCGCCGCGCATCCTGCTCGATCAGTCGCCGCGCGCGATCGAGTATCAGATCAGCCGGCTCACGAACGACGAGCTCGCGCGCGTCGAGCGGCAGCCAGGCGATCCGAAGTGCCGGCCGATCTACGCCGCGTTGCTCACCCGCAAGGGACTCGCACGGAGCTTCCGCGACGAAGCCGTTTCCGCTCTGACGAAGATTGACAGCGCGAGCCCCACGAAGGTGCTGCTGCAGGCGCTCTCCGGCCTGCGCGAAGCCGAGGACGATCAAACAGCCGCTCAGCTCCTCGACATGCTCCTGGCCCAGCCGTCCGAGACGCTCCGCGCCGAGCGCGCGATCTTCGCGGCGGCTCGGACGGAGGCGCACCCCTTCGCGCTGCAGGGCGCCTACGGCGCGATGATGATCGCGGACGGATCGCCAGCCGCCGCCTGGGAGGCAGCGGCTAAGGAGGGTCACCTCGCGGAGCTGCTCCGCGTCGTCCCGCGGCTCGACAAGTACGACGAGCTCCGGACTACGCTCTTTCCCCGCATCTCGGCGCTCCTCGACAACACAACCGATGCGGGCACTAGCGCCGCGGCCCTGTCGGCGCTGCCGTACACCCGCAGAAAAGCGGCGGTGTTCGACCTGCTCGCCCGTGAGGTGATCGGCCCCTCGCCCGCGGCCAACGCCTCGACCCGCGCGGCAGCGGTCAGCGCGCTGCAGCTAATTCCGGACAGCGCCTGGACGAAGGGAACGCTCGAGCCGCTCGCCCGGGCGCTCGTGGAGATCGTCAGAGGCACGCCGCCCGAGCATCGGACGGACCCGGGCACCATCGCAGCCGTGTACGTCGGGGAAAAATTTGCGGCCGCGCTGCCCGACGAGCCACGGCGCGCGGTGCGCCGGGACCTCCGCGCACTGGGCGTGCGGGTCATCACCATCGAAACGGTGCCCGAGCAGCTCCTGTTCAACGTCAAGTGGTTCGTCGTGGAGGCCGGCAAGCCCGTTCAGGTCGTGCTGTCGAACCCGGACGGGATGCCCCACAACCTTGTCGTCGGTCAGCCCGGGTCCGTGCGCGACATCGGAACGGCCGGCGCTGCGGTGCCGCCCACGTCCGATCCAAATGGCAAACCCTACGTGCCCGACATTCCACTCGTCGTGGCGGCGACGCGGCTGCTGAACGGCGGGGAATTCGAGCGGCTGAACTTCACGGCGCCGGCGAAGGCCGGGGAGTACGTCTATCTGTGCTCGTTTCCGGGCCACTGGATCCGGATGTACGGCGTGATGCTGGTCGTGGACAGTCTCGAGGCATGGGAAGCCCGGCCGACGGAACCCACCGATCCGCTCACCAGTCAGCCAATGGGCCCGCAGAGGCGCTGAGCGCGTTACCGGCTCCGTGCCTCGAGGTTCTTCACGAACTCGTCCAGTGTCGCGGTATAGCCGAACACGAACCGCGACATGAACCGGAAGATCGGATTGTAGACCTCGCCGTCCTCAGTAATCGTCACCTCGCTGCCACCCGCTGCCGGGGCGATCCGGTACGTCCACGTGCCACCGAAGGGCAAGGACGGCCCGGAGATGCGCGCCACCAGCAGCGCCGGTCGCTCCATTTTTTCGAAGTACAGGGGAATCGTCATACCGCTGACGGTCTCGGTCCAGGCGGGCTTCCCGTCGCGATCCGGTTGCCGTGCGAGCGCTTTGACGGCAGGCCGCCATGTGGGATACCGGTCGACGTCGGACAGCAGCGCGTAGACGCTCTCGGGGGGCTGCGGGAGGCTCGTGACCCTGGTGGCGGTGTGTCCGCGAGGCAGGCTGTAGCCAACCACGACGACAATCAGAGTGAGGAGCGCGATGGCGGCGCCAATCCAGACGATCCAGCGCATCAGGTCCTCCGGCCGCAGCGTGCAGGTGGTTCGGTTGCGATCGGCGCCGCACGTGCAGGCGCCTCCTCCCGGCCTCCAGCTCCCAGCGGAAGCTGGAAGCCGGAAGCCGGAAGCTGGAAGCCGAAAGCTGAAAGCTGAGAGCTAAAAGGTAAACCTCGCGCCGAGCTGGATGCGCCGCGCGTTGAACGTGGAGCCGTTCAGCTTGCCGAAGTTCGTGTTCGTCTGCGCGCCGGTGTTGAAGTCGAATGTCGCGCCCGTGTTCACGCCGTTCCACTGGTCGGTGTTGAAGGCGTTGTAGAGCTCCACGCGGAGCTGCAGGCGCCGCGTGCCACCCATCGGAACGTTCTTGAAGAACGAAATATCCCAGTTCATGAATCCGGGCCCGAGGTACTCGTCGCCCCGCGAGTTCCCGAGGCGGTTCTTGTCGGACGGCGGCGCGATGCACTCGGTCCTGAACTGGCGCGCGAACGTCCGCTGGCTGCGCGGCAGGTTGGGATTGCACACGATATCGGGCCGGCTCCCCACGCCCTCGATGGCTCCCGTGCCGCTCAGCACGCCGGTGGGCACGTTGGAGTAGCCATAGGAGAAGCCCTGTTTGTTGCCGCTCAGGATGCTCGTGATGCCCGAGACCTGCCAGTTGTCGAACAGCACCTTGCTGACGATGTTGTTCCAGTGCCTGGAGAGATCCGGGACGTCATACGAGTAGTTGATCGTGAGCGCATGCGGCCGGCGCCCGTTGACGCCGGTCGTATCGCGGTAGAACCGGGCCCGGCTGTCGCCGAACGGGTCGATCCCTTCAAGGGTCTTGTTCACCATCTGGTACGTGTACGACGCGCCCACCGACAAGCCGTCAGAGGCCCGGCGCCGGTTCACCGAGAACTGCATCGCGTGGTAGTCGGAGTAGCCGGTGAATTCACGGTTCTGAATCCTCCCATAACCCCGGTAGGGCCGCAGCAGGTCGCTCGGAAGCGGCTGCGGCTGTCCACCCGACACGTTGGTCGGATCCAGGCTCGACGCCTGGTACGCGTAGCCGTAGGGCTGCCCATTGATGTCGCGCGTGATCAGCTGGTCGCGCGCGGCATTGCCGACGTATGCGACGTCTGCGATCAGTCGCCATCCGATGTCACGCTGGACGCCAAGACTCCAGTTGTAGACCACCGGCGGTACGAATTCCTCGATGCGGCGGACCGCCGTGGGTGTCGCCGTCAGCGGGCTCGCGAGGAGCTCCGAGACGGTCGTGTAGTTCGTCGTGAACGTCTGGAGGACCGGCGGGAGCTCGATCAGGTCGAGAATGTTGTCGTCCGAGTAGCGATCGTAGAACACGCCGGCGCCGCCGCGGATCGCGGTCTTGCCGTCGCCGGTAAGATCCCAGGCGAAGCCGAGCCGGGGCGCCGCTTTGAAGGGATTCTTCTTTTGCGGCGTGTTGTCGTACACCACCATGCCGTTGGTGAAGTTGCCCGAATTCGGCACGAGGCGCCCGACATAGACGAAGGGTTGAATCTCGTTGGTGATGGGATTCCGCGCCACGCGGACGCCGTTGACGACAGCCGGCTGAAAGAGCTGCGGCGCCTGCCCGGCGTTGAACTGGCCGGGTTCGAACTGCGGCACCTTGTCCCCCTGGCTGCTCGTCGGCGTAATGTAGTAGAACCGCACGCCCGCATCGACGGTGAAGTTCCTCCGGAGCCGCCAGTTGTCCTGCGCGTAGAACTCCGTGTTCATGAACTCGCCGTGCGCCGACGGATGGCCGTTCGATTCCTGGTACTGCGTCACGGCCCCGAGCAGGCCGTTGGCGAAGCCGATGTTGGTGTTGAGCGGATTCGAGCCGTCGGCGTTGAAGCTGAGCGACCCGTTGAACGTCGAGGAGCGCTGCGCCGGGCGCGTGGTGTGCTCGACGAAGATTCCCGTCTTCAGGTTGTGCGACCCCTTGACTTTCGTCAGGTTGCCCGAGACGTTGAACAGCGTGTTGAAGCCGAAGAACGGCCAGCGGCTCTCGACGTTGAACGAGCCAATCGTCCCCGGGAGGCCGCCGTTGAAGCTTGCCTGCGGCAGGAGGTTGTCCGGATTCGCCGAGGGGAAAAACTGCCGGAACGACGGCAGCACCTTCGTGCGATCGTTGATGTCGATCGCCGCCTGGTCGAGCGCGCTCGTGTACTGGTGGGCCCAGTTCACGCCCACGGTGAACTCCGCGAACGTCGTCTGGTTGAACGTATGCAGGAGCGTGTTGACGTAGCTGACGGTGTCGATCTCGTACTTGCTCGGCTGCTGCGGCCAGCCCGCCCCCGTGGACCCGAGGAACGACACGCCGCCGGCCCGCTTCTCATAGCCCCACTGCAGGCGCCCGTAGGCCGTGGTCTTCGGCGCGACGTTCCAGTCCATGCGCAGCACCTGGTCGTTGCGCGGCCAGTCCTGCACTGTCTGGAAGACGTAGTTGTACTGCCGGCCGCCGGTGGGGTCGTCCGCGTTCGGAAGTGGGAACAGGTTCAGGAGCGCCGAACCCACGGGGTCAATCCGGGTGGCCGGGATGACGTTGCCCGGAAAACACGCCGGTCCACCGGCCGTCGCCGAGCAGTTGCCCGCGAGCAGCGGATCGCGGACGAAGACGAGCCGTCCCTGGGTGTCGAACGTCTGCGAGAAGTCTCCCTTGCGCTCGAGCGCGGTGGGCATCCGACGCTGATTGAGGCTGCCGGGATCGGTGCGCTGCAGGATGTCCTGCGAGAAGAAGAAGAACAGCTTGTTCCGACCCTTGTTGAAGCCGGTGCCCGGCACGAGCAGCGGGCCGCCAACCGTCCACGCCTCGTTGTCGAACTTGTAAAGGGGCGGGTCGCACTGGGCTGTCACGCCCAGGCCGCACTGCTGCCGCCGGCTGAATTCGTTGCCGTTCAGCTTCGTGTCGCGCTTGTAGTAGGCGGCGCTGCCGTGGAAGTCCTTCGTGCCGCTGCGCGTGATGACCGTGATCGTGGCGCCTGAGCTCCGGCCGTACTCCGCCTGGAAGTTCGAGGTCTGGACGCGAACCTCGGCGATCGAGTCGAGCGCGGGCGCGGCGTAGTTGCCGCTGTTGGATCCCGTGTCCTTGTTCGTGACGCCGTCGTACGAAAAGTTGAAGCCGCCGCTGCGGCCGTTGATCGAGAGCCCGCCCATGCTGCCCCAGCCTGGCGCCTCGCGGTTGGACACGTCCACGACGCCCGGCAGGAGCTTCAGCATGCCCGCGAAGTCGCGACCCTTGAGCGCGATGTCGTCGATGTTCTCCCGCGTAATCAGCCCCGAGCGCGCCGCGGTCGTGGTCTGCACCTGCACGGATTCGGCCTGGACGCTGACGGTCTCGGCGAGGCCGCCCACTTCGAGCGCAATCGTCCGGAGAGCGACCCGCTCGGTCGATGCCAGGTCGATGCCCTTCTGCTCGTACGTCTTGAAGCCGCTGACGGTCACGGTGATGTCGTACTTGCCCGCCAGCAGGTCGGGGAAGACGAACGCGCCGTCGGCGCCGGTCACTGTTTCGTGGGTCTGATTGGTGCCGGCGTTCTTGATGGTGACGGACGCGCCCGGAAGCACGCCGCCGCCCGAGTCCGTGACAGTTCCCGAGATCTGGCCGGTCAGGCCCTGCGCCTGAAGGCTGTTCAGGCTCCCGCCGAGTGCGACGAGCGCCGCAGCCGCGAGCACAATCCTGCAAAAAGATTTCACTGTGAATACTCCTCCGTTGTCGAAGCCCCTGCGGGCGGGCGATCGGCTGCCGTCGATGTGGCGGTGGCACCAGCCGATCCCGCGCCCTCGTTCCGCGCCGGTTCCGTGGCGCGGCGAGGTTACGCCGGAGCCACCTGCTAGTCAAATACTCAGCCCATGGGGAGTGGGGTTTCCGGCCTGTGAAATGCGCGGCGCCAACCCAAACGCAACAATGAGCGGGCGTTATCCGATTCCAAGGCCTGCCGGGCACGGCGTGCCGGTGCGTCTGCGTTGTGCAATGCGATACAGGGCGGACAGCCGCCGCGTCCGGGTGTCTGCGCGCGCGGGGCAGGTCTGGCCCGTCAACCCGGACGAAATCAGCGTCCCGCCGCGTGCGGACACCGCTCGGGGGTTCTCGCGTTGCGAGACTGCGGCGTTTCGTGGAATGCTTTGCTGATGCGCGCGCGCCGGGCGTATGCTGTTCGCCGCACGCCTGCTCCGGCCGGCGTCATCCGCTGCAGAAATCGCGTGTCGGCGTCACTGGCTTCCCCCACATGAGTGCTCACTTTCTCGCAATCGATCTGGGCGCCGAGAGTGGGCGCGCGATGCTCGGTCGATTGCAGGCCGGCATCCTCTCGCTCGACGAGCTGTGCCGGTTCCCCAATGAGCCGGTGCCGCACCATGGCTCGATTCAGTGGGACGTGCTTCGCCTCTGGTTCGAGATCCGGCGCGGCCTGGAGCGTGCCGCCGACCACGCGCCCGAGAGTGTCGGCATCGACACGTGGGGCTGCGATTACGCGCTGCTCGGCGAACGCGGCGGCCTGCTCGAGAACCCCTATCACTATCGCGACGCGCGGACCGACGGGGTGATGGCGGAGGTCTGGCGCCGTGTCTCGCGGGAGCAGATCTACGCGATCACCGGCATCCAGTTCCTGACCTTCAACACGCTCTACCAGCTGTATGCCGCTTGCCGGGCGACACCCCGTCTGGTCGCCGCCGCCACTCGCGTTCTCACCATTCCGGATCTCCTGAACTACTGGATGACAGGGGAGATCGCGGCTGAATACACGATGGCGACGACGACTCAGTTCGTCGAGGCACGGACGCGCAGCTGGGCGACCGGCCTGTTGGACGATCTGGAGATCCCGACCCGCCTGCTCCCGGCCCTCGTCGAGCCCGGCACGCTCATCGGCCAGGTCCGTCCCGACGTGAGCGCGGCGCTTGCGGGCACGCCTGTCGTGGTGCCGGCGTCGCACGACACGGGGTCCGCCGTCGCCTCGGTGTTTGCCGGGGGGAGGTCGGCCTTTCTGAGCTCGGGAACGTGGTCGCTGCTCGGCACCGAGCGCGAGGCCCCCGTCATCACCGCCCGGGCGCGCGACCTGAATTTCACCAACGAAGGCGGCGTCTGCGGGACGACGCGCCTGCTCAAGAACATCGGCGGCCTGTGGCTGCTGCAGGCATGCCGCCGTTCGTGGAGCGCGGCGGGTCTGGATCTCCCGTACGAGACGCTGCTGGCCGGGGCCGCCGCGGAACCTCGCGCGTTCCGATCGCTCGTCGATCCCGATTACCGCGGGTTCTTCCAGCCGCCCGACATGGTCGTGGCGATTGCGGACTACTGCCGGCAGACCGGCCAGCCCGTGCCGGACTCGCCCCCCGCTTTCGCGCGCGCGATTCTCGAGAGCCTCGCTTTCAAGTACCGGGTCGTGCTGCGATCGCTCGAGGAGCTCACGGGCACGACGTTCGACGAGATCCGCATCGTGGGCGGCGGCTCGCGCAACCGCCTGCTGAATCAGTTCACCGCGGACGCCACAGGCCGCGCGGTCGTCGCAGGTCCGGTCGAGGCGACAGCCCTCGGCAACATCGCGATGCAGATGCTGGCGACGGGAGCCGTGGCGTCGCTCGCCGAGGCACGCACGATCATCGAGCGGTCCTTTCCGGTGGATCGGTTCGAGCCGGTCGCCGCCGATGTCTGGGATACTCACTACGCACGCTTTCTCGAATACGTGGAGATGACCTGTGTCTGAGACGACGACAACCAAGTACCTGAAGAACCTGTGGGACGAGAAGGAGGCCGCGAAGCTCGAGGCCAATCCGCTCGAACTGCTGCGCTATCGATCGAACCTGCTCGGCGCCGATCTCCGGATCACCAACTTCGGCGGCGGCAACACGAGCTCGAAGTTCGACATGACCGATCCGCTGACCGGCCAGCCGCAGCGTGTGATGGCCGTCAAGGGCAGCGGCGGGGATCTGCGATCCATCAGCACGTCGGGTTTCGCGATTCTGTACCTCGACAAGCTCAACAGCCTCATCGCGCGGTACCGCGGCGAAGCGCTCGAGGACGAGATGGTCGCTATGTACCCGCTCTGCGCGTTCGGCGAGAGCCGCGTTGCCGCATCCATCGACACGCCCCTCCACGCGTTTCTGCCGTTCCCGCACGTCGATCACCTGCACCCCGACTGGGCGATCGCGCTCGCGGCGAGCGCGAATGGCGAACGCAAGATGCAGGAGTTCAACCGCACGTATGGGCGGAAGATCATCTGGGTTCCCTGGCAGCGTCCCGGCTTCGAGCTCGCGCTCATGCTGAAGCGCGCGGTCGAAGCCACCCCCGGCTGCGACGGCCTGATCCTCGGCGGCCACGGCCTCTTCACATGGGGCGCCACACAGCGCGACTGCTACATGAGCAGCATCCGCACGATCGACGAGATGGGAGACTTCATCCAGGAGCACACGCGCCGTTCGGGCAAGCCGCCGTTCGGCGGGCCCAAAGTCACCGCCGTCGTCGGCGATCGTGAAGCCGCGGTCACCGCGCTCCTGCCGTATCTCCGGGGCGTCGTGTCGTCGAACCGGCGCGTCATCGCGCACTACGACGGCTCCGAGGACGCGATCACGTTTGCGAATTCGCACTGGGCTGAGGATCTGTGCCGTATGGGCACCAGTTGCCCCGATCATTTCCTCCGCACCCGGATCTCGCCGATGTTCATCCCGTGGGACCCCGCCCGCGGCGATGCCGCGGGGCTCGAACGGCTGATTGGCGAGCGCGCCGGCCGGTACCGGTCTGACTATGCCGAGTACTACAACGCCTGCGCGGACAAGGATTCTCCGGCGCTTCGCGACGCCAACCCGTCCGTCGTCGTTGTCCCCGGCCTGGGGCTGTTCGGGTTCGGCAAGGACAAGCGCGAAGCACGCATCACGTCGGAATTTTTCGTCAACGCGATTCACGTCATGGCCGGGGCGAACGCGCTGGACGACGAGGGTGGGCCGGGCGCGATGCTGCCGCAGGTTCGCCGCCCGGAGCAGGCGAAGGATTTCAAGAGCTTCGAGAACTACGTGGCGCTCCCGCGGACCGAGGCCTTCCGCATCGAGTACTGGGCCCTCGAGGAAGCCAAGCTGCAGCGGATGCCCCCGGAGAAGGAGTTCAGCCGCAAGGTCCTGATGGTCGTCGGCGGGGGAAGCGGAATCGGGCGCGAGGTGGCGATCCAGATTGCCCGGCGCGGCGGGCACGTGGTGATCGCGGACATGAATACGGCGGGATCCGAAGAGACGAAAGCCGACGCGGTCAAGGCCTCGTCGGCCGAGATGGTGATGACGGCCGCGATGGATCTGACCGCGCGCGAGACGATCACCGGCGGCCTTCGCGCCGCCGTTCGCCAGTTCGGAGGGGTTGACGCGGTGATCAATACGGCGGCGTGGTATCCCACGCCCGATCCGTCAGTGCCGGCCGAAGGCGTCTGGGCGCGTGCGCTGCAGATCAACCTGACGTCGAACTACATCCTGGCGCAGGAAGCCGCGCAGATCCTCAAGGCGCAGAATCTGCCGGCGTCGATCGTCCTCACGAGCTCGGCGAACGCCGTCGTGCCGAAAGCCGGAAGCGAAGCCTACGATGTGAGCAAGACGGCGATCAACCACTTGATCCGCGAGCTCGCCGTGGGGCTCGGACCGCTCATCAGGGTGAATGGCATCGCGCCGGCGACCGTCATCGCGGGGTCGTCGATGTTCCCCCGCGACCGCGTCATCGTGGCGCTCAAGAAGTACAGCCTGGATTACAGCGAGTCGGAGTCCACCGAGGAACTGCGCAACAAGCTTGCCGAGTTCTACGCGCGCCGCACCATCACGCGCCGGCCGATTCTGCCCATCGACAACGCGAACGCGATTTGCTGGCTCGCCGGCGACCAGAGCGCGAAGACCACCGGGCACGTGATTCCGGTCGACGGCGGCTTGCCCGAGGCGTTTCTGCGGTAGGCGCGTGGCCACCCGCGAGCACAGCGCACTCTGGCACCCTGGCACCCTTGGCACCCTTGGCAGCTTTGGCACCCTTTCAAGTCCCCTGCGTCAGCCGATCGTTCGGGTAAATGTGATCGACCGTCTCCGGCGTCACGAGCTGGTGCTTGACGAAGACCGCCGGCGGCACGGGCCGGCGGTGGAGGAGATCGAGGGCGACGGCGACGATTTCGGCGCCGTACTTTTCGGGAAAGTACGCGACCGAGCCGATCAGGCGGGTGCCGGGTTCGCGCAGCTCCGCGCGCCCTTCGGGGGACGCATTCTGGCCCATCACGGCCCCCGCGTCGCTGCGGCCGGCCTCCTGGAGCGCGCGCAGCGCGCCGAGCGCACTTGGATCGTTGATGGCTCCAATCAGAAAGCGCCGGCCCCGGCTGGCGCGAAGGTGTTTGCGCATCGCCTCGAAGCTGTCGCCCAGCTTGCCGTCCCCCTCGAGGTACACGACCTGCGCGTTCTCGAGTTGCGGGCAGGTCTCCTTCATCCCGACCAGCATGCCGGTGAGGCGCATTTTGGGCAGGCTGCCGGCGCGTTCGAGAGCCAGGAGAACGATCTCCGTCGCCTCCGCAGGCCCGTGCTGCCGGGCCCACCGCCCGAGGTGCCGCCCGCCGATGAGCCCGGCCTCGTAGTTGTTCGCGCCAAAATAGGTGGCGCCCGGATGCGGCACTTCAATGGCGATCAGCGGGATGTTCGCATCGCGGTACTTGGCCGCGACGATCGGCGCGACGTGTTCGTCCGTCTGGAACTCGATGACGAGATCGACCTTCTCGCGAACGAGCACGTCGGCGTTCCGCTGCGCGATCTTCGGGTTGTAGCGGTTGTCCACGCAGATGAGCTCGATGCCCTGCGCGGCCGCGGCGCGCTGGAGCCCGATGGAGATCTCTTTTGAGAATTGATAATCCGTGCCCTGCGCGGCGTATCCCAGGCGGTACGGCCGCTGCTTGAACGGACGCAGATGGGAGCGATACAGATTCTCGCCGACTTTCTCGATCATCCCGCAGCGCTCGAGGGTGTACAACAGCCTGAACGCCATGCTTTTCGGGAGTCCGCTGCGCGCCGCCACCTCTCGGAGCGGGAGCGCCTCGCCCGACGAGCGGAACGCCGACAGCAGCTGTGATGAATGGACGACGGACTTTACGAGATAAGGGTCTCGCGCGGGCTTCGAGCTCATGGTCCTCCCGTATGTGGTCCTCCCGTATGTGCCGCAGGGGCCCGACGGCGGCGCCATTATGCTTCAGCATTTCGCACTGCGCAACACGGTTCAGGTGGGCCGGCCGTGTCATGGACGAGATGGGGGGTCGTGGCCGTTGTTTACGGCGCAAATGACGAGCATCCCGACTGACCCCGTGTTCCGGCATGCGCAACGCGGCGTGCTTCCTCGGACTCACATGTGACGACAAGCAGCCAGCGTGCAGTGGGCGATCGCGTAGCGCAGGGGCCCTCAGTGCTCGTCGAGGCGCGGGGGATCAGCAAGTCGTTCGCGGGCGTCCGTGCGCTC
>JBBWZJ010000240.1:0-3541 GCA_039648985.1 Acidobacteriota bacterium | reverse complement strand
CACGTTGCCGTGGTTCGTCAGAACGAACCAGGTCGGACGCGAACCTGTCTCATCTATGGGTGGCTTGCGAACCACGGCTCTTGAAACCTGTTCTCCAGACCTCCTAAAATCGTATCTTCAAAACGAGGAAGGGGTCTGTCAATCACCACCCGGAAAGGGGTCAAGCATGAGCATTGACCAGAAGCGAGCGCGCTGGTTCGGCGTGCTCTACCTCATCACCTTTGCCACGTCGATCCCCGCGTTGTGGTTCTACAAGCCGGTGCTCGACGATCCCATCGGCTACATCGCGAGCGCCGGGCACGACAAGCGGGTCCTCTTCGGCGTCCTCCTCGAGCTGCTGCTGATCGTCTCGAACATCGGCACCGCGGTCGTGATCGTCCCGATCATGTGGCGGCGCTACCGAGAGCTGTCGATCGGCTACGTGACGGCGCGCGTGTTCGAATGCACCTTCATCCTCGTCGGGATCGTCGCGGTGCTCGGCGTCATCACGCTCCGACGCGAGGTCTCGGGAGGATCAGAGGGGACAGTCGCCTACACACTTGCCGCGCTCAAGGACTGGACGTTCCTCCTCGGCCCCGGCTGGGTCGTCGGCTGGGGCAACGGGTTGATACTCGGCTACATGATGTATCGCTCCCAGCTCGTGCCGCGACCGTGGCCGTGGCTCGGGATGATCGGCGGGCCACTGCTCTTCATTGCGGGGACGATCGTGATGTTCGGAGGGAATCCTGCGGCCAACGGACTGAAGGGGCCTGCATCGATTCCCGAAGCGGCGTGGGAGCTGTTCCTCGGCGTCTACTGCACCATCTGGGGCTTCAGGAAGGAAGCGCCGATCCTGTCCGAAGGCGATGAGCCGCAGAACTCCGCGCCGGCCGCAGCTTTGAGCCCGGCATGACGACTCAAGCCGTGGCCACGCGGCATGTCCCAGACGCCGCGACCGGCGATTCACGGTGGCAGCGGCTCCTGCCGCTGTCCGGGGTCGCCTTCGTCCCGCTCTTCCTCGTCGGCTGGTTTGCAAGCGGCGGCCTGACGCCCCACTACAACGCAGCAGACCAGGACTGGGTGAACTGGGCGGACGACAACGAGTGGAAGGGCCGCATCAGCGCGTTCGCGATGCTCCTCGCGGCCTTCATCTTCCTCTACTTCATGTCCGTCGTTCGAGGCGTGCTTGCGGAGTCTCGCGCTCGGGGTGCCGCACAACTGGCCCGCGTCGTGTTCGCCGGCGCCCTTGTCGGTGTCGGCGCAATGGGGATGGCCCTCGTGACGGTGGCCGCTGCGAGTTCGAACGGCGCGAAGGTAGATCCCGTGGTGAGTAAGGCGGTGGCTACGGGAGCGGCCGGGCCTTACCTCATCGCGGCAATGGGGTTTGCTGCGTTCTTGACGGCCGCCGGGCTAGTCACCCTGCGAACTGGGGTCTTTGCCCGCTGGACTGGGATCGTGGCACTGGTCGGCGGGGTCTCCTTCCTGATCACATTCCTGGTGGTCCTCGACGGAACGACCGACGGAAGCCCGTTCGGCTACGGGTTCTTTCCAGGCGCCGTGGCGCTCGTGACGTGGACGGCCGCAACTAGCGTCTCCACATACCGCAAGGTGTCGGCGGCAATTCCCGCGGCCGCGTCCGCCTAGCCGCACCACGCACCTTCGACGGGAGGCGGCAACGCCGTCGCCTCCCGTCGCTTCTGCCGCGCGCTGCTGCGAGGAACCTGGTGCTCGAAGGCGCCGGTTCGAGTCCGTCAGAGGGCTCTGTGGTCTTCACGCGACGGCCGGCGTGATCGAGCTCAGCGGCGTCGCTCACGCTGCCGGCACCGAATAGCTCCCGTCGAGCCGAAGCACGAGCTCGTCGATCTCGGCGGCGCGCGCTTGCGCGAAACCGCGATCTGTCGCGACGACGTGGAAACCGCACTTCTCGAGAACGCGGCGCGACGCGACGTTGTCGGATGCGACACGCGCGCGGAGCGGCCGCGTCCGCTCGACGGCCAGGAACGCCACGAGCGCGGCGGTCGCGATCCCGTTGCCCCAGAACGCGCGGCCGATCCAGTACGTCACCTCGCGTTCGCCGTGGTCGCCCCACGACCCGATCGTCCCGGCGACGTCGTCATCGGCGACGACAACTCTGTTGAGCACCGACTCGTCGGCTCGCAGCCTCGACCAGCGACGCTGGAACGCGTCCCGGTCCATGTGGTCGGGCGACGTGAAGGCGGCCATGTGCGCGGCGACCGGATCCGCCCATTGCTCGAAGAGCACCGGCAGATCCTCGTCCCGCAGCTCGCGCAACGTCACCCGCATGCAGCGGAGTGTCGCCAATGCGTCAGCTCGGCGGCGGCCGGCAAGGAAGAATCAGACGCAAACATCGATGGACACCGAGTGCAAGAGAATCACGTCAGAACATGGAAGCGGGCCGCGTCAACCTGATCGGTCATCGCCGCGCTCGCCACATAGAAGGAGGTAGCGATGGCTTGCGAAAGCTTCGACGACGCGATCTCAGCGTCTCATGCGGCGACTGATCGGATCATGCGTGGTGATGCCAGCGGCTTCAAGGATCTGTACTCCGCGCGCGGCGACATCACGCTCGGGAATCCGTTCGGCGGTTTTGGTCGGGGCTGGGACGGGGTCGTTGAGCAACTCGAGCGCGCGGCCTCGTACTTCAGCGACGGACGAGCCACCGATTTCGAGCAGATCTCCAAGACGGCCACCGACGAATTGGCATACACGGTGGAAATCGAGCGGGTGGAGGTGAAGGTCGGAGGGCGTGACGAACAGGCGGAATTTGCCGCCCGGGTCACCTCCGTCTACCGCCGTGAAGAGGACGGCTGGAAACTCATTCACCGCCATGCCGACCCGCGAGTCTCTCGGCAGACGGCGACGTCCGTTCTTCAGACCTGAGCTCGGCCGCACCTACGAGCAAGCGAATCAACCCGCAGCGGAGCGCTCGAACAATGCATTGACGCCACGCTCACCCCGCTGCATCGCCCAGCGATGGTTCCATCGAAACAACGGCTTCAGGACCGGACTCAACTGCTTGACGCCCGGCTTCTCGACCCTGGGCCGAAAATCGAAGACCGCAGTCGTGCCACCGTCGGCGGAGTCGAACGTCCAGCTGCCTCTGCCGACGAAATCTCCCGCCATCGTGAACGCGAAGTGGCGCGGAGCGTCAGCCTCGACAACCTGCGCTTCCCAACGTAAGAGGTACGGGAGAAAGCCCCGGCTCACGATCCTCGCGTGACGGCCCGGACGCGGCGGTCCGGCGTCACCCTCGACGCTCACGAAGACATCGCCCCACCAGCCGGGATAGCCAAGCGTGTCTCCGACGACGTCGTACACAGCTTCGAGGGAGGTGCGGACGAACCAGCGATCGACGAACCGGTACGCGTTGTACACCGGACGATCGTACGCCCTCCACGGCGCTTTAGATGGACGGCGGCGGATTACACAGCCGCGGTAGGGTCGCGCACGTGATCCGCGCGCACCTCGGGGCAGAGCTCCTCGTCGAGGGCGAGCGCTGGCCCGTATTCGTCTGGACGATCGACCACCCGGCGGGGCTCGT
>JBBWZJ010000181.1:0-9991 GCA_039648985.1 Acidobacteriota bacterium | reverse complement strand
CGCGGGCGAGGTGCATGCGCTCGTAGGCGAGAACGGCGCCGGCAAGTCCACCTTCATCAAGATCGTCACGGGGGCCGAGCGCGCCGATGCCGGGACGCTCGTCATCGCCGGCACCGTCGTCACCCACTTCGATCCACACACGGCACGGCGCATGAGGATCGCGGCGATCTATCAGCAGCCCTCGCTCTTCCCGCACCTGACGATCGCCGAGAACATCGCCCTGGCGCTCGAAGACGTGAGGCCGTGGGGACGCGTGCGCTGGAGTGCACGCCGGCGCCGGGCCGCGGAACTGCTCGCGCGCGTGGGCGCGCCGCTCGATCCCGATCGCCTGGTCGAATCGCTCAGCATGCCGGAGCAGCAGGTGGTCGAGATAGCCAAGGCCATCGGCGCCGACGCCCGGATCCTGATCATGGACGAGCCGACGGCCTCGCTGAGCGCGCGGGAGGTCGAGCAGTTGTTCTCGGTCATCGCGCGGTTGCGCCAGGAGGGCGCCGGCATCCTGTACATCTCGCACAGGCTGGAGGAGATTGCGGCGATCGCGGACCGGATCACCGTACTTCGCGATGGACGTACGATCGCCACGCGGCAACGGGAAGAGGTGGACCGGTCCGAGCTCATTCACCTCATGGTCGGCCGCGAGCTGGCGGCCGTGTTCCCGAAGCGGGCGGTCGAATCCGGCGAGGTCGCGCTCGAGGCCCGGGGCCTGACCCGGCGCGCCAGCGGCCTGCGGGATGTCTCGCTGTCGGTCCGGACGGGAGAAATCCTTGGCATCGCGGGACTCGTCGGCTCGGGACGGACCGAGCTCGCAGAGACGCTGTTCGGCCTGACGCCGCCGGACTCGGGAGAAATTCTGGTGCGCGGAATGCCCGCCGCCATCGCATCTCCCGAAGATGCGATTCGCCTGGGTATCGCGTACGTGCCCGAGGATCGCCGGCAGCACGGCGTCATCCTCGACATGTCGGTGGCATCGAACGCGAGTCTCGCCAGCCTCGCCGCGGTGTCGCGCCGGGGGTTGATCGACGGTCGGGTGGAGCGCGCCGCGGCGGCGCGCTATGTCGATCAGCTGCGCATCAAGACCCCCTCAGTCACGACCGAGGTGGGCGCGCTCTCGGGCGGCAATCAGCAGAAGGTGGCGCTCGCGCGCTGGCTCTCCACGGGGCCGGCGGTCCTGATCCTCGATGAGCCCACGCAGGGCGTGGACGTCGGGTCGAAGGCGGAAATACACGCCCTGATGCAGACCCTGGCCGAGCGCGGTCTGGCGATCATCATGATCTCGTCCGAGCTTCCCGAGATCCTCGGCATGAGCGATCGAATCGCGGTGATGCGGGCCGGAACGATCCGCGGCGTGCTTGCACGCGACGAGGCGACGCCGGCCGCCATCCTGGCGCTGGCGCTCCCGGACGCGAATCGGCCGGCCTGATCAGCGGTCGGGGCGGCCTCTCGCCCGATCGGATCACCGACAGGACTGCCGCGCAGGTGGCCGCGGAGGCCGGGTCACGCTCCGGTCTGCTTGTCGAAGACGGCGACGTCGTTCCGCGGCTTCCCGTCCTCGGTCTTGCCTTTCGTCGAAATCGTGAGCGTCTTCCCGTCCGCAGACAGGACGCGCCTGCTCACGGCCGTGACTTTCCCCCCTTTCATGAAGGTGGATTCGCCGGTCGTGTCGTTGATGCGCGCCAGCGTGATGGTATCGGCGGTTGGATGTCCCGTGATCGGGTGCGGCTTGCCATCGAACCCCGCGGTCGTTTCCCACTTCTGGGCGGCCCCGGTTGCCGGAACCAGATCGACGGTGATCTTCAACGACTCGCCGGTGAGCGCATACACGACCGTCATGGTCTTGGGCGCCGGTCCCGGGTTGTACTTCGACCTGGCGGGATTCAGCTTCCAGGTGCCAACCAGAGCCTTCGGCGTCTGGGCCGACGCGGTGGACGGCGACGCCGTGGCGATCAGGATACCGGCGAGCGCGCACGTCACCGCCCGAGTCCAACCTGTCATCCAACACCTCCTGGTTTGAGTTGCGACATCGTGCGCGCGCCCTCCCGTGGTTGTCAATCCAGAAGCGGGCAAGTGACACTCGCTGCGCTGAGCGCGGCAGGGCTGAAGTAAGATCCCCCTGATCATCACATCGGCACGGAGGAGACGCATCATATGGCGGGGAAGAATGTCATCGCGGTCGTTGGCGCCACGGGCGCCCAGGGAGGCGCCCTGGCGCGCGCCATCCTTTCGGACCAGGCTCGAACGTTTGCGGTTCGCGCTGTAACCCGGGATCCGAACAAGGAGGCCGCGCGGGCCCTCGCCGCCAGCGGCGCGGAGGTCGTGCGGGCCGATCTCGACGACACAACGAGCCTCGAGCGCGCATTTGCGGGTGCGTCCGGGGCGTACTGCGTCACGAATTTCTGGGAGCATCTCTCGGCCGAGAAAGAAAAGAGCCAGGGCCGCAATCTCGCGCAGGCGGCCAAGGCTTCGGGCGTCGGGCATGTCATCTGGTCGACGCTCGAGGACACACGGAAGCTGATGGCCCCCGGTGACACGAGGATGCCGATGCTCCAGAAGCACTACCGCGTGCCGCACTTCGATGCGAAAGCCGAGGCGGACGCGTATTTCGCCGGCCTGCCTGTCACGTATCTCGTCACCTCGTTCTACTGGGACAACCTCTACACGTTCGGTCTGGGTCCGAAGAAGGGTGAGGACGGCGTGTACCGCTGGTCCTTCCCGATGGGCCAGAAGCGGCTCGCGGGGATCGCCGCCGAGGATATCGGCAAAGTCGCCTACGGCATCTTCAAGGCGGGCTCGAAGTACATCGGAAAGACGGTAGGCATTGCAGGCGAGAACCTGACGATCGACGAGATGAGCGAGAAGTTGTCGCGAGGCCTCGGCGTCACGGTCAAGTACCACGCGGTCGCGCCTGACGCGTACCGCGCCTTCGGCTTCCCGGGCGCAGACGAGCTCGGCAACATGTTCCAGTTCTACAGCGACTTCGAGAAGGAGAGCCTCGCGGCGCGGGACATCGAGCTCGCCCGATCGCTCAATCCCGCGCTGCAGAACTTCGACCAGTGGCTGGCGCTGAACAAGAGCAAGATCCCCTTGTAGCAGTCATCCCTTCACGGGGATGTTGCGTTCGCCAAGGAGCGCCCGTATGCGCTCCCGCAGGTCTCCCTGGAGCTGGATGGTGCCGTCGACCACGGCACCGCCCGTACCGCACCCGCGCTTCAGGTCCTGACAGAGCTCCTTGAGGAAGTCGTCGTTGCGGGGGAGGCCGTACACCACCGTCACCGTCTTCCCGCCGCGGCCGGCCTTTTCGATCCGCAGCTTCGCCACCACCCGGGCCGGCACGGCGTCGTCCGTCCGTGTGCGGCTGCAGCGGCACTCGCCGGCCGGCCACCCGCACGTCGGACAGACCCTGCCCTTGTCGGTGGAGTACACGATCCTCGTGCCGTCGCGGCCCGCCATCGCGAGATGATCTCACAGTGATGCCCGCCAGGCCCGGCGTCCTTGCCGGCGGTCAGTGCGCCATGCCGTCGGACATCCGGATCGCGCCCGTGGCAAACTCGCCGACAAACGCATCGTCATGCGTAGAGACGAGGATCGCGTGGCCCCGGGCCGCGAGCTCCCGCAGAAGGCGCCCGAGCTCGGCGCGCCGGGCCGGATCGAGCGAGGCTGTCGGCTCGTCCATCATCAGCAGCGGGGGATCGAGCGCCAGCGCCCGCGCGATGGCGACGCGCTGGGCCTCGCCGCCCGACAATTCACGCGGGAGTGCGCCGGCGCGGTGCTCGACACCTAGTGACTGCAGCAGGTCGCGAGCCCGCGCTTCCGCAGCCGATCGCGCGACATGGTGGACGTGCACAGGGGCGAGCGTCACGTTGTCGAGCGCCGTCAGATGATCGAACAGGTGGTGGAACTGAAAGACGAGGCCCAGGCGACTCCGCCATTGCCGCAGCGCATCGCGCCCCTGCAGGCGCCCTCCCGCGGATTCGAGGCCTTCGAGCATGATCGTGCCCTCGTCAAAGCGCTCGAGCGCCGCTATCGCGCGCAGCATTGTCGTCTTGCCCGAGCCCGAGGGTCCCATCAAAGCCACAATGGCTCCGCGCGCAACCTCGAAGGTCATCCCATTCAGAATCCGTCTCGGGCCGCGACGGAGATGGACCCCGCGCACGTCGAGCACGATGCTCATGCGGTGGGCGTCTTCCATCGCCGCTCGAGGCGGCGCGCCGTGGCGGCAAGGGGCAGCGACATCGCGAGGTACAGCGCGGCGCAGAGCGAGCCCGGGATGACCCAGCTGCCGATATTCGCCGCGAAGATCTGCGTCTGCTTCGTGAGCTCGACGACCGTGAGCACGGAGACGAGCGAGGAGTCTTTGAGCAGCGCGACGAAGTCGTTCGTCATCGGGGGGAGCGCCAGGCGGAACGCCTGTGGACCCCGGACGAGCGACAGGATCTGGCGTTCGGTGAAGCCGAGGGTCCGAGCCGCTTCGAGCTGTCCGATCGGCACTGCTTCGAGTGCGCCGCGATAAATCTCGCTCTCGTACGCCGCATAGTTCAGCGCCAGCCCGGCGAGCGCGGCGACGAACGCGGGCAGCCGGATCGCTGCCGCCATCCCGTAGTAGATGACGAACAGCTGCAGAAGGATCGGTGTGCCGCGCATCAGCTCGACGTACCCGGTCAGCACGAGCCGGAGAGGCGCGTCGCCGTACACGCGACCGCTCGCGATCAGCATGCCCAGCGCCACGGCGACAGCCATCGAGAGGCAGGAGAGCACGAGCGTTACGCCTGCGGCCCGGATGAGCGTCGGGAGGTATCGGCGTGTCGCCTGCCAGGCCGCTCCGTGTACCGCCCCTCCGTCCGCAGCGCTCTCGGTGATGCTGGCCGACGGGGCCGCGACCTCCCCGCGAAGCAGCCGCGCGTACAGTGCCGGTTGATCGTCGTTCCACACGTGCCATTTGCGCAGGATGCGCTCGAGTGAGCCGTCGCGCATGGCGGCGAGCAAGGCGCGGCTCACTTCGTCGCGCAGCGTGCGGTTCCCGGGCGCCAGGACCCCCACGTAGTGCCCGACTGCGACAGTCTGCGGCTGCACGGCGACACCCGAGAGCTGCCGGACACGACGTTCCGCGATCACGTTATCGAGCAGCACCGCGTCCACACGGCCGAGCAGCAGGTCGCTGTACGGATGCACGTCGTCGTCGTAGGAGACCGTTTCGATCCGGTGACGTGGGCCCGCGCCGAGCAGGATCTCGTAGGCCATCGTGCCGCCGAGAGTACCCACGCGCCGGCCCGCAATGTCGGCAAGTGTGCGGAACCTTGCAGCGTCCGCATTCCTCACGGAGAGCACTTCCCGGAATTCGTAGTACGGAACCGTGACAGCCATGGCGGCGCGCCGCGCCGGCGTGTCCTCGAGCCCGTTGAGCCCGAGGTCCGCGTCGCCGCGCGCAACCGACTGGTCGATCGACGCATACGAGGTGAACGTGAACCGGGGTGTGCGGCCGAGCGCGCGCGCGACGACACCGGCGATGTCGACTTCGAAGCCTTCGACCTTCGAGGGGTCGGCGGGATCGGCCTCGACGTAGGGAGCGCCCCCCTCCGGATCGGCTGCCCACCGGAGATCGCGAGGCTGGGCGCCGAGCGTCGCTGCGAAGAAACAGAGGAGTATGAGCGGACGCAATAGCTTGAAGCGGATTCTACACCGCTGATGAATAATGGCGCACGCTGCGCCTCGTTAGCTGCGCGTTGCAGATCAGACGAATGCTGAAACGTCATCGACGAGAAACGTCAATCGCGCTGGTCATCGTTGCGCTGGGGCTCGTCCTCGCCGGAGTGGCCCCGGCGTATTTCGCCAGCGACAACCTCCAGGACCTGTTCCTCGGCAACATGCCCGCGCTCATCGTGGCGCTTGGCGCCACGCTCGTGATCCTGACCGGCAACATCGACATCTCGGCGGGATCGATGTTCGCGATTTGCGGCGTCGTCGCCGGCGTCGTGGGGAAGGGGGGCGCACCGATGCCTGTCGTCGCGCTCTCGGCGTGCCTGGCAGGTGCTGCGCTCGGCGCGCTGAACGGCGCGCTCGTCGCGTACGTCCGCATCCCGTCGGTCGTCGTCACCCTGGCGACGATGGTCGCCTTGAGAGATGGACTTCGATGGGTGACGCAGGGGACATGGGTGCAGGACCTGCCTTCCGGGTTCCAGTGGTTCGGCCTGTCGCAGGGAACCTATCCGTTCGTGGCTGCCGCGGTGGTCATCGTCCTGCAGGCAGGCCTCGGGTGGGGCATGCGAAACCTGGCCGCCGGACGCGCGGTATATGCGACGGGCTCCAATGAACATGCGGCGCGGCTTGCTGGGTTCGACACCGCCCGCATCACGTCTTCCGTGTTTGCGCTCGCCGGCGCGCTGACGGGGCTCGGCGCGCTGCTGAACTCGGTGCGCTTCAATCAGATTCCCAGCAATGCCGGCATAGGCCTCGAGATGAAGGTGATTGCCGCGGCTGTTGTCGGGGGCGCGGCCATCAGCGGCGGACAGGGCAGCGTCGCCGGCACGCTGCTCGGCGTCGTCCTGCTCGGCGCTGTCGGCCCGGCGCTCACGTTCCTGGGCGTCAACGCCTACTGGGAGCGGGCGCTGCAGGGGGCGATCATCCTGGCCGCTGTCACGATCGATGCCGTGCGGGAAGGGAGCGATCGCCGGCGCGCGCGCGAGGTTCTGGCGGGCGCGGCATGACGGGAGGCGTCCGGGCGCGCTGGTTCCCGAACGGCGAATGGATTGTGCTCCTGGCGCTTGCCGGGGAGGTGGCGCTCTTCTCGGCCGTCGCCCGCAACTTCGCGACGGTCGGTAATTTCTTCGAAGTCACGCGCCTGAGCGTCGAGCTCGGCCTGCTCGCGATCGCGATGACCCCCGTTGTCGTCACGGGCGGCATCGACCTGTCGGTTGGCTCGATGATGGGCCTCGCGGCTGTGGTGTTCGGCGCCGCGTACCGTGATGGGCACCTGCCGATCGCCGCCGCTGCGATCCTCGCGCTGCTCGTCGGGGTCGCTGGCGGAAGCCTGAACGCGCTCCTGATTGCGCGTTTCAGGATTCTCCCGATCATTGTCACCCTCGGAACGTTCTCGCTTTTCCGCGGGATTGCCGAAGGGATGACTCAGGCAGCCGTCAACTACACCGGCTTTCCCGCGCAGTTCGTCGCGCTGGGGCAGGGATACCTCTGGGGTGTCATCCCGGCGCAGCTGCCGGTGTTCGTCGTGGTCTTTGCCGCATACGTGGTGCTGCTGCACCGCTCGGTCGTGGGCCGCGGATGGTACGCGGTCGGCTTTGGAGCCTCCGGCGCGCGGTACGCAGGCATCCCCGTCGCACGACGCATTGCCCTCGCGTATGTCCTCTCCGGCCTGATGTCGAGCCTCGCCGCGCTCGTGTATGTCGCGCACCTGGGGCAGGCGAAGTCGGATGCCGGACTCGGGTACGAACTGGACGCGATCACCGCGGTGGTGCTTGGCGGCACGTCGGTGTTCGGCGGTCGAGGGACGATGTGGGGGACTCTCGTCGGCCTTGCCGCGCTGGCGGTCCTGCGCAACGGGCTGCACCTCGCCGCATTGCCTTCCGAGCTGACAGGCGTTCTCACCGGCACGCTGCTCGTCGCAACGATCGCGCTCGATCGCGTTCGCAGCCGGGCGCGTCGGACGGCCAATGTATATTCCACCGGGGATGTGGCGCCCGAGGGACTCGCCGCTTCGCCCCAACATCCCGGCGAGGCCCTCGCGGGGCTCGACGCGTCTGCAGCAGAGGACACAGTGAAGAACAGCCAGGTTGCCGTGCTATGCGCCGCCGTTCTCGGCGGAGCGCTGCTCGTTGCGGGGACGAACGTCTGGCTGGTGCGGTCGCTCGTCCCTCCGGGCAGGCCGTCGGACGCGGCGGGTCCTGCCGCTCCGTCACAGGCGCGGCGCCCGGTGGTTGCGATGATGCCGAAGGCCAAAGGAGATCCGTACTTCGTCAGTTGCCGCGCGGGTGCGGAAGAAGCGGCGAAGGAGCTGGGCGTCGAGCTGATCTGGGACGGGCCGACGAGCCTCGACGCGGCCAGGCAGAACGAGCTCGTCGAGAACTGGATCACGAGGAAGGTCGACGTGATCGCGGTCGCGGTCGAGAATCGAGGCGGGATCTCGAGCGTGCTCAGGAAGGCGCGCGATCGCGGCATCCACGTGGTGACGTGGGACTCAGACGCGGACCCTGACGCACGCGACTTCTTCGTCAATCAGGCGACGTCCGAGGGCATCGGCAACACGCTGACCGACGAGGCCGCACGGATTCTGGGTGGGAAGGGGGAGTTTGCGGTCATCACCGGCGCGCTGAGCGCGGCGAACCAGAACGAGTGGATTGCGTTCATCAGGAAGCGGCTGGCGGCGAAGTACCCGGATCTCAAGCTGGCGACAATCCGCCCGAGCGATGACGATCGCGACAAGGCATTCTCCGAGACGCAGACCATCATGCGGGTATTCCCGGCCGTCCGGCTCGTGATGGCGATTTCGGCGCCCGCTGTGCCGGGATCCGCCGAAGCGGTTCGTCAGGCGAACCGCCACGACGTGAACGTCATCGGCCTGTCGCTGCCGAACATCAACAAGCCCTACGTGCACGATGGCTGGGTGCAGACGGTGGTGCTCTGGAATACGCGCGACCTCGGGTATCTCACCGTCCTTGCCGGCGCCCGCCTGGCCCGCGAAGGTATTCCGCCCGGTACACCCGCGATCGAGGCCGGCCGCCTCGGGACGATCCAGATTCGCGGCACGGAGATCGTGCTCGGCGCGCCGACGATGTTCACGAAGGCGAACATCGACAAGTTCGACTTCTAGCGCGCTCGTCGCGCGGAGCCGGTGCCGCTTTCGTAGCGCGGAGCTTTAGCTCCGCCATGCGCCGACTCGGGCCATTCGCTCAGGAAACCGCTCTGCACGCCGGAAAAACGCCGCTCCGGCTTACGATCCGAGCACGCGGCGCGCGACCATTCAGGATCGCGCGCCCTGTCGCCGGCCTGCGCGGCGTTCTTCGAGATGATGGCGGCGTGCTCCGCATCGTTTCCGGATCGAACGACCCGAGTCGCCCGGGTGCCGGCTCCCGCAGCCCTCGCGCAGAGCTCGTGGCGCGGAGCTTTAGCTCCGCGAGTCCGCGACCCATTACGATGGACCGACCCGATCCGAACCGCTCCGCACGGCGGAATCGTACTGGCTGGGCTTGCCGACACGGCGATACGACTGGGAGTAGATTGATGCGCTGGGCGATTCTCTGGACGATCCTGATCGCCATCGTCCTGGTTCCGTTTCTGATCTTCGAAAAGCAGTTCGAGCAGCTGGCGACATGGCTCGCCGCGGGAAATGCGTCCGGCTGGGCGACCGCGGGAGCAATCGGGGCGCTGCTCGCCCTCGACGTCTTCCTCCCGGTGCCCTCGAGCATCGTGTCCACGGGCGCCGGCGTCCTGCTTGGTTTCTGGATGGGCGCCGCGGTCATCTGGATCGGGATGACCCTCGGCTGCATCATCGGGTATGTGTTCGGCGCGTACGCGGCGGGACCGGCGCGCCGCCTCGTCGGCGCGGAGGGGTTGTCGAACGCCGGGAAGGTCATGGACCGATACGGCCCCTGGGCGCTCGTGATCTGCCGTCCGATTCCGGTCCTCGCCGAGTCGAGCGTCGTCTTCGCCGGACTGGTGAAGACCGCCCTTGGGCCGTTCCTGTGGCTGACGGCGCTCGCGGATCTCGGCATTTCGCTGGCGTATGCGGCCGTGGGCGCGTTCTCGATGCGCGCGGGATCGTTCCTGCTCACGTTTGCGGGTGCGATAGCGCTTCCCGGGATCGCGATTCTCGCCGGTAAGCTCTGGCTCGGACGCCGGAGCGCTGCCGGCTAGAACGGCTCAGAATCGATCAAGGGGCGGCGCGACACAACCGCCGCATCGGTCGGCGCGGGCGCCCCGCGGGTCCTGTCGCGCGGCAGCCCACCGGTGTTCGCGCGTTGTCGTGGGGCTCAACGGTATCGCGCGC
>JBBWZJ010000158.1:0-3652 GCA_039648985.1 Acidobacteriota bacterium | reverse complement strand
AGGCGCGATCGGACAGGTGATCCAGACAATCGGCCTGGGGCCGCATCGGATGACGCCGGCCACACGGCCGCCGTGGTTCTTCGATCGGCCGCGATTCGGCGGCATCCTCTGCGACATCGGCTCGCACCAGGCGGATCAGTTCCTGTACTTCACCGGATCGACGGAGGGCACCGTCGTCGCCTCGCAGGTCGGGAACGTGCACAATGCGACGCACCCGACGTTCGAAGACTTCGGCGACGTGGTGCTGCGGGGCAACAGGGGCACGGGCTACATCCGCGTCGACTGGTTCACGCCCGACGGCCTGGCGACGTGGGGCGACGGCCGCTTGACGATCCTCGGCACCGACGGGTTCATCGAAGTGCGCAAGAACATCGACATCGCCGGGCGCCCGGGGGCGAGCCACCTCTTCATCGTGGACGGCAAGGACACTCGGTACATCGACTGCAGCGCCGTCCCGCTCCCCTACGGCGCACAGCTCGTCTCCGACGTCCTGGACAGGACGGAGACCGCCATGCCGCAGGCGCATTGTTTTCTCGCGACGGAGTTGATGCTCAGGGCTCAGGCTCAGGCCCAGCGGGTGACCTTCAACCCTCCATCCCCTCGGTCGAGTGTGTAGACCTCAGAGCGGGACACTTACCGTTTCGCTACTTTTGAAACAGAAACTCAGCTGGTCCTCACAACGGGCCATGCCGTCGAGGACGACAATGTCCCAGAAGCGAGCTCGTGGAACATCACGTCGCGCATTCCTGAAGGCGACAGGACAGGGTCTCGCGCTGTCGGCGGTCGCCACGGGATTCCCCGCCATCATCCCGGCGTCAGTACTGGGTCCTGCGTCGCCCTCGAACCGGATCAACATCGGCGCGATTGGAAATGGCCGGATTTCGAGGGGGCACGACCTGCCGGGTTTGTGGAAGTACGACACTGCCCGAGTCATGGCGGTCTGCGATCTGGACAGCCGGCGAGTGGAAGATGCCAGGACGCTCGTGAATGGATACTACTCGGCCAGGACCGCCGCGCCTTATTCCGGCGTGACCGGCTATGCCAATTACCACGACCTCCTCGCCAACAAGGACATCGACGCGGTCGTCATCAGCACACCCGATCACTGGCACGCCATCATTGCGATCCATGCCGTCGAGGCGGGCAAAGATGTCTACCTCCAGAAACCCGCGTCGCTCACGATCGCCGAAGGCCGCGCGCTCAGCGATGCCGTCCATCGTTCGGGCCGCATCTTTCAGATAGGCAGCCAGCAGCGCTCATCACCGCAGTTTCGCTACGCCGCGGAGCTCGTGCGCAATGGGCGCATCGGGCAGCTTCGGACGGTCGAAGTGGGGCTTCCCGGCGATCCCTCCGGGAACGAGGAGCCGCCGATGCCGGTGCCCGCCAATCTGAATTACGACATGTGGCTGGGATCGACCCCTGTCGTGCCGTACACCGAGAAACGCGTCCACCCGCAGATCGGCTACGACCGCCCGGGCTGGCTTCGGTGCGAACAGTTCGGCGCCGGCATGATCACCGGGTGGGGCGCTCACCACGTGGACAGCGCACACTGGGGCATGGACGCGGAGTACACCGGGCCGCTCGAGATCTCCGGAACAGCGGAGTTCCCGAAGCACGGCCTGTGGGATGTGCACGGGGATTTCCGGACGGAGGCGGTGTACGCCGGCGGCGTGAAGATGATCGTCAGCGGCGCGTTTCCGAACGGCATTCGCTTCATCGGTACCGACGGCTGGGTGTTCGTGTCGCGCGGCAACGAAACCGTCACGGCCAGTGACCCCGTCGCGAAGCTGAAGGACCCGAAGGCACTCGCGGCGAGCGATCCGAAAATCATCACGTCTGTGATCGGCCCCGATGAAGTGCACCTCTACGAGAGCAAGGACCATCACGGGAACTGGCTCGAGTGCATTCGGTCGCGGCAGCAGCCGATCGCGCCAGTCGAAGTCGCGCACCGCGCCTGCTCGGCGTGTCTCCTCCATCACATCGCGATGAAGACCCGGCGCAGGCTCTTCTGGGATCCGATCAAGGAGCGGTTCAGGAATGACGACGAGGCGAATGCGATGCTGTCACGGCCGCAGCGGTGGCCGTACGTGATTGGCTAACGATCCTCGAGCCCGTGCTCGTATTCGCCGCTGACCAGGTAATCGGGGCCGAGTGCATCGCGAAGCGGGTCCGCGTCTTCGGCGCAGTAACCGAAATGCAGGTGGCGCCGCCACCCTTCCGCGTGAGCGAACACGCCGGACAGCGTGCCGGTGCTGCGGCTGAACGCCTCCATCGTCCTCACGTAGTCGTCCATCTCCTGGGTCGTGTCGAGCCACCGGCGCTGGCTTTCGTGACACGCGAGGGCGGCTGCTTTCCGCGTGTGGACCGCCGTCGTGTTCACGAAGGCGCCGGGCCTGAGCACGCGCCGAAGCCCGTCGCGCATGCCGTGCGGACTGGCGTGGTAGATGGTGACTGGTCCCGTGTGCGGCGGACGCGAGGGCGCCGTGCGGTATCCCGGGGTTGCGCGGGCGAACGCTGCCGTGACGGCCAGCCGCGCCGTGATCATGTGATCCTCCATGTAGTCCTGCGTCGAATGGGTCAGGATCACCGTCGGCGCCACGGATCGGATGACGCCGCACACCCGCCGCAGCATCCGATCGTCGTAAAAGATTTCGAGGTCGTTACAAATTGACGCGTGCCACGTGGCGTCGAGGATCTTGCAGGCGGCTCTCGCCTCGGCCCGGCGGACGCGCGCGAGCTTCACGGGCGGGATGGTCATGCTGCCCATGTTGCCGTTCGCGACGTTGAAGTAGTGAATATCCCAGCCGGACCCCTGGAGCATCAGCAGCGTGCCCGCCATGACGAACTCGATGTCGTCCGGGTGTGCGGCGATTGCCAGCGCTCGGGGCGATGAGGTATGGGTCCGTGTGACCCGTTTCGGAAGGACCCTTGATGTTGTCACGGCATCCGGTCAGTCGGGCTTGCCCGATCCGTCACGCGGGCGCGCCGGGTTATCGGCCTTGCCCGTCGAGTCGGGGCCGCCTTGGGCGCCAAAGTGATCAGCGAGCTCGTCGCCGCTGAAGCTTCCGCTGACGCTTTCGTCGATCTCGGGAAGCATGGTGGCGTTCCAGTCAAACCACTGCGTCACGAGACGGTTGAAGATGTCGGGGTGTCGCTCCTTCAGGTTCGCGCGCTCCATCGGATCGTCGACGACGTTGAACAGGAACGTGTTGTCGAGAATCTTGAGGAACTTGTAATCGCCATCGCGCGATGCGCGCTGCGCGTTCGCCTTGTAACGCCAGAACAGCGTGCGGGGAACCGGCGCGGTGCGCCGGGTGAGCATGGGCAGCAGATTGATCCCGTCGAACGGATAGTCCGACGGGGCCGCGATGCCAGCGGCCGCCAGCAGCGTCGGCATCCAGTCCATCGTGATGGACACCTGTTCTGACACCGCACCCGCGGGAATGTGAGCCGGCCAGGAAATCACGGAGGGGATACGGAGCCCGCCCTCGAGGAGCTCGGTTTTCCGGCCCGTGAACGGCCAGGTGTCGGAGAAGCGCTCCCCCCCGTTGTCGCTCGTGAACACGACAATCGTATTCCCGGACAGCTCGCGGTCGGCCAGCGTCTGCAGAACGCGGCCGACCTGGATGTCCATGGCCTGCACCATGCGCTG
>JBBWZJ010000151.1:0-6655 GCA_039648985.1 Acidobacteriota bacterium | reverse complement strand
GCGCCGCTGGTCTTCGGCGCCTTCGGAGTGGTTGTCTTGGGTGTGGTCGTGCCCGCGGGGCTCGACGTCTTCCCAGACGCGGCGCCCGCCGATCCGTGCACTTTGGCGCTCGTCTCCTTCGCCATCGTCTGATGCTCCTGCAGAGTGGGGAGCGTCTTCGCCGCCCACGCCTTCAGGTCGGCATTCTTCGCGGTGGTGGATGCGCGCTTGAACTCCGCGACGTCCTTATTATGGTCGGCGACCATCGCCGCCATATACACACGGTCGAACGCCGCGCCTGTCAGTTTGGACATGCGCGCCTGCTCGGCCTTGTGCTTCGCATCCAGATCCGTCGGCAGCGTGACGTTGTTCTTCGATGCCCACGACGTGAGCTCGTCGTTGGCCTTGCCGTGATCGTCGACCATGCGCTGGCCGAACTGCTTCACGTCGGGGCTGGAGGCGTTCTGTGCCGCCACCTTCCCGAGCGCGACCTCGGCGAGTCCGCCCTGAGCCGCGTGCATCGCAAACGTCTTGTCGGCCGGCGCGACCGCCCCGGTTGTCGCAGTGGTTGAACCGGACTTTGCCGCCCCGCCCGTTGCGGTGCCCGGCTTTGCTGTTTTCGTGCCCTGTGTCGTGCCCGTCGTTCCGCTCTGCCCCGACGGCGTTGCCGTCTGCGCGCCGGCAACACCTGGCAGCGCGAACGCACACGCCAGCCCCGCCGTTATGAGTAGTCGCTTCATCTGAGCCTCCTGGGGGAGACCGTTGCAAAGCAGATACCCGTCGGGCACGAGCCGTGCTTTACAGGGGGTATGGCAAACCGTCGAACGGTGTCGTCCGAGAGATCAGGCGCAATCCGACGCAAGCACAACCCGGTGATTGCCGCGGCAGTCGGAGCGGCCGGCGGGCTCGCGGGAGCCTGGGTGATGGTGCGAGTCAACCACTTTATCGGCCCCACGGAAACCACCAACGGGCGTCACGAAACGCGTCACGCTGCCAGCCCGAACGATACGGATGGGACGTTTTCCGAAGAGCCGGCGACCATGCAGGCGGCCTCGAGCGTGTCCGAAGCGATGACAGGGCGGCCGCTGAGCGCGACAGGGAAACGGGTGGGCGGACCCGCGGTTCACTACGCGTTCGGCGCGTTGATGGGGGCGTTCTATGGCGCCGTGGCCGAGCTGCAGCCCGAAGCGGCGGCGGCCGGGGGGCTGCCGTTTGGCGCGGCGGTCTGGCTGCTGGCGGATGAAGTCGGCGTACCGCTTGCCGGATTCTCGGCCCCTCCGACCGAGTACCCGCTCGTGCGTCACGCGTCAGCGCTCGGATCGCATCTCGCCTTCGGGCTCACCGTGGAAACGATTCGGCGATTGCTGCTCGGCCGCAGCTACCAGGAAGAGACCGACGCATAGCCGCGCTATTTGACCTCTGCGCCCACGAGCCCCGGACGCATCGGCGGCGCGTCCGGCATGCGGTCGAACCCCACCAGCTGCCATCCGCCCGCAGCCCTCCGGAAATGCACGCGAACGGGCTGCTTCCACGAGGGATGGTCGGGGTGCACGGCGCTGATGTCCACGCGCACGAAGGATCCAGCCATGTCGCCCGGCGCGGCAAACGGAGGCTGACCTCTTGTCGTGCCCAGCTCCTCGGACGTCCCGGTTGCGTTGTCGAATCGATACCACTGCACGACGTACGAATCCGGCGCGCTCGCGAAGTTGTACTCCACAGCGGCGTTGCGGAACGTGAGCGTCCCGTTGCCGGCAAGCGCCGGCTCGATGACCGGGTTCACGGCCGTCAGCCAGACGCGTCCGATCTTGTCGCGGCGTTCGATCAGCGCATCCCCGAGAAACTGCTCCGCGTGAGGATCGCTGTACTGGCCGGCCTGCACCGCGGCGCGAATGACGGCGTCCGACAGGCCCATGAGCTTCCGCGCCGCCCAGAACGTATCATCGGGCCGTGACCGGACGTAGGCAGGATTCGGCACCCGCGGGCGCCACGCTTCCGGTTCGAACGCCTTCGACTCGAATCGGCCGATGCCGCGAAACGCCGGGTACTGAATGCGCATCCATCCCCGCGGATTGAATCCGAAGGCCGGCAGGGCCTTTCCCGCCGCGCCGACTTCCGCCAGATACTCGTACCCATCCCTTCGCTCGCGCAGGCCGATGCCCGCGCTGCCGAGCGCCGCGTTGAAATCAATCAGGTTGTGGCGGACGATCCCGCGGCCGTTCACCGCGACGAGGGTGTCCATCGAATTGATCGCCTTGGCGTCCGTGTGATTCAGCCAGGCGCTGAAGACGCGCAGCCCGCGCAGCTCGCGGCGGTTCTCGTGCGGCACGACGTCGTTCGGGTCGTCCGACCGCGTCCCTTCGTACTTGAACCCTTCGAGCGGCTTGCCCTCCAGAGCGGCCGCGAGGCTCACCCGATACGTGCCGTCCGGGTTCCGTTCGGCGCGCGAGAGCTGCTCCTCGAGATCCGCCTCGCGCATCCGGCGCCGCGAGCCGTTCGGCAGCCGGACTGTCGCATCGGCTCCGAGCACCAGATTCTCGCGGCGGAGCGTACCGATGTTCAGCTGCGGCACGTAGTACCCGAGCGCATGGAAGAGACGAGTGACAACGGCTTCGGCGCCCGTGGCGAGCTCCGGCAGGCCGGGCGGGTCGAACTTGACGAAATACCGGCGGCCGCGCTGATCCGTGATCGTGAACCCGGGCGAGACGCCGTTGGACTTGCGGCTGACGGTCCATTGCCCGGGGACCGGCCCCGCATCATCCGTGACGCCGCGCCGGATCGCGTCAGGCTCGAGGGCTTTGCGGTTGGTGAACCACGCCGAATCGGGGACTTCGTCGATGGTGTTGACGCTCTGCGCGCGCCCGACCTCGTGGAGCCCCGGCCGACCGAAGAGATTGATGCTGGCGTCGTACACCAGGGAGAGCTCGCGCGCCTGCACTCGCGACGCGTCCTGCGTGTCGGGAACCCGCGCGATGGGGTCGTCCTGGTAAAACCGGGGCGCCGTTCGGGACTGCTCGGCGCGCAGCGCTGCCGAGGGGGTCGCAGCGGCGAGAAGCGCCACGGCAACGAACACTGTCAACGACGGAGTGATTGCGCGCACGATGGACCTAATTCCCGACGGGACTGAACGCCACGATGAATCGGGTGCCTTCGCGGCTTCTTGCCACTTCGATTCTGAGCAGCGTCGCCCCCGAGCCGTGGAAGCGGATTCCGGCGCCGTACGAATGCGCGAGGCCGGTGAAATCGAGGTCGGGGCGCTCGGCGACGGTCTTGCCGGCGTCGTAGAAAATCGCCCCGTCGAGAAACTCCTGCGCATACCACCGGTACTCGGCCGTCATGAGGAGCGAGTGCCTGTCGCGGAACCGGTAGTTGCCGTAGCCGCGGAGATCGTGCCCGCCAAGGTCCGGCATCAGGAAAAATGGCACCGACTGTCGCGCGTCCGCGCTCGTCGTCGAGGCGCGAAGCCCGAGATAGAGCACCCAGTTGCCATGGAGGACCGGCACGTACTGCTCGGCCGCGCCGTCGAGACGGCGGAACGAGTACGGGCCGGTATTCTGCTGGCGATAATCGTGAAGCGTCGCACGGAGCAGGCTGCCGTGCCGGCTGTACCCCTCGCTGTCCCGAGAGTCGATCGCGGCAGAGCCGTAGGCGTGGAGATAGTGCGGATCCGCGCCGACTCCGGGTACCCCGGCGAAGAGACTCGCACCCCGCGATTCCGCCGCGACTCCGGTCTCGAATTGCTGGAGGCCGAGCCCGGCGCCGAAGCGCAGCAGCGGCACCGGCCTGTATGCGGCGGCGACGCTGGCCTCGGTCTGCCGTTCGTCATAGCCACCCGCTTCGCGCCGCACACCGGGGGAAAGGCCGTGGAACGCCACGTCGGGCACGTCCTGCCACCGCACGCGGGTGTGGAGGGTCAGCGTGTGCCTGGCGAGCTGCGGGGAGGTGAGCGAAACCTGCGCGAGCTTCGCGTTGCGGGTCGAGAACACCGCCTTGGCCAGGAGCACCGCGCCGCTCGCGAACGTCTTCCCGTACAGGGGACCGAGTGAGGGACCGGACCCCCGCTTGATGTCGCCGAACGTGACGAAGATCCCGCGCGCCACGCCGAAACCGCCCGCATGCTCGATCTCGAGCAGCTGCCGCTCGAGAAAGTCGCGGTGATAGGGAGCAAGCGCCTTCGCCTTCTGTTCCTGTTCGGCCGCAATCTCCGCGGTCCGCGATCCCGCGTCCTGCGCGCGAGCCCCGATTCCAGTTCCGAGCAGCAGCCCTCCGGCGAGGAGGGCCAGACTGACGCGCCGTATCGATGACATGAGTACGTCCTTTATAATCCAAACCGTTCATCTGATGAAGTCCCTTCGCTTGTCGCTCGCGTTCACAGGGGCTGCGTTCCTGACAGCGGTCCTCGTGGTCGTGATCACGCGGGCGCCGCTGGGATCGCCGCTGTTCCTGATTTGTGTCGGCGTCACGGCGGTCGCTTACATCCTGATGCTCGCGCGCGTCTGGAATGAAGATGCCGCGCCCCCGGGGCTTCTCCTCGCCGCGTTCGCGCTGGCCCTCGCCTTTCGCGTGCCGCTGGCCATCCCGCAGGCGGGCCCCGACAGCGACATGGTGCGCTACGTCTGGGACGGACACGTCCAGCAGCTCGGGTACAACCCCTATCTCGTGCTCCCCTCGGATCCCGCCATGGCGGCGACGCACACGGCAGAGACGCGGCTGATGCCGAGCCTGCGTGCGCGCACGCCGTACCCGCCGGGCGCGCAGCTGTTCTTCCGCCTGATCGTCGCTCTGCACGACTCGTCGCGCGCCATGAAGCTTGCGCTCGTCGCGTGCGACCTGCTGACGATCGTCGTCCTCTGGCGGTGGCTCGTCCTCACGGGGCGTCCGGCTTGGCTGGCGCTGGCCTACGCGTGGAACCCGCTCGTGATCTTCGAGATTGCGCACAGCGGCCACATCGATGCGCTGGGGGCGCTCTGGATCACCGCGTCGGCATACTGGCTCGCGCGGCGACGCACCGCGCTCGCATCGATCGCATTCGTGCTCGCCGTTGCGACCAAGCTGCTGCCGGTCGTCCTGGTGCCGCTGTTCTGGCGGCGTGTGCGCCTGCGCGACGCGCTCGCGGCGGCAACGCTGTTGCTGCTGCTGTACCTGCCATTCATTTCCGGGCCGACACTTCCCTTTGGAGCCGTCCCGAACGTTGTCGCACACATCCGTTTCAACGGGCCGCTGTTCCGGGTGATTGCCGGGAGCGCTACGCCTCAACTCGCGGCGGCGGCAGCTGTCGCTGTCGGACTCGCGGTGGCGTGCTGGAGCCGGCTGCGGCTGCCGCCGGAGTCGCCCGCCGCCTGGGCTTGGCCGATGGCGGCGGCGCTCGCATGCGCGCCGGTGATTTATCCGTGGTACCTGCTGTATTTCACACCCTTCCTGTTCACCACGGCGACGCTCCCCCTCACCGCCTGGACGCTCACCATCATGCCCGTGTATGTGGTGTGGGACGTGGCGCGGCACGGCGGCCGTTGGGTGGTGCCCACCGGACTGATGGCCGCCGAGTACGGTCTGCCGTGTGCGCTGCTCGCCTGGGGCTCGATCCGGCACCGGCGACGCGAGGTTCGCGCTCAGATGGACGTCGCGCCCCGCCCCCTCAACTCTGGCCCCTGATGTCGAGCTGAGGTCAGCACGCTTCTTGCCTTGTGGAGCACGGAGCGTGGAAATGCGACTGCGTACGAAGGGAATACGGTCGCGCGGACTCTCACTGTGGGGTCTCGGCTTCACATTGCTGCTGACCCTCGCCGCGGGAACTCGTCCGGCCGCGCGGGCCGCCGACAGCACCTCCGGGCGCGCGGTCGCTCCACGCGAGCCTGCCCTGACCCAATACCGGGCCTACCGGCGTATGCACGCCCAGAGTGAGCACTTCGGGCAGGAGGCCTGGCTGGACGCCTGGACCGAGCAGGATGGCCGCGGGTTTCGGTACACGGTCGTTTCGGAATCCGGATCCGAGTACATCCGCAACAAGGTCCTCAAAGAGGTGCTGCGCCGCGAACAGGAGCTCGTCGACAGCGGCGAGTGCCGCCGCTCCGAGCTGACCCCTGAAAACTACGTCTTCACCGATGGCGAACGCGCCGATGGGGAGCGGTATGTCGAGCTGAAGCCCAGGCGCAAGGACGTCCTGCTGGTCGACGGCCGCATGGTGATCAGCGACGGAGGCGAGCTGCTGCGGGTCGAGGGCCAGCTCTCAAAGAATCCGTCATTCTGGACGAGCCTCGTCAGCGTGATCCGCCACTACGCCCGCCTCGACGGCGTGCGGGTGCCGATTTCCACCGAATCTGTTGCAAAGGTGAAGTTCGCGGGCACGTCGCACCTGGAAGTGCACTACGAATACGAGACGATCAACGGGCGCCCGGTGAGCCTGGAAGCCCGCCGTGCCGTCTCGGCCTTGCCGCCGCGGCCAACGCGCTGAGCGGCGCCACCCTAGAACAGCCTGTCGATTCGCGAGAGCAGGACGCGCGCGCGCCGCTGCGCGATGAGGTTCGGCAGCCGGAGCGACGCGGGGGCGGTGTCGTCGATCGCCAGCGCCGCGCGCAGCAGACGCTCGAACTCGGCGCGCTCCTTCGCGGGCTGCGCGACGCTCGCCGCCATCGTGACATACGCGAAGGCCGATTGCCCCTTCGAGAGCGCGACGGCTCGC